>JAHLFF010000355.1 GCA_018883945.1 Candidatus Acinetobacter avistercoris
GTTGTAGGATCGAATCAAATGGGAGATCCAGCATTTCCAGAGCCAGCATCAGGATATCGCTTAGGACTTAAAACTAAATATTCAAATCAATACATGGTGGTTGCCAACACGCCATTAGCTACCAAAGCGGGTTGTGAAATCTTGAAATCTGGTGGTACAGCAATAGATGCAGCAATTGCTGTACAAGCGGTATTGGGATTAGTAGAACCACAATCTAGTACCATTGCGGGTAGTGCCTTTATGTTGTACTACGATGCAAAAGCAAATAAAGTCACTGCCTATGATGGACGTGAGACGGCTCCAGCAGCTGCAACGTCCTACTACTTAGTGAGACAAGATCAAGCAGATGCCAATTCTTTAGCGCCTGTACCGACTACACGCCGTAGCGGTCGATCGATTGGCGTCCCAGGTGTCATGCGAATGTTTGAAATGGCACATTCGGAACATGGGAAGTTAGCATGGAATCAGTTGTTTAATGGTGCTATTACATTGTCGAGTAATGGTTTTGCTGTTTCAGGGCGTTTAGCAGACGCGATTCAACTCAATTCGAAGAACTTATCTTTAGATAAAAATGCAGTTCAAACTTATTTTAAAGCGGATGGTACACCCTATGCTGTAGGAGAGATTCTCAAAAATACAGCATATGGTGATACCTTAAAAAAGCTCGCAAATGAAGGGGCTAATGCAATGTATACAGGACAAATAGCGCAGAATATTGTCGCGAAGGCTGGTCAAACGATTGGAGATGACGAAAATAAAACGCCTATTACGCCAAGCTTAATGACGACAAATGATTTAATAAGTTATCAAGCCAAGAAGCGCGAAGCGATCTGTAAAACCTATCGAAATGCTTATTTGATTTGTAGTATGCCACCGCCATCTTCTGGAGGAATAGCCGTTGCTCAAACATTGGGAATTTTAGAAAATTTTGATTTATCGCAATATCCACCTAAAAACGTTGAAAATGAAGGTGGCGTTCCACATGCGATGGGTGTTCATTTGGTTGCAGAGGCAGAGCGTTTGGCTTACGCAGATCGAGATCAATATGTAGCTGATACTGATTTTGTGCCTTTACCTGCTCAGGGTATCAACAGTTTGCTCGATAAAAACTATCTGAAACAACGTGCATCTCTGATTAATCCTGATAAATCGATGGGTATAGCGCCAGCAGGTGATTTTAATCTGGTTACTGGAAAAGACACCACGACTGAATATGGGACGACTCAATTCACGATCGTAGACAGCTATGGAAATGTTGCTTCAGTCACCTCGACGGTAGAGTCAAGTATGGGTTCATTCCACATGGTAGATGGCTTTTTACTGTCTAACCAGTTGACTGATTTTTCAATAAACCCAACGGATGCTAAAGGTAATTTGGTCGCGAATCGTATAGAAGCTAATAAACGTCCTAGAAGTACGATGGCACCGACTTTAGTGTTTAAAGGTACAAAACTGGGTGACTTCTATATTGCAACGGGTTCACCTGGTGGTGGAACGATTATCCAGTTTGTTGTGAAATCACTGGTTGGAATATTGGATTGGAATATGGATGTACAGCAGGCTACATCGCTGGTGAATTTTGGTGCAACGAATAGCCTAAGCACGAATATTGACAGTTCGAATCCAACATTAGATCTTTTAGCTTTGGTAACTGAGTTACAGTCTAAGGGGCATGTAGTGAATCAAGCGGCTCAATCAAGTGGGATTTCAACAATTATGAAGGTCGCAATCAATCAGCAGAAAAAATATGCAGGTGGCGTCGACCCTCGTCGTGAAGGACTGGTCTTGGGTAACGGTGCTTTATAAACTAAACCGAGTCAGCCATTCTTCGGGATGGCTGATAAAATTCATACTCAGTGCTGTAAATCGATTTCATCAAATCTAATTGTATAAAACCAGTACTGAAATATAAGCATTGAAAGCCTAGGACTTAAAAATAAAGTACTTAAAATAAAATACTCAAAAAAAGCACTTAAAACAAAGAATTAAAATCGAAGTGTTAGACTTCTTTCTAAAGTCATTATTCACACGACACACTCATCATGAGTATTCCCACATCCTAACCTTCTACCAATAGGAGAATGGATTTTTACCTATCATTTATGGCTACTTAATGAACATTTTTGACTGATAAAAGAGATCTATTAAAACAGATTATCGAAAACCAATTATTTAAATCGAATCCTATCAATATGAATTCAGAAAAATTACTGATCACTTGATAAATATTGATATTTTCGTTAGAGAAACGCTTCATGAATGAAGCACAAAAATAGGATGAATGATCTCATTGCATTGAGTTTATAACTTTAAATCTTACTGAGCATCCATAACAATTTATGATCAGCACACATGATATGCTGTAGATTATCATGATCGGTTTGAGCTAAGCGGATCAAATGATACTAAGCTTACCGAGTGATAAAGGGATTTTAGGGTGAAAGCCAAACATTCAAATAGACTTCTTTCTTCATTGAAAAATGACCGTATTAAATTTTTAAATATAGATTTAACACGTTTTTTTGAAAGAATGTTGATCATCAAGGATATGGATCTTAATGAGCGAAATACAGAATACAGATAATAATCAGGCAAAAGTTGCACTGATCATCGGGGCTGGAGATGCCACTGGAAGTGAAATTGCAAAGAGATTTGCGCGCGGTGGTTACATCACCTGCATGACACGACGTAATGCCGATAAGTTGATTCCTGTGATTAAAGAAATCGAGCAGGAAGGGGGTAAGGCGTTCGGTTTTGGTTCCGATGCGCGTAAAGAAGATCAAGTGATTGAGCTCATTGAAAAGATTGAATCAGAGATTGGGCCGATTGAGGTCATGGTTTTTAATATTGGTGCAAATGTGCCCTGTAGTATTTTAGAAGAAACCTCACGCAAATATTTTAAAATTTGGGAAATGGCTTGCTTTAGTGCCTTCCTCACTGGTCGAGAAGTGGCTAAGCGAATGGTGACTCGTGAAAGAGGAACGATCATTTATACAGGAGCTACTGCAGGACTCCGTGGATCAGCATATTTTGCGGCATTTGCAGGGGCAAAACATGCCTTACGCGCATTGGCACAAAGCATGGCGCGTGAGTTAGGGCCGCGAAATATTCATGTTGCTCATGTAGTGGTTGATGGCGCAATTGACACAGCCTTTATTCAAACGACATTTCCAGAAATGTATGAGAAAAAACAGCAGGACGGTATTTTAAATCCAAAACATATTGGAGAAAATTACTGGAATATTTCACAACAACCCCGTGACGCATGGACACACGAGCTGGATCTTAGGCCATGGATGGAACAATGGTAAGCTAAGTCCAAAGGACTAAAATTGTATTTAATAAATGGAAAACTCAAAGTTAAATGTATCGAAATATGGCTCCCTAACTGCACATAAATTTTAAAAGCGAATATAGCTTTAAAAAGTGCATAACGCTTTAAAAGTGAAAAGAGCTTTAAGAATGAAAGATAACTTTGAAAAATGAATATTATCAGGAAGGATAAAATGAACATCGTCGAATTTTATTTTGATTTAGGCAGTCCATATAGTTATTTAGGTTTTTATCAATTACAGAAAATTGCCAAAGAAAATCAAGCAGAGATTATTTATAAGCCCATGTTATTGGGTGCAGTATTCAAATCAACAAATAATTTAAGTCCGATCTCTGTACCTGAAAAAGCGCAATATTCAATGATTGATATGCGCCGTTGGAGTTTATTATGGGATATTCCTTTTAGAATGAATCCGAATTTCCCCATCAATACACTTTCGATAATGCGTTTAGTGACCGCAGTACAATTGTTTGCACCTGAGCATTTTCATGATGTGCTGACGGGTTTATTCAATGCGATGTTTAGATATCCACGTAATTTAAACGATGTCTCGGAGTTAACTGCTGTGCTGGTTGAGTTAGGCTTAGAGGCTGAACAAGTCAAAATCTGGTTAGACGATGAAAAAGTTAAAAATGAGCTGAAATTTTTCACGGAAGAAGCTCTAGAGCGTGGTGTATTTGGTGCGCCAAGTTTCTTTGTACGAGATGAACTATATTGGGGGATTGATCATTTACACTTTGTGGACATGGCTTTAAAAAATAATGCGCTATAAATATATTTAGTTTCTCAAAAATGACTTTTTCAGAACTTAGCTTTGCAGACTCAGAATCTACCTTTTAAGCATCGCTATTTGATGTATTGATTGTAGTGAATACGTTTCTTGATTCGAAAGAGTATTCCAAGATCGTCAATATTCGAATATTTTGAATTTTGAATTTTGAGTCAAGCTATTTGAATGATTGAGTTTTTAGAAAGTTCTCACCAAGAAAAAAGTATCTGTTTATAAAAGAGCATTTGCGTATAGATGTTATTCATATAAGGAATTCAAGATGACACAACAAGTTTTGGCTTATGCTGCTATGGATGCTCAGACCCCATTAGTTCCATTCAAATTTGAGCAAAGAGTTTCTAGACCCGATGATGTCATCATTGACATTGAATATTGCGGTGTGTGTCATTCAGATTTGCATCAAGCGCGGAATGATTGGGGCTTTAGTCGTTATCCAATCGTACCGGGTCATGAAGTTGTCGGGCGCGTGAAAAGTATCGGTTCTGCTGTAACTAAGTTTCAAGTGGGTGAGCTTGTAGGCATTGGTTGTATGGTGGATTCATGCCGTACATGTTCAGCGTGTCATCAAGGTCTTGAGCAATATTGTGAACAAGGCAATACGGGGACCTATGGCAGTATAGATCGTCATGATCAAACCATGACATACGGTGGATATTCTCAAACTATTATTAGCAGTGAAGACTTTGTGCTGAAGGTTCCTGAAAATTTAGATACGAAAGCAGTAGCACCTTTGCTTTGTGCTGGAATTACCACTTGGTCGCCATTGCGTCATTGGAAAGTAGGACCAAAATCTAAAGTTGCTGTGGTAGGCCTAGGTGGATTAGGTCATATGGCGATTAAGTTAGCCCATGCATTAGGTGCAGAAGTCACGCTGTTTACGCGATCAGCGAGTAAAGAAGCGGATGCTAGAGCACTCGGAGCGGATCGAATCGTTTTATCTACAGATGAAAATCAAATGAAAAAGGCTAAAAACCAATTTGATTTGATTATTGATACTGTGCCTTATGACCATGACTTAAAACCTTATATTCCGACGTTGGCTCTGAGCGGGACGATTGTTCTTGTGGGGTATTTAGGTGAAATCAGCGCTCATTCTGTGCCGATGATTATGGGGCGTAAATCTATTGCGGGTTCATTGATTGGTGGAATTCAAGAGACCCAAGAGTTATTGGATTTCTGTGGTGTACATAATATTGTGTCTGATGTCGAAATGATTGATATGCAAAATATTAATGAAGCCTATGAGCGCATGTTACAAAGTGATGTGAAATATCGTTTTGTCATTGATATGCAGTCATTAAAAGCATAACGCTTTAAAGCTTGATGTGTAAAATATCTAATATTTAAAAACCAAGGTTTAAAATTCAAGCTTTAAAATTCAATGTTTAAAACTCAGTGTTTAAATACATAATCTTTAAAAACCCAATATTGATCATTTAATATTGGGTTTTTAATTGCGTAATATAATAGACTTCTTTTCAAAAGTTATTATTCATACAATACACTCATCATAAATATTTCCTTATCCTAACCTTCTCCCAAAGGGAGAAGGGATTTTTACCTATCTATTTATGCCCACTCAATGATCATTTTTTGACTTATGAAAGAGATCTAATGCTTTGCTTTCAGTTTAAAAGCACCGCTTAAAATAATAGTTTCTGGGTTGTATCAGTTTGAATATTTTCAACTTGATGTTCATCTTTGAGCTTCACCCCTGAATATCCCAGTATTTTAGATTGTCGCATCAAATTCATCAGCCTTTGAGTTGCAATAGGAATACTTAATCCAGGAGGGCGAATATTAGAAATACAGTTGCGTTTTGAGTCCAAACAACCTGATTTAGCCTCCCAAGTATAGTAAATTCCCATACTGTCTGGAGAACTGAGTCCTGGACGTTCGCCTATGAGCATGACCAACATTTTAGCATTAAATATTTCTGCAACCTCATCACCCAATGCAACACGGCTACCTTTTGCAATCACAATAGGCGCCAGTGACCAATCTTCAGCATGAATAAATTCTGTTAAAGAGTGAATAAATGCAATCGCGTTTTCTTCAATGGCCAATGCAGATAATCCATCACCAATCACGATGCAAACATCATATTTCGCATTGTTTTTATGGTTTTTTTGATATTCCGATAAAACGTGTTTAGATTCATCATCTAAAAAACGGCCTAAATCTGGTCGTTTTAAATAAAGCTGTTTATCAGTCGCGAGGCTTTGCACACAGAGAGTCTCTAAGTGAGCTTGATTTAATTCATTTTCGAGCTTTTCAACATCTAATTCTTGATAGACAGCATCACGCGCTTGAGCATGTGCCAATTGAAAATCAAGCAGGGGACGTGTTGGAATACTACAACCTGCGCGACCAATCGCAATACGAGCATCAGTAAATTGTTTGAGTTTTCCCCAAGGATCGCTATGAGGCGTATTTTCAAATGTATCATTTGGAATAAGATTCATTTATTGCTCCTAGGCCAACAGTTTAGAAAAATTCGATGGCATCTGATCTGCCCATTCAATATGATTATTTTGCTGCTTAAATATGCCTTGTTGAGCCAACCATGCATCGAACTCTGGTGCAGGTTTTAAGCCTAAAAGTTGGCGTAAATATAAGGCATCATGGAAAGAGGTGGTTTGATAGTTCAGCATCACGTCATCTGAACCCGGAATACCCATGATGAAATTTAAACCTGCGGTACCAAATAAGGTGAGTAGTACATCCATATCATTTTGATCTGCATCGGCATGATTGGTATAGCAAACATCACAACCCATGGGTAAACCTAAAAGCTTTCCACAAAAATGATCTTCTAAACCCGCACGAATAATCTGTTTGCCATCATATAAATATTCAGGCCCAATAAAGCCCACTACGGTGTTAACCAATAAAGGATTATATTTACGCGCCACAGCATAGGCACGTGCTTCAACGGTTTGCTGATCTACGCCATGATGCGCATTGCTGGAGAGTGCACTGCCTTGACCCGTTTCAAAATACATCACATTTTGACCCACTGTGCCACGCTTAAGTGCGAGCGTGGCCTCATACCCTTCTTGGAGCAGCGCTAGAGATATTCCAAAACCTTCATTGGCACGTTGTGTGCCTGCAATGGACTGGAACATCAAATCAATTGGAATATTTTTTTCAGCCAATTGAATACCAGAACTGATATGGGTTAAAACACAAGACTGCGTTGGAATATCATGGCTTTGAATAACGTGATCCATGAGTTTCAACAGTTCAGACAAGTTTTGCAAATTGTCTGTGGCTGGATTGATTCCGATGACGGCATCGCCATTGCCATACATGAGACCATCTAAGATACTGGCTGAAATTCCAAGTAAGTCATCAGTGGGATGGTTGGGTTGTAAGCGAGTGGAGAGATGGCCTTTTAAACCAATCGTATTTCGAAATTTTGTCACCACTTCACATTTACTGGCGACCAAAATCAAATCTTGATTTCGCATGATTTTACTTACGGCAGCCACCATTTCAGGCGTTAATCCCATCGCCAGTTTTTGTAATTTTTCAGTATTGGCATCTTCACTTAAAAGCCAATTACGAAAATCACCGACGGTAAAGTGAGAAATAGGCGCAAATAAATTTTCTTGGTGCTCATCGATGATTAATCGCGTAACTTCATCTTGATCATAATCAATGAGCGTCTCATTTAAAAAGTTCTTTAAAGGTACGTCTGCCAATGCCATTTGAGCAGCAACGCGCTCAGTTGCATTTTCTGCGGCTATTCCTGCAAGTTCATCTCCAGATCTTAGCGGAGTAGCCTTTGCCATCAGCGTTTTTAAATCTGAAAATACATAATTCTGCTGTGCAATTAATGTTTTGTATGACATTTCAGCATCCTTCTCTTTAAATAATGTTCTCGCTTTAAATCGTGTTAAAGCTCTTTTTCAGCTTGTCGAATCGCTTCAAACTCTTCTTCAGGCGTGCCTTGTATTAATTTATGACGGCTATAAAAAACAAAGTAGGCAATAAACACCACATAGATGCCTGCGGCCATAAACCAAACTTTTGGATCAACCACAAAGCCAGCCACTACAGCAATTAATGCAAGAACCAATGCGATACTTGAGGTGATAATGCCACCTGGTGTTTTATAGGGGCGGTGTAATTCTGGACGGCTCAAACGTAATTTAATGTGAGATAGCATCATCAATACATAAGAAATAGTGGCACCAAAGACGGCCATCAGAATTAATAAATCACCTTCACCAGTAAGTGATAAGAGGAAACCCAAAATTCCAGGAATAATAATGGCGAGATAAGGGGCTTTGTTTTTATTGGTCAGTGATAATGCAGTGGGTAAATATCCTGCACGGGATAGGGCAAATATTTGTCTAGAATAGGCATAAATAATCGAGAAAAAACTCGCGATTAATCCTGCAAGTCCAACAAAGTTTACAAAACTGGCGAGCCACGTATTTTGTCCATAGACAGCAATTAATGCATCTACCAAAGGCGCACCTGAGTCTTTCAGTAGATTTGCACCTGCAGCGCCTGCACCTAAAAATAAAATAAGCAGTGCGAAAGCAGCCAGAATGAGCATTGATCCAATTAATCCTCTGGGTACAGATTTTGTAGGATCTTTGGCTTCCTCAGCAGCAAGGGGCACACCTTCAACGGCTAAAAAGAACCAGATCGCATAAGGTACGGCTGCCCAAATACCAATATAGCCAAAAGGTAAAAATGAGCTTGCGCCTGTATTTTCTGTGACGGCGATATCAAATAGATTGGCACTATTAAAATGCGGCGCCATTGCAATAATAAAGACAAACAGGGCGACAGCTGCAATCGCAGTGATTACAAAAATAATTTTAAGTGCTTCTCCTGCACCTTTTAAATGAATTCCCATAAAGACTAAATAGCAAATCAGATAAATGATCCATCCACCAACGCCAAATAAACTTTCACAATACGCACCAATAAAGCAGGCAATAGCAGCAGGTGCGATCGCGTATTCAATTAAGGTCGCGGTGCCTGTAAGGTAACCGCCTAAAGGGCCAAATGCGGTACGAGCAAAACTATAACCCCCACCTGCGGTAGGGAGCATCGTCGCCATTTCGGACATCGATAAACACATGCAAAGATACATAATGGCCACGACAAGGGTTGCGATAAACATACCGCCCCAGCCACCTTGGGCTAAGCCAAAATTCCATCCTGCAAAATCACCTGAAATAACGTAAGCAACGCCCAAGCCAACGAGAAGTAGCCAACCTACAGCGCCTTGTTTAAGTTGTCGCTTTGCAAAATATTCCTGTTGAGTGGATGAAGCTGCATCTGCTGAATGATCATGATTAGAGTCTGACATTTGGCGCTCCTTAATATTCTAGTTGTCTGTGCTCCATGCTGATAAGCAATTTCAGTACCAGTTTGAGGATCAAGACTGATGCTGATTCTAGAATCATCGAGATCCTAGACTTTATTTCTTTTAACGAAATCAATTTGATTTTTAGGATTAATTATTTGAAATAAAAAATTATTTTTTCGTTTAATCTGTTGGTTAAATTCAATCAATAAAAAAACTAAACTTAAAAATTCCGTCTAAATATTTTTTGATTAGACAATGTCTGACTAAACGCTACTCATTTTGAACATTGAATCTTGATGTGATTTTTGAAAAATTTATGGTCTTTGAAAAATATGGTGATCTCTAAACAATAAAAAATTTAATGATTCAAGCACTAAAAGCTGTATCACATGTAATTGAGTGAGTCAGATAAGATTGACTCAGATTTAAAGTGCTTCGTTAAAAATTTTATAAAACTGATTTTATAAACCTAATGATATAAAACAGATTATATAAATTGATTGAGACAAACATTATTGAGACAAACTAAGGTGCATGAAAATTATTGCACCTTAGCCGACTCAAGGATTAATTCGCTCTATCAAGCATTTGAGCTTAGAAAAAGCCCATCGCTTTGGTTGAGTAGCTCACCAACAAGTTCTTAGTTTGTTGATAATGATCAAGCATCATCTTATGGTTTTCACGGCCAATCCCTGATTTCTTATATCCACCAAACGCTGCATGCGCAGGGTAAATATGATAACAGTTGGTCCATACGCGTCCAGCTTGAATGGCACGACCAGCGCGATAAGAGGTATGTGCAGAACGCGACCAAACTCCAGCACCTAGCCCATAAATCGTATCATTGGCGATCTTAATGGCATCATCAAAATCTTTAAATGTGGCAACAGCCAGTACTGGTCCAAAAATTTCTTCTTGGAAGGTTTTCATGTCATTGGTACCTTTGAAGATCGTTGGTTCAATATAGAAACCTGTACCGACTTCATGTCGTTCTTCACCACCAGTGAGAATTTTCGCACCTTCAGCACGACCTGTGGCAATACAACCTAAGATTTTATCTTGTTGCTCTTGTGAAGCTTGAGCACCAATCATAGTCTCTGTATCAAGCGGATGACCTGTTTTGATGCGCTTAACACGTTCAACAGCCATTTCTAGAAAACGGTCAGCGATACTCTCCTGAACTAAAGCACGTGAAGGGCAGGTACAAATTTCACCTTGGTTTAATGCAAACATCGCAAAGCCTTCGAGTGCTTTATCAAGGTATTCATCATCTTTGTCCATAATGTCTTCAAAGAAAACATTTGGAGATTTACCACCAAGCTCCAAAGTTACAGGAATAATATTTTCGGTTGCGTACTGCATAATCATTTGCCCAACCGCCGTTGAGCCTGTAAATGCGATTTTTGCAATACGTGGGTTAGTCGCTAATGGACGACCCACTTCAACACCATAACCATTCACAATATTCAATACGCCCGCAGGCAAAATATCTTGAATAAGTTCGGCTAGAACCAGAATGCTGACAGGCGTTTGCTCAGCAGGTTTTAATACAATACAGTTTCCTGCAGCCAAGGCTGGAGCCAATTTCCAAGCAGCCATGAGGATAGGGAAGTTCCATGGAATAATTTGACCCACAACACCTAAGGGTTCGTGAAAATGATAGGCGATGGTATCTTCATCAATTTCTGAGATCCCGCCTTCTTGAGCGCGGATACAACTTGCAAAATAACGAAAATGATCAATGGTCAACGGAATGTCTGCCGCCAAAGTTTCACGAATAGGTTTACCGTTATCCCATGTTTCAGCCACAGCAAGTAGCTCTAAATTCTCTTCTAAACGATCAGCGATTTTTAACAGTATATTTGAACGCGCAGTTGTGGAGGTGCTACCCCATTGCGCTTTTGCCTGATGTGCAGCATCTAGAGCAAGTTCGATATCCTCAGCAGATGAACGAGGAACCTTGCTAAACACTTTTCCATCTACGGGAGAAATATTATCAAAATATTCACCCTTGACTGGTGCAACCCATTTTCCACCAATAAAATTTTCATATTGAGCTTTAAATTGAACTTTTGAACCTGTTTGATTTGGATCTACGTAGCGCATGTCAATTCTTCCTTTGCTTATTGGATTTATAAAAAGCATCTACAGCTTTAGTATAAGGTACATCTGTACAATATTTGATTAGCATAACCACTATAAGGTTGGATAAAGGTTGGAATGATGAAGGTTTACAAGCGGTAGACAAATATTTACAACCGATTTGAATACAGCGGATGTATGTCAAGGAATAGTCGAAACAATAAGGAAGATAAGAATGCAAAAATTAATAGAGCAAAGAAAACAAATCGATCTTCTGAGAGATAAAATTACGAATTCGACTGTGCAAGCAAAACAAATCGGAATGAGTATTTTAAACTCATGGAAGCGCTCAACTTTAGCGGAAATTCCCAAGGATCGTTTGGCTGCTCCAATCATTGATCATTCAACTGTTCATGAGACAGCTTTAAAACATGCCTTAAATAATTGTGCGGATCAGTTAAAGCATATCGCTCAACAATCATCGATGGTGGTTGCCGTTGGAGATATCTCAAGTACCATCGTTTGGAGTGCTTCAAGTCGTCAAATGCGTAGTGCAGCCGAAAATGTACATTTTATTGAGGGAGGGCAATGGCGTGAAGAGTTTGTAGGAACAAATGCGTTGGCGCTGACTTTGAAAACACAACAATCGAGCTGTGTTTTTTCCAATGAACATTATATGAGTTCAATCCATGATTGGGTGTGCTATGCAGCACCGATTATTGATCCTTATTCAAAGCATGTATTGGGCGTAATTGATTTATCGACTGTTTGGAAAAATCATAATAGTTTGGGCTTATTGGCAGCAGAACGCTGTGCCGCTATTATTCAAAACGCTTTGTTGGAGTACCAAACACAGCAATTGTATATCCGTGCTTTTGGAGTGCCACAAGTTTTATTCAATAATAAAGTCCTGATATTAACGCCAAGACAGATTGAAATCTTGACGATTTTGACTCTGTGTCCGCAAGGTTTAACCTTAGATACTTTACATCAAGCTTTATATGGTGAGCGAAAAGTCAGTATGGGAACTTTAAAAGCTGAAATGTCTCAACTCAGAGATATATTAGGCGGTATGTTAGGTTCAAGACCGTATCGAATACTGGCGCATGTCGAAGCTGATTTTTTACAGGCAGAACAAGCCTTAGATTCAGCGTATATCGAAACCGCATTGAAAATTTGTAGTGGTGTTATGCTGGCAAAGACAGAAAGTCCATTTTTATGTTCTTGGCGGGACTGTATGGAATCTCGTTTAAGTGCTGCTATTTTTAAAGCCAATGAAACTGATGTGTTGCTTAAACATATTGCGCGATATCCAGACGCGATTGATGCCGTAGAAAGATTAATAGAGCTGACGCCTTCAGGCCATCCAGCCCATCAAATATTAATGAAATATAAAAACTAACCGCAGATTAAATATTTATACAG
>JAHLFF010000356.1 GCA_018883945.1 Candidatus Acinetobacter avistercoris
AGATGTGTATAAGAGACAGCTATTCATCTATACTTTTAAATAAATTTTTATATTCAAATAAAATCTAATAATTTTTTTATTTTAATTCTTATATTATCTATGTATTTAAATATTCATTATTATTGGTTCAAAAATATCTCTATTAAATCAATACTGAATTATTATTATTTTAATTTTATGAACATTTATGACTACACTGAATCAACCCCACATCGAAACAAATTTACAACATCAACAAAATGAAAATTCTAGCCAGATCAATCACGTTTGGGGACAAGGCCCAAGCCAGCGTTATGATGAATTAGCGTCTCACTTTCGACCTATTTTCAAGAAAATTAAAACCTCCACACTACATCGTGAGAGAAATCACATTTTGGCATTTGAACAAATTCAATGGTTAAAAGACGCGGGGTTTACGCGTTTACGCTTACCTAAATCTGCACATGGTTTTGATGCCAGTATTCCTGAGCTATTTGCACTTTTGATTGAACTTGCAGAGGCAGATGCTAATTTACCTCAAGTTTTACGCGTTCATTTTGGTTTTATCGAAGATGTTTTATTAAGTTCGAATCAAGATTTTAAAAACTTTTGGATAAAACAACTTTCAAAGGGTGAAACCATAGGCAGTGCATGGTCTGAAGGAGGCAATGAATCTATCGATCATTTTAATACGCATATTTCTAGAAATGAAAATGGTGACCTCATTTTGAATGGTCAGAAATATTACACCACAGGCAGTTTTTATGCAGATTGGATTGATGTGGGTATTCAAGATCTCGACGGAAATTCAGCCTCGATTATTGTTTCAAAAAAATCGTCAGGGCTCACAGTAATTGATGATTGGAACGGCTTTGGTCAAGTACTGACGGCCAGTGGTACAACTCAATTCAATAATGTCATTGTAGATGAAAAAAATATATTGTTTGAAAATACCCGTTTCAAATATTCCACTGCTTTTTATCAACTCATCCAACTGGCGATTATGTCGGGTCTTGCACGTGCAGCGACATATGATGTTTCTCATGCTGTTCAAAAGCGTGATCGCAATTATAGTCATGCAAATGCAAACCACATTCGTCATGATGCGCAAATCTTACAAGTCGTCGGGAAAGTTCGTGCAGCAGCCTATACTACGGCTGCAATTGTTGAAAAAAATGCACAGGCTTTACAGCGTGCTTATGATTCTGCATTTAGTCAAAACCAACAGTTTGAAGTAGATCAGAATGCAATTGCAGAACTTGAAATCGCACAGTCTCAAACTATTATTTCAGATTTAGTTTTAAATGCTTCGACCATTATATTTGATGCTTTAGGCGCATCGGCAACAGATAAAAACCTTGGTTTAGATCGTTATTGGAGAAATGTGCGGACATTAAGCTCTCATAATCCACGTATTTACAAAGATCGTATTGTCGGTGACTTTAGTGTCAATGGAACGCTCCCTCCTTATCAATGGCGAATTGGAAAAGTTGAACCAAATAGTGAAAAGTTAAGCACATAAAATAACGAATAAGCACCTAGAAACATTCTGATTAAATAAAAAAAGGCACTTAAAGCGCCTTTTTTTATTATTCTATTTTTTATATTTTCATTTAAATCATCATATTGATTTAAGCAGCATGATGTTGCTTTTTCACCGTAGGACTGTTCCCAATTTGCCAAACAAAAGGTAATTCTGTTTGGTTGACGATCCAAGCACCGACCACTTTCTCTTTGTAAATAAGCGGATTATGTGAAGACACAACGCGTGCATTACGCCAGAAACGATCCAATTGCTTGGTGGTTGTACTTGCAGAGGCACCTAAACTATTGAACAGTTTCGTGGTCAAGTCTAAGACCAGATCTGAAATCACCACCTGGCCTTGTGCAGATTCTAACTCAGCAATTTGATTTTTCTCATGATCATTTTGACGATCAGTTTCGAAATGACTCAAATAAGCGTCATCTAAAGCGGCTGCTGTTTTAAGCGTAATTGCCTGACTGGCAAAAGCTTGAGAAGAGGCCTTACCAATCACCTGTAAAATTTGAGCATCATCTTTAACCAAGTCAGCATTACCATGACTAAAAATGCGTGTACGCTTTCGTACTTCCTCACTGAACGTTTCTACTGCTGAAAATGCAATTCCTGTTAATGTCGCTAGATGCACCACTTGATAAAATGCAGTTTGATATTTGAAACGTTGATCGAACGGATAAATATGATCACGCTCAATTTCAACATGATCAATTTTTAAGGTTCCACTACCCGTAGTTCGTTGACCAAAACCATCCCAATCATCTTGAATCGTAATTCCTTTAAACTTCGTTGAAACAGCAGCAATCACACTTTGATCCGTCACTTCATCATATGCAAAGAGATCAATCCAATCTGCAAATATGGTTCCTGTCGAATAGAATTTCTGACCATTAACCTCTAGCTTCGCTTGGCTATTTGATGTCACACGTGTAATCACATCACCAATTTCTACCGCGCCAATTTCAGTCCATGCATTTCCGACAATGTCCCCACTGACAAAGCGCTCAAACCATATCGATTGCTGATGATCTCGATGCGCAACCAAGCGATCTTCGACAAAGGCAAAATGCCCTCTTAATGCTTGAACAATATTGGAATCTGCTGTCGCCAACTCTATCAGCAATTGAAACAATTGCTGCTGTGAGACCCCCTGACCACCGAATTCTTTAGGTACGCGTACCGCACCAAAGCCCGCTTCTTTTAACCAGTTAATTTGTTCATGGGGTAAAATCCTCTGCGTTTCTCGCTCTACAGTCCCCGCCGCTATTTTCTGAAAAATAGGTCTAAATAAGTTAGCTACCTGTTCATAATCAGCACTAGATATCAGGTTTTTTTGAATCGATAAATTTATCATGATTGCTCCCTCAGCTCCATGGATGACGTGGCGGTGGCACATCGTTTAAATAATAATTACCAACAATATTAAATTTCCAGCGCACGGGATCATGCAAGGTATGTGTACGTGCATTACGCCAGTAACGATCAAGATTTAATTCAGATAAAGTTGAACGCGACCCTGCCAGTTCGAATAATTTATTTGCCGCTAAAAGTGCAATTTCCGTGGTCAATACTTTGGCTTCTGCGACCAATAATGTTGCTTCGTTGACTTTCGCTTCTTCAGGCTCAATCAAGGCTTGATCAATGGCTAAACCAGCTAAATCAAGTACCGCCTCTGCAGCGCGAAGTTTAATTTTTAAGTCACCAATCGTTGCGATTGTATAAGGATCTGCTGATGCTTGATCCAAACCAGAATCGATCCATGGGCGCGCATAATTGCGGACATAATCAATGGTTTCTTGAATTGCACCCCGTGCGATGCCTGCATCTACTGCAGCTTGAATAAATTGTGAAATTGCGCCTGCTGCAGTAGGACGTTGAAAGGCCTGATAAATAGGAACAATGTATTTAGATTCAACTTTAACCTGATCTAAAATCACAGAACCACTGGCTGTTGTTCTTTGACCAAAACCACTCCAGTCATTAATGATCTTAAGTCCTTCGGTATGCTGTGGCACAAGAGCAGCAAAGGGTTTCCCTTCACCATCGACTGCAACTACAGGCACGCGATGTGCAAGTAAAGCGCCTGTCGCAAAAAACTTTTGACCATTTACAGTGCCATTGCCATGTTCATCAAACTCAATACTTGTGGTCAAATCTGCAACGGTTTTAGAACCTTTTTCAGAAAAGGCATTACCAAAACGTTCACCCTTCAGAACTTGGCTAAAATAAAATTCTTGCTGTTCTTGTGTGGCATCTAAACGAATATGCTCTAAAAAGACCCAATGATTTTGTGCAATTTGCCCCAGAGAAGGATCGGCACTTGAAATGATTTTGACGACTTCTGCGAGCGTTTTATAACTTGCTCCTGCACCACCAAATGCTTTAGGAATATTAATCGCCCATAATCCAGATTGTGAGTACTTATTAATTTCAATTAAAGGCAGACGTCTTTCATGATCACGTATAGATGCTTCTTTTTTAAATTCAACTGCCAGTTGTGTTGCAATCTCAATCGCTTCTTGATCAGATTGGATCACATGAGCTAATTGATTCAGCTGATAAAATTCTTTGGGAATTTCTGCTTCATTAATTTTAATATCAATTTGTGCAGTCATTATTTTCTCATATATAAATTATTTAAAAATAAATTAGCATCATTTTAAATTTTGTCTTATATATTTAAATGCATTGCATATCAGCTTATAAAATTTGATAAAATTAATATTTATATCTGATTTATAAATCATTTATTGTCATTATCCATGTTTTAAAAAACAACTTATGATTTAAATCATATTATTTAAATTATTATGAAAAATATGACTAAACACATTCGATTTAATGCATTTGAAATGAATTGTATTGCACATCAGTCACCTGGACTTTGGCGTCACCCTAAAGATCGATCGACAGAATATAAAGACTTAGAGTATTGGACAGATTTGGCTAAAATTTTAGAAGCAGGTCTTTTTGATGGTATATTTTTAGCAGATGTCCTTGGAATATATGATGTCTATCATCAATCTGCGCAGCATGCATTAAATGGCGCAGTTCAAGTTCCAGTCAACGATCCATTACAAATTGTTCCCGCAATGGCCGCTGTCACGAAGCACCTCGGTTTTGGCGTGACGACTTCTATCTCATTTGAGCATCCATACCCTTTTGCACGTCGCATGAGCACATTAGATCATCTCACTAAAGGTCGTGCGGGTTGGAATATCGTGACTTCCTATTTGGAAAGTGGTTCTAAAAATCTTGGCTTAAAAACGCAAGTCAGTCATGACAATCGCTATGACATCGCCGATGAATATCTGGAGGTGTTATATAAGCTTTGGGAAGGTTCATGGGAACAAGATGCTGTTTTAAGAGATAAAGAAAAAGGAATCTTTGCTGATCATAATAAAGTTCATCCCATTCAACATTATGGTCAATATTTCACAGTTCCAGGCATTCATATCTGTGAACCTTCACCACAAAGAACCCCCGTGTTGTATCAAGCTGGTGCATCAGCGCGAGGTCAAAAATTTGCCAGTCAAAATGCTGAATGTGTATTTATTTCTGCCCCGACCCAAGTTGCAGTAAAAAAACTCGCGCAAGGTATTCGAAATAATTTAATTCAAGAAGGCAAAGATCCAAATTCGGTACTGATCTACACCATGCTTGCTATTGTGGTTGATGAAACCGATGAAAAAGCACAGGCCAAGTTTAAAGAATATCAATCATATGGCAGTTATAATGGTGGATTAACCCTAGTATCAGGTTGGTCTGGTGTCGATTTTTCTCAATTTAAAGCAACTGACCAAGTGGAATACATTCAAACCAATGCCATTCAGTCGATGTTGCAATCTTATGTCGAAGCAGACCCTGATAAAGTTTGGACAATTGAAGAAATTGCAAATTGGACCAGCGTTGGCGGTAATGGCCCTGTCATTGTCGGATCACCTACGACAGTTGCAGATCGACTCCAAGAGTGGGTTGAAGTCACGGGTATTGATGGGTTTAATTTAGCCTATATTTTAGCGCATCAGTCTTTTGAAGATGTGGTGGAGTTCGTCATTCCAGAATTACAAAGACGTGGTGTTTATCCAACTGAATATCGTGAAGGAACATTGCGTGAAAAGCTCTTTAATCAAGATGCGTTATTGCCCGACAATCATCGCGCTGCGCAGTATCGAAAACTTAAAAAAACCGTACCTTTAGCTCAAGATTCAGCTAAAGAGCCCGCTTAAAAATAAATGAATAAAGAAAATAAAACCCGAGTTACTTTAATAACATCGGGTTTATTTTTTTCTAATTTTTAATTTATATCTTTTTTATCTCATATATTCGACCACTATCATGAATCTAAACATGATGATTGAGTGCTAATTAAATTGAGTGCAAATTAAGTTGAGATGTAAAATCCCTTCTCCCTTTGGGAGAAGGTGAGGATGAGGGAATGCTCATGATAAATATAGTGTGAGAATAATGACTTTTGAAAGAATTCTATTTTTCCTTTAAATGTTTTCACTTTTTTTCACTTTAAATCTATTCACTTTAACTATTTCTTGAATCAATGTGTATGATCGCTCGACTCGTGATGATATTCATCGTGCTCGATTTGTAACGTCATTTCTGTAATATGATGATCGTGACTCAACATTTCAAATGCTTGTTGATGTAATGTTTTAGGATCAGTATTTGGCGCAACTAAATGCACAGTTAATACAACTTTTTTAGAGGTGATCGCCCAAACTTTTAATTGATGAATATCTGTTACGCCATTCAAGGCCAAAAGATCACTACGCAATTTTTCGATATCAATTTCATCTGGCACACCTTCTAATAAAATATTGATACTTTGTTTGAGTAAGATCCATGTTCTTGGTAATACCCAAAAACCAATCAATACAGCAATAATGGTGTCAACCCACATCCAGCCTGTGAAATAAATCACCAATGCACCAATGATGACGCCGACTGAACCTAAAGCATCACTCAGCACCTCTAAATATGCACCTTTTATATTCAGACTATCCTGACTGCTGGATACCAATATTTTCATCGAAATTAAGTTAATGATTAAACCCAGTGTTGCGACGATAAGCATCCCCACACTTTGAATTTCAGGAGGCTGACTGAATCGCTGATAGGCTTCATATAAAATATACATTGCGACGACAAATAGCATGAGCGCATTAAATAAAGCCGCTAAAATTTCAAATCGTTGATAACCAAATGTTCGTTTATCATCTGCTGGTTTTTGACCGATTTTGATTGCACATAAGGCAATGGCCAACGCAGCTGCATCGGTAAACATATGTGCAGCATCTGAAAGCAATGCCAAACTCTGGGTCATAAATGCTGCGATAACTTCAACAATCAGAAATGTCGATGTTAGCGCCAATGCAATCGATAGTTTTTTTGCATTTTTACTTGTAACTTCTACGTGACTATGATCATGGTTGTGTGAACCTCCCATGAAACTCTCCCTCTTATTTTAAGTATACTTTTAACACAATACTGGCTAAGTTCTATGTTCATTTTATGTGTTTACTTAGTTAGTCAATTTTTAGAAATTATATGACTGGATGATCTTCGTAAATATTTGGGAAACATACGTTCTTAAGTTTTATGATAAATTGATTGTTGAAGCCAAAATTCTGATTTTGAAAATTCATAAAATTGAATTGTTTTAAATCATTCACTAAATTAAAAAGGAACCCACTTTCGAGTTCTAGTTAAATCTAAGCCACTTTAAGATTTTTTATTTCAAACTTTTTAAGTATCTAAAAAGCTTAATCATGCACAATAGTAAAATTAGTTTTATCTATATTTTTCAATCATGCATATCAACAAACTGAAAAAGCGGAACCCTGTCAATAATATAATATTGAACAGGGTTCTATATAGTGCAGCACATTAAGCTAAAATTAAAATTACATCAAAATAATTTAATGGAAATTTAATCAATTTCGTTAAATTAAGCCACCACAAATATCGGTCGCTCCTGATGGATATGAATATTGCAAACTTGAGTGATCTGTAATTAACTCCATTGAAACTTCCTTACCAATATTCTCAGATTTAGAAGTAAATCCTTCAAAGCCATTAATTAAGATAAATGAAATTCTATTCATAGAATCATTGAATGACCACTTATAACCTTTATTAACGCCATTAAGGATATAACCAATCTGCATAGATTTTCTATTAATGTAAATTCCAATCCTATTGTTTCCGCTTGTAATTATCTCTTGAGACTGATAAAGAGGTGTTGGTTCCCCCACACCTACTAATATCATGGATTGTCCATTTTTATCTGAAGTTGGTGCAAGTAAAGAACCTGATGTGGGCGTCTGGCTTCCACTATCACTCAAATAATTTAACAACCAGCCTCCAGCGACCTCCTGATCACTTAAATTACTTGGTATTTTTGTTATATATTCAAAAGCCACTATATTGGATGTAGTCGGTAATGGCCTAGAAGTCATCGTTTCTACTTTACTTTCTAATGGCTTTGTTGCAGAAAGCTATTCCTGAAGGCTTCTTTAGCAATATAATTTCCAAATGAAGAAGCCTGCATCCAAAATCTATCGCACAACGAATTGGCCCTCTTATAACCAAGCTCTAATCAAGCGAGGAAA
>JAHLFF010000044.1 GCA_018883945.1 Candidatus Acinetobacter avistercoris
ACCTGTGGATAAAGTCACGCTTGTCCCAATATTGTCCCATATTAATATAAGTCATTGTTTTTATTAAAAAGAGTCTACGTTGACATCGTAGAGGTCAGCAGTTCGAGTCTGCTTATACCTACCAAAATTTAAAGCATTATTTTATAAGGGTTTTAAGCGAAAACATTAGCTTAAAACCCTTTTTTATTGCTTACTGTAAAGTGTTCTAGTATAAGTTTTGGGACTGTACTAGATTAGCAAAGGTACTAGTCTATATTTACGAAGCTGGGTAGTATAGATTAAGCAAAATTAACTTATATGCTTAAAATAAAAATATTAAAATTGATGACATCCTCTCTTATTAATCGATCCTATCCATATTTAGTAACTCAATAGCATTTGCTCGTTCTAAATAGTAGCGGAGAATAAATGCAATCAGAAATACCCAAATAGTATAAATAATTAATAAAAAAGGGAACGTAGTAATATATTCAATATTAGGTATATGACTATAATCTCTATGATAGATATATAACATGTAAGTCATTGCTGGTAGTGTGAATAAGAAGTACGCTCTTGGTGACCAATTATTAATGATTTCAGCTTGTTCTTTTGTCATCCGAATAGAACAATTTGCATTTAATGCAAGTATTTTTTGATGTGGAATAAAAATTAATTTTTTCTTACATCGGTTATATTTTTTTACAGCTTTCTTAGGATCGATAAAACTATTTAAATATTGTAACTTATCTAAATCTGTTTCTTTGGTTTTCAAATATTGTTGTAAGGATAAAACATTTAATCTGTATTTAAATTTGTCTTTAGTAATTTGATTAATTGAATCATTACTAATTATTTCATTAAATTTAGTTATGTCTTTATCTATTTTCCATGATCTGAAATTGAAAGCAGTAAAAATGTGCTGAACAATACCTGATTTGAAAACATAGTTGTATATAAATACAACAACAATAAATATCCCTAAAATATTTCCAAGTTGAACACCTAATAATTGTTGAAAAATTGATAGTTCTTTATCTAAATTTATCATTATTAAAACTCAAAAACTTCTTTTGCTGTTTCTAAGGTTTTAGGTCCAACACCTTTTACTGCTTTAAGTTGCTCTATAGTCAAACCTTCATTATTTACACGTGCAATGACAATAGCTTTTGCTATATCACGCTTCACATTAAGTAAAGCTTCTATTTCATCTAAAGTAACAGTTTTAATAGAGGGTTTTGTCATTTTGGAAGTAGCAGAAGGGTCTAAGTAATCCAGTAGATCGGCAAGCATCAAGTACATATGGAAAATGGCTTTAGTCGCTTCAAGTTGGGTTACTTCATCATGTACACCTTTATTAGCGAGCTTATTCGTTTTTTCTAACCAGAAACCTAAATAATCTACATGAGTTTGAGCTATTAATTTATTGCTATCAGATTGAATAGCTTCGCTCATAAATTGCCATAAGCGATTTACGAACTGATTCTGTTTGAATGTTCTGTTCCCAATTTTAAGATCACTGGCTGGATATAATTCATCAGCAAGACTTTCTAGAAGACGTCTACATGTAGTAAGGGCATGAGACCATTCTTCTTTATTATCTGAAGATACTGATTTAAAAGCCAACATTAGCTGTTCAGCTATTTCAGGGTTTAAGTCGAGTAATCTGTCATCGACTGCACTTTTTAAAAGGTCAAAACTGGATGTAATTGTTCCTGAAAATTTAAGTTTATCGTGTAATTCTGATAGATATTTATAAGCTGCATTTTTTATATAATTTAAGTGTATGCTTAATTTTATTTTAGTTCTTACCCCATCATGGATACGATTATTTTTTATAAGCCCTTCAAGTGTTTGTTCAATAAAATTGATAGAGTTTAAACCGCCATGGTTTTCAGAAGTTTTCATACTATATTCTGGACTAATATGAGTTTCATAATCTATTCCAATTAGAGCTAAACGATCTACTAGATCGTGTACTTGAGAAAAGTCATGCTCTGCAGCAGGAAGCTGAGAAATTTCATGGATTTTATATAAAACTTCTTGAACAGGTTTTTTATAAATAGGATTGCCAAGTTGTAACTCTGCCCAAGCATAAATACTTTCTTCATTTAAAAGCTTAGCCGCTCTTGATAGTTTTTGTACTCCAACAGCCACACTTCCTTTGGCAGACTCTAATTCCTTTAAACCTTCCTCAACAATCTTCAACGCTTCAGCTTTCTTATCCGCCACAAACAACCCCAAACTCTAATTATTAGAAATAAATTTATGTTAAGTATATAACATGATTGACTTATCTTGAGTATTTAACAAACTAAGGCATGATCATAAATGTTTGAAAAATTTCTTTAGTTGTCTAATGTCAAATTTATTGTAAAAAGTAAACTCTCAATCATACGTATATATTTATGCCATTCATCAATTAAATCATTTGTTGGATAGTAAGAACTTTTATAATCTATGATTTTAGTTAAATCACATTCCTTAATTCACGCGAAGTTTCTAAGAGTAATGGCATAATTTGTTGAACCAAATATTCTTTCGTTGTTTTTGTTGTAGGGGAAACAATATTTAATGCTGCAACAATATTGCCTTTTGGTCCATATATAGGAACAGCAAGAGCATGAACACCTAATTCATGTTCTTCACTGGAATAACACCAATCTTGTTCCTTGATTTCCTCAAGAATTTTTATAAAGGAACTGTTGTCTGTGCAGCTAAATTTGGTTAAGCGTTTTAATGGATATTTTTCCAACCATTTTTTTTGCTCATCTAACTCTAAGTGTGCCAATAAAATTTTACCCGCTGATGTTGCGTGTGCAGGCAATCGGTTTCCTAAATGGAGCCCATAAGGATTGACTCGATCTGATTGTTGGTGAGCCGCACTTCGAGCGATAGTAATTGCTTCATAACCATCTAAAACCATCACTGAATAAATAAGCGATGTTTGAGTGGTAAGTAAATTCAATAAGGGTTGGCAAATTTTAGGAAGTTGCGAGCCACTCAGGTAAGATCCTGAAAACTTTAATATTTTTGGGGTTAAGTAATAATAATATCCATCAAATTCTAAATATCCCAAATATTCAAGCGTCAGTAAATGTCTACGCGCTGCTGAGCGCGTCATTCCTGTTTTTTCAGCGGCAATACTGCTATTTAAACGATGACGTTCAGACCCAAAACAATCCAAAATTGCCATACCTTTGCTAATACCCGCAATAAAATCTTCATGTCGAATATTTTTTTGATTATCTGGGTTTTGCAAAACCTTTTTAGATTTTAATTTAGCCTCACTCATAAATTAACCTTTGTATTTAGCTGATCAAACATAATTGAGAGTAAATGAATATCGATACAGTATAGTCAAAAATTATAACAATTGTTCGATCATCGAACTGAAGTTCTGTATATCGAACATAATTGTTGTTTTATAGTAGATGTTGGTTCAAAAAAAATGAAAAATGAATAAATGGAATTCTAAGGAAAACACTCGGGATTGAGTGATTCAATTTTAAATTTATTAATTCATCCTGAGCATTAGTTTTCATCCTTATTCATGCAATATACAGACGGAGTTGTCTAATGATTGATAAAAGTGCTCACTCATTAACCGAAGCCTTATTTCAAGTAAAGGACGGCTCAACCATTATGATTGGCGGTTTTGGTACAGCAGGACAACCTGCTGAACTGATTGATGGCTTAATCGAACTCGGCATTAAAGATCTAACGATTGTGAATAACAATGCAGGCAATGGCGACTATGGATTAGCCAAACTCCTTAAAGCTGGTGCTGTCCGTAAAATGATTTGTTCTTTCCCACGTCAATCTGATTCTTATGTTTTTGATGAGTTATATCGTGCAGGAAAAGTGGAACTTGAATTGGTTCCTCAAGGCAATCTTGCTTGTCGTATTCAAGCTGCTGGTATGGGCTTAGGCCCAGTTTACACCCCGACAGGTTTTGGTACTTTACTCGCAGAGGGTAAACCGACCATGAATTACGAAGGTAAAGACTATGTCCTTGAAAATCCAATACGTGCTGACTTTGCTTTAATCAAAGCACAACAAGGCGATCGTTGGGGTAACTTGGTGTACCGCAAGTCTGCACGTAACTTTGGCCCAATTATGGCGATGGCAGCTGATGTGACCATCGCACAAGTGGCTGAAGTAGTAGAGTTAGGTGATTTAAATCCCGAACATATCATCACTCCAGGTATTTTTATACAGCACGTTATTGCTGTGAAATCTGTTCAGTAACTTAGATACGGAGATCAATACAATGAATTATACCAAATTAAACCGTGATCAAATTGCTGAACGTGTTGCACAAGATATCCCAGATGGCGCTTATGTCAATTTAGGCATTGGATTACCGACCAAGATTTCAAATTATTTACCATCTGACAAAGACGTGTTTTTGCATTCTGAAAATGGATTGTTGGCTTTCGGTCCATCACCCGCCAAAGGCGAAGAAGATTCAGAGCTAATCAATGCAGGTAAAGAATTCGTGACCTTATTGGATGGTGGTGCATTCTTTCATCATGGTGACTCATTCGCAATGATGCGTGGTGGTCACTTAGATATTGCCGTGCTTGGTGCATTTCAAGTGGCTGAAAATGGTGACCTTGCCAATTGGCATACTGGTGCGCCTGATGCTATTCCTGCAGTGGGTGGCGCAATGGATTTAGCCGTGGGTGCAAAAAAAGTATTCATTACCACAGATCACGTCACCAAAAAAGGCGAGCCGAAGATTGTTGCTGAATTAGCTTATCCTGCAACAGGTTTGAAATGTGTTGACCGTATTTATACTGATTTATGTGTGATTGATGTGACCCCTGAAGGCATGAAAGTGATTGAGAAAGTTGAGGGTTTAACTTTTGATGAATTACAAACTTTGACAGGTGCAAAGCTCATTGATGCCACTATTTCTTCGACAAAAGGTTAAGGAAAATCCCATGAAAAATGCCTATATCGTAGATGCCATTCGTACTCCATTTGGACGTTATGCTGGTGATTTAGCACCGATTCGTGCCGATGACTTAGGGGCTTTACCGATTAAAGCATTGATGGAACGTAATCCATCAGTGAACTGGAAATTAATTGATGACGTGATTTATGGTTGTGCCAACCAAGCAGGTGAAGACAACCGTAATGTCGGTCGTATGTCTGCACTTTTGGCAGGTGTGCCTTATCAAGTCCCTGCAACGACGGTGAATCGTTTGTGTGGTTCATCGATGGATGCGATAGCAATGGCTGCACGTGCGATTAAAGCAGGTGAAGCGGATCTGATTATCGCTGGTGGTGTGGAATCAATGAGTCGTGCCCCATTGGTGATGGGTAAATCTGAAGGCGCTTATGGTCGTAGACAGAAACTTGAAGATACCACCATGGGTTGGCGCTTCATTAATCCTAAGCTCAAAGAAATGTATGGCGTTGAGACTATGCCACAAACGGCTGAAAACGTCGCAGAACAATTTGGCATCAATCGTGCGGATCAAGATCAATTTGCATTGGAAAGTCAGAAACGTACAACAGTTGCTCAAGAAAAGGGTTTCTTTGATCGAGAAATCATTCCTGTGGTGATTCCACAACGTAAAGGTGAAGCTGTTGTTATCAACAAAGATGAACATCCACGTGCATCGACTACGCTTGAAGCATTAAACAAACTAAAACCTATAGTTAAAGCTGAGGGGACTGTAACAGCAGGCAATGCATCAGGGATTAATGATGGTGCAGCAGCACTCCTCATTGCTTCCGATGATGCTATTGCTAAATATGGTTTAAAAGCACGTGCCAAAATTATTGGTGCGACAACAATAGGTGTTGAACCACGAATTATGGGTTTTGCACCTGCACCTGCGATAAAAAAACTTTTGGCTCAAACAGATTTAACGCTTGATCAGATGGATGTGATTGAACTGAATGAAGCATTTGCAGCACAAGCATTAGCAGTCACGCGTGACCTAGGTTTGGCTGATGGTGCAGAGCATGTTAATCCAAATGGTGGTGCAATTGCGTTAGGTCATCCACTCGGTGCTTCAGGTGCACGTTTGGTCACGACGGCATTGAATCAACTTGAAGCAACAGGTGGAGAATATGCCTTGTGTTCTATGTGTATTGGTGTGGGGCAAGGTATCTCTCTCATTATTCAACGGATTTAGATAAAGGAATATTGTCATGAGCCACTTATATGCAAGTTTATTTTACCAAGCAGAGGTGACTGAAATTTTCAGTGATCAGGCTTTGCTCAAATACATGATTCATGCTGAAGTGGCTTTAGCAAAAGCACAAGCGAAAGTTGGTGTCATTCCAGAATCTGCTGCAGCAATCATTGCTGATGTTGCAGATACTCAAGGCATTCAAACCATTAATTTTGAGAGTCTTGCAACAGCAGCAGGATTAGCAGGCAATATCGCAATTCCATTTGTGAAACAGTTTACTGCCGCAATAAAAGCTGTAGATGAAGATGCAGCTCGTTATGTACATTGGGGTGCAACCAGTCAAGATATTTTGGATACAGCATGTATTTTACAGGCGAGAGATGCTTTAACAATTATCGAAGTTCAATTAAATAAAGCTTATGCAGCAGCGATTGAATTGACCGAAAAGTATCGTGATCAAGTCATGATGGGAAGAACGTGGTTACAACAAGGTTTGCCTATTACGTTTGGTCATAAAGCTGCACGTTGGGCAGATAGTTTTCAGCGTGATTTAGAGCGTTTAGAGCAAATGAAAAGTCGTGTGCTGACCGCTCAATTCGGTGGTGCAGTAGGTTCATTGGCTTCACTGTTAGATCAAGGGTCAGAAGTAGTTGAAGCTTATGCAATTCAGCTTAACTTGAATGCTGCAATCTGCACGTGGCATGGCGAGCGGGATCGTATTGTTGAAATTGCAAACTTTCTGGCTATTGTTGTGGGAAATACAGGAAAAATGGCGCGTGATTGGTCATTGATGATGCAAACAGAAATTGCAGAAGTCTTTGAACCAACAGCAAAAGGTCGTGGTGGTTCATCAACCATGCCGCATAAGCGTAATCCTGTAGCTGCAGCATCCATATTGGCAGCAGCTAATCGTGTACCTGCACTGATGTCGAGTATTTATCAAAGTATGGTGCAAGAGCATGAACGTAGTTTGGGTTCTTGGCATGCAGAATGGTTGTCGTTACCTGATATTTTTAATCTTTGCGCAGGCTCATTAGAACGTACAGTTGAGGTGCTACAAGGGCTAGAAGTTAATGCTCAAAACATGCAGCGCAATATTGAAACCACGCAAGGTTTAATTATGGCAGAAGCTGCCATGATGGCATTGGCCCCAAAAATCGGTCGTTTAAATGCCCATCATTTGGTCGAACAGGCATGTAAACAAGCTGTTGCAGAGCAGCGTCATTTGCAATCAGTTATTGGTGAAATGGATCAAGTTCAGCAATATTTTAATCGTGAGCAATTACAGCAGATTTTTAAACCAGAATCATATCTAGGAAATATACAAGATCAAATTGATGCTGTGCTTAAAGAGGCAAAAGGAGAGGCAAAGTGAATAACACAATAACCAATCGACAAGGAAAAATTATATCTATACAAGTTGATGGATCTGAAAATTTGCCTGTCATTATTTTTTCTAATTCTTTAGGTACTGATAAAGGGATGTGGGATCTGCAAGCAACATACTTTAAAGATAAATACAAAGTTGTGCGTTATGACACACGTGGTCATGGCAAAAGTGATGTGATTGATGACACAACTTTAGCTAATTTAGGCGAAGATGTAATCGATATTATGGATGCTTTAAACATTGGTAAAGCCCATTTTTGTGGCATTTCAATGGGAGGAATCACTTCGCTGTGGTTAGGAATTAATGCTGCTGACCGTTTTAAATCTATTACAGTTGCAAATTCTGCTGCAAAAATTGGTCAGGCTGATGCATGGACGAACCGTGCTGATACCGTTGAACAAAATGGTTTAGCTGATTTGGTCAAAACCACGCATACGCGTTGGTTTAGTGACAAGTTTGATTATGAAAATAATGCGTTAGCACAACAAACGATTCAAAGTTTAGCCACAACCCAGCCTAAAGGTTATGCCAATGCGTGTCGTGCTTTGGCATATGCCGATGTGCGCCATGAATTACCTGAAATTAAAATTCCAACTTTAGTGATTTGTGGCTTAAAAGACGCTGTTACCACAGTAGAAGATGGCGAATTAATTCAAAAAAATGTACAAAAATTTGAGTTTGTCAGTTTAAAAGGAGCTCATTTATCAAATATTGAGACACCCGATGAATTTAGCCAAGTGTTAGAAAATTTTATCGAAAAAAATCAATAAATTAATTAACAAAAGGATTTGGCCTTAAGGAGGCAACAATGGCGTTTCAGGATAGTTATACGCATAAATCAGGAATTGATGCGCAAGCATTAATAAATGACTCACCATTAAGTAAATATCAATGGCTTATTGCGATTGTCTGTTTCTTAATTGTTTTTGTAGATGGTATTGATACAGCAGCGATGGGATTTATTGCGCCTGCATTAGTCCAAGACTGGGGGATAGATCGTTCACAGCTTGGGCCTGTAATGAGTGCTGCATTGGGCGGGATGATTTTTGGTGCATTATTTTCTGGCCCTTTGGCTGACCGCTTTGGGCGAAAAATTGTTTTAGCTACATCCATGCTAATTTTTGGTGGTTTCACTTTAGCATGCGCTTATGCCAGTGATTTAGACAGCTTAGTCATCTTCCGTTTTTTAACGGGAATTGGATTAGGCGCAGCAATGCCAAATGCCACGACTTTATTTTCTGAATATTGTCCTGCACGTAGTCGTTCGTTATTGGTCACTTGTATGTTTTGCGGCTATAACTTAGGTATGGCTGTTGGCGGCTTCTTTAGTAGCTGGTTAATTCCAAACTATGGTTGGCACAGCTTATTTTTAGTGGGTGGTTGGTCTCCGCTCATTTTAATGTTCGTGGTGATCTTCTTTTTACCTGAGTCCTATCGTTACCTCATTTTAAAAGGGAATAAAACCGAAAAAGTTAAACAAATTTTAATCCGTATTGCTCCTGAAAAAGCAGCAAATGCAACAACATTTTACGTTCCTGAAGAACACTCTGAGAATAATCAAAAAAAAGGTGTCTTTGGTATCTTGTTTTCAAAAAAATATGCCAAAGGTACATTTTTACTTTGGTTTACCTATTTTATGGGCCTCGTGATTATTTATCTACTCACCAGTTGGTTACCGACATTAATGCGTGAAACAGGCGCAACGATGGAACGTGCAGCATTTATTGGCGGACTATTCCAGTTTGGTGGCGTACTTAGCGCGTTATTTGTCGGATGGGCGATGGATCGTTTTAATCCAAACCGTGTCATCGCTGGTTTCTATTTCGCCGCAGGTATCTTTGCTTTCATTGTCAGCCAAAGCTTAGCAAGCCCAACATTACTGGCTATTTTTATTCTTTGTGCAGGTATGGCCGTAAATGGTGCCCAGTCTGCAATGCCAGTGCTCAGCACTCGTTTCTATCCAACCCAATGCCGTGCTACAGGTGTGGCATGGATGTCAGGTATTGGTCGTTTTGGCGCAGTATTTGGTGCATGGATTGGTGCAGTGTTACTTGGAAATAATTGGTCATTTAGCTCAATTCTCAGCCTGTTACTGATTCCAGCAACAGCGGCTGCATTGGCTATTCTTATTAAATCATTTGTTGCGCATACCGACGCAACTTAAGCGAGATCACTCATGAATGATGAAGAACGTTATACACAAGGCATTCAAGTTCGTAGCGAAGTGTTAGGCGAAAAGCACGTTGTACGTTCTTTAGAAAATTTAAATGATTTTAATGAAGATTTTCAAAATTTCATTAGCCGTTTTGCATGGGGCGAAGTCTGGTCACGTCCAGGTATGCCGCGTCATACCCGTAGTTTAGTGACCATCGCCATATTATTGGCCTTAGGTCGTAACGATGAATTACGTATGCATATTCGTGCCTGTTTTCACAATGGCGTAAGCAAAGATGACTTGAAAGAACTGTTTATTCATTCGTCTTTATATGCAGGTTTGCCTGCCGCCAATGCCGCAATGCACATGGCCGAAGAGATTTTTGAAGAGATGGGCATTGCGCCAGAAAAAATCGTTAAGGATTAGTACGGAATTTAAAGGAGAGATCACATGTCTCAAATTATTTGGGGAGCTTACGCGCAGCGTAATAGCGAAGACCATCCGCCAGCATATACGCCAGGTTATAAAACTAGTGTTCTACGCTCGCCAAAAAATGCGTTGATTGCAATTGGTGAAACCATTTCTGAAGTCACTGCACCACAGTTTTCCGCAGATCTGTTTGGGCCAAAAGACAATGATTTAATTTTAAACTGTGCCAAAGAAGGTTTACCTGTAGGTGAACGTGTAATTGTGCATGGTTATGTGCGTGATCAATTTGGTCGTCCAGTAAAAAATGCGTTACTTGAAGTTTGGCAAGCCAATGCTTCAGGTCGTTATCGTCATCCAAACGATCAATTTATTGGTTCGCTCGATCCTAACTTTGGTGGTTGTGGTCGCATGATGACTGATGAAAATGGATTTTATATTTTCCGTACGATTAAACCAGGCCCATATCCTTGGCGTAATCGTATTAATGAATGGCGACCTGCACATATTCACTTTTCATTGATTGCAGATGGTTGGGCACAACGTTTGATTTCTCAGTTCTATTTTGAAGGTGATACGTTGATAGACTCTTGTCCAATTCTCAAAACCATTCCATCAGAAGATCAACGTCGCGCACTTATTGCTTTAGAAGATAAAAGTAATTTTATTGAAGCAGATAGTCGTTGTTACCGTTTTGATATTACTTTACGTGGCCGCAGGGCGACTTACTTTGAAAATGAATTGCATTAATTGATGGAGTAAAAAAGTATGAAAGCATGGAATTTTGAAGAATTACACGAGACTCCATCTCAAACTGGTGGGCCATATGTACATATTGGATTGTTGCCTAATCAAGCAGGCATTGACGTCTTTGAAAATAATTTTAATAACGATTTAGTCAAAAATAATCCTCAAGGACAACGTATTCGTTTAGAAGGTCAGGTTTTTGATGGTATTGGTATTCCTTTGCGTGATGTTCTTGTCGAAATTTGGCAAGCAGATGCAAACGGCGTTTATCCAAGCCAAGCGGATTTTCAAGATAAGCATGTCGATGAAAACTTTCATGGATGGGGACGTGCGGGTGCAGATTTTAAAACAGGCGTGTGGTATTTCAACACGATTAAGCCTGGCACTGTTCCTGGTCGTAAAGCCTCTATTCAAGCTCCGCATATTAACTTGATCATTTTTGCTCGTGGCATTAATACGGGTTTAAATACGCGCGTTTATTTTGAAGATGAGACTGACGCAAATGCAAAAGATCCAGTACTAAATAGCATTGAATGGGAACCGCGTCGTGAGACTTTAATCGCTAAGCGTGAAGAACGTGATGGTGAAGTGGTTTATCGCTTTGATATTTATATTCAAGGCGATAAAGAGACAGTTTTTCTAGATATTTAATCAAAAAATATATTCAGGATATTCGGCAGTCCATATATGAATACTGCCGAATCACAGGGAAGTATAATGATGAATTTAAATCACTTTGCAAAACAATTATGTCTTGCTGTTTCTATTTCACTGACTTATGCAGCGGCGCAGGCAGGCATCGTAGATAAAGAAAACTCTCCTGCAGTTTACCACGTTAAAAATTTGAATATTGGCGCATTGCCGGTCAAAACCATTGTTCCAATTACTGCAAAAACTAAGCAGCAGGCTTTAGAACAAGCAAAAATTATTGCTGAAAATCCGAATGCAGATATGGCTGAATTTCGTATTGATTTACTGGATTTTGCATCCGACACTAAAGCGGTGATTGAACTTGGTAAAGAGCTGAATCAAGTTTTCAAAAATAAACCGTTAATTGCCACAATTCGTACCGCGAATGAAGGTGGTCAGTTAAAAGTATCTGATGCTGAATATGAGAAAATTTACATTGAATATCTAAAACAACCGTTTATGCAGTTGTTAGATATTGAAATGTTTCGTGAGCAAAACAGCGTTATAAAATTGATCAACTTGGCACATCAAAAAAATGTGTTGGTGATTATGTCAAATCACGACTTTGATAAAACTCCTACGCAGCAAGACATTGAACAACGCTTATTAAAACAAGATCAAATGGGTGCAGACATCCTCAAAATTGCAGTGATGCCAAAGTCTAAACAAGATGTACTGACTTTAATGAATGCAACACTCAATGTCAGTCAAAAAAGTAAAAAGCCATTATTGACCATGTCGATGGGACGTCTAGGCACGATTTCACGTATTGCCACAGCCAATATGGGCGGCAGTATGAGTTTTGGCATGATTGGCGAAGCGTCTGCGCCTGGTCAAATTGATGTTGCTCAATTAAAACAATTTTTAAAAACTGTTCAGCCAACCCCTTAATTTTTGGACAAGGATATCGTCATGAAATTAGCTTCACTACGTTTAACAGCATTGACATTAGGCTTAGTTGCTTCAGGACTTGCAGCGGCAGAAACCTATATAGTAGACCGTTATCAAGATGATAGCGACAAAGGTTCATTACGTTGGGCGATTGAACAATCAAATATTAATACTGCACAAGAAAATGAAATCCTCATTCAAGCGGTAGGTAAAAAACCTTATATGATTAAAGTAAATCAACCTTTACCGCCCATTAAGTCCTCTGTGAAAATTATTGGAACTCAATGGGAAAAAACAGGCGAATACATTGCTATTGACGGTTCAAATTATATTAAAGGCGAGGGTGCTAAAGCTTGTCCTGGGGCAAACCCTGAACAGTATGGTACCAATGTACGTACTACGACTTTACCAGGTTTAGTTCTACAAGATGTTAATTCTGTAACTTTAAAAGGTTTGGATATTCACCGTTTCTGTATTGGAGTTCTCATTAATCGTTCAAGCAACAACCTGATTCAGCATAACCGTATTAGTAATAACTATGGGGGTTCAGGCGTCATGCTAACAGGTGATGATGGTAAAGGTAATCCAACTTCAACCACCACCAACAATAACAAAGTGCTCAATAATATCTTTGTAGATAACGGTGATGGTTTAGAGTTAACACGTGGGGCAGCATTTAACCTTGTTGCAAATAATCTTTTTACTTCGACTAAGGCGAATCCAGAGCCATCACAAGGCATTGAAATTCTTTGGGGCAATGACAATGCAGTAGTGGGTAATAAATTTGAAAACTATTCTGATGGTTTACAAATCAATTGGGGTAAACGTAATTACATCGCCTACAACGAGCTATCGAATAACTCGCTCGGTTTCAATTTAAGCGGTGATGGCAATATTTTTGATAGCAATAAAGTACATGGTAACCGAATTGGTGTCGCAATCCGTTCTGAAAAAGATGCCCAAGCACATACAACGTTGACCAAAAACCAAATATGGAATAATGGAAAAGACATAAAACGCTGTGAAGCTGGCGGTTCATGTGTGCCAAATCAGCGCCTAGGCGCAATCGTCTTTGGTGTTCCAGCACTTGAACATGCAGACTTTGTCGGTTCTCGCGGCGGTGGCGTAGTGATTGAAGCAGCGAATCTGCAAAAAACCTGCACCAAGCTTAATGAGCAAGGCTGTAATGCCATACCGAATCAAGCTATACAAGCGCCTTATTTACGCGCAGATAAGTGGCAAGTACTTGTGACGACTAAAGGCCAGCCAAATCAGCGCTATGAAGTTGAATTTTTTGGAAATACTAATGCTAAATCCAAAGAAGCTGAGCTTTATTTAGGTTCCGTGACGCTGATTACGGATGCTCAAGGCCAAGCAAATTTAAGCTGGAAACCTGAACAGAAAGCGGCATCGATTACCGCAACGATTACAGATATTCATGGGGCAACTTCAGAGTTAAGTAACGCCATTAATTTTTAATATATATAGGTACTTTCAGGGTCTGAAAGTGCCATTTTTTTTGATTGAATGATGCTAAGGATCAGCACATGAAACAGGTCGTAAATAAATTTACAGTTTTAGTTACCTCTATACTTTTTGTACAGGCTGCATTTGCCAGCGAGCCGTGGTCACAAGACCGTAAATGGCTCTTAGGGGACTGGAATGGAAATCGTCAGCAATTAGAACAGCAGGGATATAAATTTAACGTATCTTTTATTAATCAAAGCGCTGCCAATTTAGACGGCGGCTACAATGACGATTCGGAAATATTGCATGCAAGTCAGCTGACCTTGGGCACACATCTGGATTTAGAAAAAATAGCAGGCTGGAATGATACGCAAGGCAGTATTTCTATAACTAAGCGAGACGGTCAGTCGTTGTCGGCAGAACGTATTTCTGATCCGAGGGCCAGTCAGTTTAGCAGTGTCCAAGAAATTTATGGACGCGGACAATCTTGGCGCTTGACTCAAGCTTGGATTAAAAAAGGCTTTTTAGATAAAACCTTACAATTCAAAATTGGACGCATGGGCTTATCTGAAGATTTTAATGGATCACATTGTGAGTTCCAAAATCTAATGCTATGCGGCGGGCAGCTCGGCAAAACCGTAGGCAGCATTTGGTACAATGGCCCAGTGTCGCAATGGGGCTTAAATATTAAATATCAATTTGCACCAGAGTGGTCTATTGCTGCCGGCATATATGAAATAAATCCTGAAAATAGTTTAGAAAACCGCGGTTTCAACCTGACCATGGACGACACTGAAGGTGCGCTTATTCCAGTTGAATTGGCCTGGAAACCGAAATTGGATGTTTTTAATGGCCTGTCAGGTGAGTATAAAGTTGGCGTATTCTATGCAACAGCCGATGCATCAGATGTGAAAACCGATGCAAATGGCGAGATTGCGCTTCAAGCGAATGTGGGAAAGATTCATGATCATAAATCCAGTATTTGGTTAAATGCTCAGCAGCAATTAACTGCAAAAGCTGATCAGCCGAATCGGGGCCTATTTGCCTCAGCAAATTTTACTTATAACGACAAAGCAACGACCACCGTGGAATCAACGCAGCAAATTGCTTTTTGGTATAAAGGCATTTTAGATAACCGTCCGAATGACAGTATCGGATTAGGTTTGGCCCGTTTTGACGTGAATAACCGGGTGAGAGACCGCCAAAACTATAGCAACGAAGTCAATGGACTGACTGCATATGATTACCAGAATTCATTATATGCACCCCTTCAGTATGATGAATTAAATGTTGAGCTGAACTACACCTATCAATGGTCACCAGCGATTATGCTGCGGCCAAATCTGCAATATGTTCATCAGGCTGGCGGTGTGAAGCAGGTCGATGATGCTTGGATTGCGGGCTTAACAATGCGTCTAAACTTTTAATTATTTTATTGAACCGATGAAGGTTTCGCAAATATTCAACAGCTAAAGTATTGCGTTGTGCTTTAACTTAAATCGATTCTATGCAGCATGATTTTTGAACTCGTTGAAATGCTTCCTTATTTAAGAATCCTGTGGTTACTGGAGTAAAATTCATGTCTGAACAACTATCTTCTAAAGCCCACCCCGTATTTAAGATATGGTGCTTTATACTGGGTCTCGCGCTACTCATTACTGGGTTATTTTATATTGTCGGCGGTGGAAAATTAGTGAGCCTTGGCGGCTCATGGTATTTCATAATTTCAGGTATTATAATTACATGTTCTGCATTTTTTATCTTTAAAAAGAAAGCAGTAGGTGTCGCATTATTTGCTTTGGTTTTTGCAGGTACGCTCATTTGGTCTTGGTTTGATGCAGGCTGGGATTTTTGGGCTTTATTTTCTCGCTTGATGTTTCCTGCTGGTGTCTTTGCAGCTTTATTGTTTACTTTACCCGCGATTCGTCGTTATCAAGGACAAAGTACCTTGGTTGTACCTGCGTATACATGTGCAACAGTTGTCGTTATAAGTATGTTGATTGGTTTTTACCAAATGTTCCAGCCACATCCAACTGTAACGGCGTCTGATCAGGAATTATCACTCATACCAGTCGAAGCAGATAAGCAGCAAGTCAATTGGCAGCATTATGGTAATGATACTGGTGGTAGTCGTTTTGCAGCATTAGATCAAATTAATCGAAATAACGTAAAAGACTTAAAAGAAGTTTGGCGTTTCCAAACAGGCGATTTGACCACAGGTTCAGGGAATGGTGCTGAAGATCAAGTCACTCCTTTACAAGTGGGAGATAAAGTTTTTATTTGTACACCCCATAACAACATTTTTGCACTAGATACCGATACAGGTAAGCAACTTTGGAAAGCTGAAGTCAACTCAAAAGCAGATGCTTGGGAGCGTTGTCGTGGTGTTGCCTATTTCGATTCTACTCAACCATTGATACAACCAACATTGCGAGGTTCCAGTCCAGTCACTGCGGTTGCTAGAGATACCGTTTGCCCTCGTCGAGTTTATACCAATACACCAGATGGACGCTTAATTGCCGTGAATGCCGATACTGGCGAGCGTTGTCAAGATTTTGGAGTTAATGGAACTGTCAACTTACTTGAAGGCTTAGGCGATGGAACAGTAGCTCCACGTTTTGAAGTGACTTCAGCACCAACCATTGCGGGTACAACAATTGTCGTTGGTAGTCGTATAGCAGATAACGTAGCGGCAGATATGCCAGGTGGTGTTATTCGTGCTTATGATGTGATTACTGGTCAATTACGGTGGGCATTTGATCCACGAAATCCTGAACCAAATTATGTATTGAAACCTGGTGAAATTTATAAACGTAGTTCTGCAAACTCGTGGGCTGCAATGTCTTATGATCCGCAAATGAATACCGTGTTTTTACCGATGGGTAGCTCATCTGTAGATGTATGGGGAGGCAATCGACAACCCATAGATCATAAATATAATTCTTCGATTTTGGCTCTTGATGCGACCACAGGCAAAGAAAAGTGGGTCTATCAAACCGTACATAATGATCTTTGGGATTTTGACTTACCGATGCAACCTAGCTTGGTTGATTTCCCTATGAAAGATGGCACAACGAAACCTGCTGTGGTGATTGGGACAAAATCTGGACAGTTTTTTGTTCTTGATCGTGTGACAGGTCAATCGTTAACCAAAGTGGTTGAACAACCTGTTAAACCTGCTGATATTCCAAATGAGCAATATAGTGCAACACAACCACGTTCCGTTGAAATGCCACAAATTGGCAATCAAACGATAACTGAATCAGATATGTGGGGTGCTACGCCATTTGATCAGTTGATGTGCCGTATTAATTTTAAATCAATGCGTTATGACGGGTTATTTACAGCACCAGGTACAGATGTATCATTAAGCTTTCCAGGTTCTTTGGGAGGAATGAACTGGGGCAGTATAGCCTTTGATCCAACGCATCATTATATGTTTGTGAATGATATGCGCTTAGGTTTATGGATTCAACTGATTAAACAGACGGCAGAAGACCTTAAGATTCAAGCTGACGGTGGTGAAAAGGTCAATACAGGCATGGGCGCTGTACCGATGAATGGAACACCATATAAAGTGAATAAAAACCGATTTATGTCTGTTTTGGGTATTCCATGTCAAAAACCACCTTTTGGAACCATGACCGCGATTGATATGACTACGCGTCAAATCGCATGGCAAGTTCCATTAGGCACAGTTCAAGATACAGGTCCAATGGGAATTAAAATGATGATGAAAGCACCGATAGGTATGCCAACGATTGGAGGACCAATGGCGACACAAGGTGGTTTAGTCTTCTTCGCGGCAACTCAAGATTACTATTTGAGAGCTTTTAATTCCTCTAACGGTCAAGAGCTATGGAAGTCACGTTTACCTGTCGGCAGCCAAGGCACACCGATCAGCTATATATCCCCAAAAACAGGAAAACAGTACGTTATTATTTCTGCTGGTGGTGCACGTCAATCTCCTGATCATGGCGACTATGTGATTGCATATGCTTTAGATAAGTAATATATCAATGCTATAAAAAGAATCTATTCTGAATAAAGCCTACTGGTTTAATACTGGTAGGCTTTTTTGACGATTGATCTCATTAAAGGATTGCTCTAATTTCATAAGCCGTATTTTGAAGTAAAGGTAAAATACTTTGAATGAGATATTCCTCTGTAACACGGTTAATTTGTGACATACAGTTCAATGCTGCAATGGTTTTACCTTGACGATCTAACACTGGTAAAGCAATTGCGATAACGCCAAGTTCATGTTCTTCTTTAGATAAGCAATAATTTTTCAGTGCCACTTGATTAAGTACATGATAAAACATTGATTCATCTTGAAGCGTAAAAGGCGTTAGACGTTTTAAACCATATTTACTGAACCAGTTTTTTTGTTCTTGTTGATTTAATGCTGCAAGTAGAACTTTACCCGTAGATGTTGCATGAGCAGGCAAACGATTTCCCAAATGCATACCATCAGGACTGGTACGCATATTATCTAACTGAGGGAAAAAACTTCGAGCAATAGGCACGATTTCATCATCATCTAAAACGACGATTGAAAAAGTGAGCTTTGTTTGCATACATAAAATATTTAAAAGAGGTTGCGCAACTTTTGGTAAATATGCAGAGCTTAAATATGAACTCGAAAAACGAAGAACTTTATGTGTTAACCAAAAGTAATGCCCATCCGTTTCTAAATAACCTAAAAATTTTAAAGTTCGCAAGTAACGTCTTGCCGCAGTTCGACTGACTCCTGTACGGTCAGCAATTTGAGTTGAATTAAGCTTTTGTCTATCAATCCCAAAAGCCTCTAACAATGCTAAACCTTTGGCAAGCCCAGAAATATAATCATCATTAGTGATTGTTTCACCTGAAGTTTTATTTTCAATTAAATCATAACGCATGAAGCATCCTTTTCAATAAATCATCAAATCATAATTTTGTCCGATATACGGCAAAAAAAACCGTATTACGGTCAGATTTCATATTTTACTATAGCTGAAATTTTATAAAAAACTTAGTTTAAGTATATGGACAGGGAGTACATATGATGGAAATTTTAAATACTAAAGTTGCAATTATTGGTTCAGGACCTGCAGGATTATTACTTGGACAGCTTTTGTATAAAGCGGGTATTGAACATATTCTTATTGAACAACGTAGTGCAGAATATGTTTCTGCACGTATTCGTGCTGGTATTCTTGAACAAGTTTCGGTTGATTTACTTAAACAAGCAGGCGTAGATCAACACTTAAATGAGTTTGGTTTACCTCATCATGGCATAGAGATTTTAAGCAATGGTGAAAAACATCGTATTGATTTATCAGCTTTAACGTATGGAAAACAGGTGACAGTTTATGGTCAAACTGAACTTACTAAAGATTTAATGCATGCACGTAATGAAGCAAAACTGACTTCATTTTACGAAGCAAATGATGTGAAAATTCATGAATTTTACAATGAACCTTATGTAACTTTTTATAAAAATGGTATTGAATATCGTGTGAATTGTGATTTTATTGCAGGATGTGATGGTTATCATGGTGTATGCAGAGCAACAGTTCCACAAGATAAAATTAAAACTTTTGAAAAAGTTTATCCATTCGGCTGGTTAGGTGTTTTAGCAGATGTACCGCCCGTATCTGATGAATTGATTTATGTTCGGTCTGAACGTGGCTTTGCACTTTGTAGTATGCGATCAAGTAAACGAAGTCGTTATTATTTACAAGTGCCTTTAACTGATAAAGTCGATGAATGGTCAGATGAACGTTTTTGGGATGAACTTAAAAATCGCTTAGATTCAGAAAGCCAAAAAAATCTAATCACAGGCCCATCTATAGAAAAAAGTATTGCACCATTGCGTAGTTTTGTCACTGAGCCAATGCGTTTTGGAAATTTATTTTTGGCTGGTGATGCAGCCCATATTGTTCCTCCAACGGGTGCTAAAGGTTTGAATTTGGCTGCATCTGACATTGCATATTTATCCAGTGCACTAATAGAGTATTACCTAAACTCTTCTAAACAAGGTCTTGATGAATATTCTGAAAAATGTTTAAAAAGAGTATGGAAAGCTGAACGTTTCTCTTGGTGGATGACTCATTTATTACACCACTTTGAAACTGAAAGTGATTTTGATATTAAAATTAAACAAGCTGAGCTTGATTACATCTTGGAGTCTGAGGCGGGAAAAAAAACATTAGCTGAAAACTATGTAGGCTTACCTTATGAGCTTAAAAGACTGGAAAAAATTAAAAACATCAGTTGTTAATTTTAAGTAATATTTATAAAAAAGGAGCATTGATTGCTCTTTTTTTTATTTCTTATAGATATTCAATATTTTCAGATTTTTTAATTTAAGCTTTACCATTAAAAAATGCAATTCGTGAATAGAAGTGAAATGATTGAGAGCTATAATGAGACCTTTATTAAGTTAGTTCATCATTGATTTGACTATTTATATTTCCGATCTCTTACAATTGAGAGAAATTTATTTTTACTAGGTTAAGATTTTAGTTGAAGGTGAATATAAAGTTAAGAAATATAAGCCTCAATATCTTCTTAAATAATCCGAATCGCGGATAAGAAATTAACATTAAAAATAAGAGGACTAGAGCCATCAGTTAAGTGATCGCACCACACCTAAAGCTCTAGTCCTGATGTTCAATATTACTAAATTATTCTGCGTAATTGATGATTTCTTTCTTAAATTTGAAGCAATTTATTGGAAGTTTCTAAAACAAAGTCGTCAGTCTAAATATGCTTTACATCTCGCCTTAATGAAAGGTCAACACAGCCAATATTTAAAGGGTGATTCAACCACTTTATCCGTCTTTAAAAATCAACGGATTCAACGCCATAAATCATTAGCCAAAATTGCATCTCGTGGTAAAAGCTCCATGAGCTGGTTCAATGGTTGTAAATTAAATATTGCGATGAATCAATTCGGTGAAATCACTCGTTCAACTTTGTAGAATGGTCATAAAGCTGACATCAAAATGGTTGAGGATTTGGTTGAAGGCATGGAAGGAAAAATTTATGAGGATCGCGGCTATATAAACCAAAATTTAAAAAGCAGACTGAAAGATCAAGGTATAGATTCGATTATCTATCATAGAAAGAATATGCAGTCTAATCAACTCTGTGCATCAGATGAATGTCATTTAAAGCAACGCAATAAAATAGAAACGTTATTCAGCTTATTAAAAGGTCAATATAATTTAGTGACGAGTAAAGCACGTACTATTCATGGATTTCTCAGTGGAATTTACGCATCTTTATGTGGATATAAATTAACACATCGAAATAAGCCAAAAATTCAAATTATGGAATCATTGGCTTAAACAGGATTCGGGTTAAACAACATATACGCTACATTGGTACTAATGCTAAAAATTGCAAATATGGGCTATTAAGCTTATGACGAATGAGATCAAGACTGACAGTAGCTGAGACAAAATGCTGTCGATAAATCATTTTATAGTAGATCTGGTTCTATTTTTTATACTAAATTCAAATTTCATTAAATCACCTATCGGAATCACTTCAAAAATTACCAAATAGCTTAATGCCTAAAAAATATAAAGACTGATTGGTCGATTTAAATTATCAAACCTCATCATTTCAAGATTCGCTGAGGCTTTGTTGCAGAAAGCTATTCCTGAAGGCTTCTTTAGCAATATAATTTCCAAATGAAGAAGCCTGCATCCAAAATCTA
>JAHLFF010000045.1 GCA_018883945.1 Candidatus Acinetobacter avistercoris
CAATTTTTTATCCGCGATTAGGGTTAAATAAGATCAAAGAAGACAAAATACATTTAATGTATTTTGTCTTCTAAAGTTAATTGAATAAAGAAGCCCCTTTATCCTTATCACTCAGCAACACTTCCTCAACCTGATCTAAAGGCCACTCGATTGCAAGTGTTGGATCATTCCAAATAATTGCCCCTTCACTTTCTTTGTTATAATAGTTGGTTGTTTTATACAAAAATTGAGTATTATCTTCTAAAGCAATAAACCCGTGAGCAAAACCTTCTGGAATCCAAAACATGGTTTTGTTTTCAGCGCTTAACTCTACCCCAACCCATTGACCATATGTTTTAGATTCTGGTCGAATATCAACTGCAACATCCCAAACTCTACCTTGGACAACACGTACTAACTTGCCTTGACCATAAGGCGCATTTTGAAAATGCAAACCACGTAATACACCTTTTTGAGAAAGGGAATGGTTATCCTGAACAAAGTTTGGAATAGACAAATTTAACTCATTCAATGCTTGTTCAAATTTCTGCTGGTTAAAGCTTTCCATAAACCAACCACGATCATCACCGAAAACATTGGGCTGGATAACTAAAAGACCTTCAATTTTTGTCTTTTCAATTTTCATTTCACTTCGTCCAATAATTTAAATAGGTATTGACCATATTCAGTTTTTTTCAACGCTTCTGCACTTACAGCCAACTGCTCTTTAGAGATCCAACCATTGTGAAAACCAATTTCTTCAAGACAAGCCACTTTCAAAGACTGTCTTTTCTCAACTGTATATACAAATTGCCCCGCTTCCAACAATGATTCATGTGTACCCGTATCTAACCAAGCAAAGCCACGACCAAGCAGTTCAACATTTAAAGAACCATCATGCAAATACGCATTATTGATGTCTGTAATTTCCAACTCACCACGTGCAGAAGGTTTTACTTGTTTAGCAAACTCAACCACACGGTTATCATAGAAATACAAACCCGTGACTGCATAATGCGACTTCGGTTGAGTCGGCTTTTCTTCAATACTTAATACTTTACCTTGAGCATCAAACTCAACAACACCAAAACGCTCAGGATCAGTCACGTGGTAACCAAAGATAGTCGCACCATGTTCTACATTACTCGCTGACTCAAGTTGTTTACCAAAACTTTGACCATAGTAAATATTATCGCCAAGAATTAGACACACATGGTCATCGCCAATAAACTCTTCACCAATAATGAAAGCCTGTGCTAAACCATCTGGTGAGGGCTGAACTTTGTAACTCAATTTAATTCCAAATTGAGCACCATCACCTAGTAACTTTTCAAAATTTGGCAAATCTTCTGGTGTAGAAATAATGAGAACTTCACGTATACCTGCCAACATAAGCACAGATAAGGGATAGTAGATCATCGGTTTATCATAGATTGGTAATAATTGTTTAGAAACGCCCTTAGTAATTGGGTGTAACCGCGTTCCAGAGCCACCAGCTAAAATAATACCTTTACGCTTAATTTTCATTAATTAATAGCTCCGTTAAAGTGCGTCGCACGCCATATTTCCAATTTGGTAAATTTAGTTTGAAAGTCTGCTGTAATTTCTGTGTACACAATCTAGAATTTAAAGGTCGATGGGCTGGTGTTGGATAAGCTGTTGTCGGAATTGAATTAATCTTAGAAATTTTTAATTCAGCACCTAATACTTTTGCTTGTTCAAAAATATAATTTGCGTAGCCAAACCATGAAGTCTCACCACTGGCAACCAAATGATAGAGACCCGATTTTTTATGATCTGTAGAGATCTGAGGAATCGCTTGAGCGGTTACGTCTGCTATGAGTTCGGCTGAAGTTGGTGCACCCATCTGATCTGAAATAATAGATAATTCTTCACGTTGCTGTGCTAAATTCAACATTGTTTTTAAGAAGTTTTTTCCCTTGGTTGCATAGATCCAAGAGGTTCTAAAAATAAGATAATTACAGCCACTTTCTACAATCGCTTGTTCGCCCAATGCCTTGGTTCGACCATATTCATTGACCGGATCCACTTGATCTGACTCTAAAAAAGCAGTATCACCTTGACCTGAAAACACATAGTCCGTTGAATAATGTACTAATATTGCTTTGGTCTGTTGACATGCTTCAGCAATCTTTTTCACAGCAAGATGATTGACGACATTTGCCAAGTTTTTTTCCGTCTCAGCCAAATCTACAGCAGTATAAGCACTAGCATTTACTACAATGTCAGGTTGAAGCTTTAAAACCGTATTGAAAACAGCCTCAGGGTCAGACATATCTCCACTTAAATGATCAAAGCCTAAACGATCAAGAGCAATCAATTCACCCAATGGCGCTAAAGCCCGCTGCAATTCCCAACCGACTTGACCATTTTTACCCAAAAGTAAGATTTTCATAAATTAGCCTTGATACTGCTTTTCTAACCAAGACTGATATTCACCGCTTTGTACACGAGATACCCATTCCTGATGATTTAAATACCACTCTACAGTTTTTCTTAAACCTGTTTCAAATAACTCTAGTGGCACCCAACCCAATTCACGCTTGATTTTACTTGCATCAATGGCATAACGTACATCATGACCTGGTCGATCTTTAACATAGGTAATTAAGTCTTTGTAGTTTTGCACACCTTCAGGTTTATTTGGAGCGAGCTCTTCTAAAAGTTCACAAATGCCATGGACTACATCCAAATTGGCTTTTTCATTATGACCACCGATATTATAGGTCTCGCCTATCGCACCCTCAGTTACAACTTTATAAAGCGCACGTGCATGATCTTCAACAAATAGCCAATCACGAATTTGCTGACCATTCCCATAAACAGGCAAAGGTTTCCCTTGAAGCGCATTCAGTATCATCAGCGGAATAAGTTTTTCAGGGAAATGATATGGACCATAGTTGTTTGAGCAATTGGTCACAATCACGGGTAAACCGTAGGTTCTATACCATGCACGAACCAAATGATCTGAGCTTGCCTTACTTGCAGAATAAGGAGAGCTTGGCGAATATGATGTTTCTTCGGTAAATAAATCTGTTGTACCTTCTAGATCACCATAAACTTCATCGGTTGAAATATAGTGAAATTTAAAAATATTCTTCTTGTCCTGAGCTAGGTTTTGCCAATATGCTCGACTCGCTTCAAGCAATTGATATGTCCCAATAATATTAGTTTCTAAAAATGCATATGGTCCTGAAATCGAACGATCTACATGTGATTCAGCAGCCAAATGCATAACCAAATCTGGTTGAAATGCTTCGAATAATTTATCTAGATCATGGCGATTACAAATATCTGTTTGGCTAAATTGATAGCGCTCATTACTTGCAACCTCAGCCAATGACTCTAAATTACCGGCATAGGTCAACTTATCAATATTTAAAACACGATGTGAGGTCTGCTGAATAATATGGCGAATGACTGCCGAGCCAATAAAACCAGCCCCCCCGGTAACAATAATATTCACATTTAGTCCTTCAATAACATTATATTTCAGCTGTTGCTTTGGCATTCGATACTGAGCTCGAAATGCGCGATTGATCCTGCATCATATTCAGTATAGGTAAGGTAATGGGTGTATAGTCCCCAATATCGAGTACATAACGAATCCAATTACCAAAGTGGTACTTCGCAGCAATGTCGTCGGTTGCGGTGTTATATGGCACAGCTAAGAAGCGTTGTAATGCACCGTCATCTTTGCCATCCCACAGCAAAATATTATCAGGATGGTAAAAATCATAATGCACAATCGATGCATTATTACTAATCAATTTCTTCTTAAAAAATAAGGCTTCAAAGGTTCTAAAGGACAGGCCTGTATGTTCCCCAATCACCAAATCAATCAAAATATCAGCCTGTTGTACATTGGCCAAATTGTCGTTGAAATCGATCTTATCTTTAATCTTCAAAATTGGTAAATGGTTATAGGCATTGGCTGGCGCATGATTAATCAAGCACTTGATTTCAACCTCATGCTTAGATAATTCACCAACCAATTGTTCAATCGCCTGCTGTCGACTCGCATTGTGGTAACCCACAAAATACACCACTGGGCTTTTATTTGAGGGTGTTTCCTTATCATTGATTAGTGCATGTTCTACACAGAAATTGGTAATCGGAAAGATGCGCGCATTGTGCTGATGTTGATAATCTTGCGGATCAAACACAAAGAAACGGTCAAAGAGTTTGATACGACTGAAAATGCTTGGGAACCGCGTTAACCCATCCCACTGATAGCCTGCAAATGTGCCACGCGTACGTGCCTTTAACAGTTCAAGTACGCCTTGACTAAACACATCTGGACGAATCACGAGGGTATAGTCGGCATAGCCACCCCACTGCTGCAATTTTTCTTCAATATATTGAGTATTTTGCGGATCACGCAAGGTGGTCTTATAGTCTCTATCGTTATAGACAAGTTTACGATAGCCCTTATAAATCCGTGAATATAAATTGGGATACTTAAACCGCTCAGGTGAAATCAACTGGTCAAAGCATAAAACCTCAAAGCTATGATGTGTGAGGCTGTCTGAGATAATTTTCATTAAGCCCACATGATTCGGCATTGCTAAAATAATTCTAGGTTTTGACATGTTCAGTTCCCAAAATGGCCACAGAGTGCCATCGCATAATCATACTTTAATTCACTCAACGTTTTATACCGCTATATTCATATTTCAAAAGACAAATCAGCGCTGTGCTGTGCCGTCAAATTTACGACGATCTAAACGAATCTCACGTTTATCTGCTTTAAATATTACACTCAGATAACGGCGGGCCATTTGCAATTGCCCCATAACACGGCGCTTTCTGAACATTTTCTTTTCAGATAGAGACTTATATATAGGCTTAAAGTTTTCTGAGCGACCAATTGTTGATTCAAAATTCTCAGTTTCAGACAAACCGTATGCAATCATTTGATCTTCCTGAATCAACGCAGCTGGTTCAACCTGATAAGCATTTAAACTATAGGTACTGAAAATAAAAGCATCTGCCGTTGCAGCCGCATAATGATTCGCTTTTTCTAACAGTTTTTGTGCACCCGTTGGGAACAATATATAACCCCCTGTTCCTGTTCTCTCTTGAAACAAGTCTAATAATTTATACCCTGAATTATTTAAATGACAAATTGGCTTTTTACCTACAATTTTTTTACGGCTTCTAACTTCAAGATTAATTAAATCAGGTCGTAAATTTAAGATTTGAGATTGTATATCTTGTAGAAGCTGTGCAATATCGCTTACAACGACAGCATCATCTTCTAAAATAAGAACAGGTTCATTACACGCTGAAACTCTTTGCCATGCTTTTTTATGACTTAGGAAGCAAGCTAATTCCACTTTTTTCAACGGTCGCTGCCACCCAAAAGCTTCTGCATTAAATTGCTCTTCTGAAATTTGATCTGTTGACACGGCTTGTAAAAAAGTAGGTTGTAGACCAAATTTTAAGAATTGCTGTTCTTGAAAGACACGTCGCTCCTGAGATTTAGGTAAATTAATAATTAATATTTGCATCTTTACCACCAACGTGTTTTTTCACGCGTATGTTGTTTCTTAAATCTTAAATAAATTGTATTGTTTTCTTCGTGCTGCAAGCGATCAAAGATTTCTATAACCAATTGCCCGAGTGGATGAACAGCACAAATTTGGTCAAGTCGCCAACGCATATTTCGCAATGTATCATCAGTCCCCACAACGAATGCTGAGGTTCCATCAAATAATGTTACACGCTCTTGCGGTAAACGATCTCGCTTGGCTTCGCAAATTTCCGTAGATTGATCACACAAATAACGTTCAGTTTCTTGCAACTTCAAGGTATTAATCAATACCACTGCATTCATCAAAATGGCTTTTAGAGTTACGTCTTCATCAAAATCAATAAAAGTATCACAGGCTGAAATCAGCCAGCGTATATTCAATGACTGTACAAGAAAATCTCGTTCAGCCATCCATAATGCCTTGAATTTGTCATAATTATTTTGAGTATCGACCTCACGGCGAATTAAAACAATCAGACTGGCATGGAAATGATTTAATGCAGACTGCCCCACAAACTCCTGTTTGAGT
>JAHLFF010000046.1 GCA_018883945.1 Candidatus Acinetobacter avistercoris
CTTGATCAAGCACAAGGCTAGCTGCCTCTAATTTAAATTCTGGAGTGAATGTTCGTCTTGTAGTCATTGAGCACCTCTTTGGTGAGTACATTATCACCTAATTGAGTGTCCAACTTTATTAAACCACTACAGTATCACGTTCTCAAAATTGAGGAGGGGTAAATAAGTAATCAGTTTACCTATACTTTGATTAGTTTTTATTTTTGGTTACTTGGTTTAAGGGCATAAAGAAGGGGTGTAAGCATTGTTTAGAGGTTAAATGGGAGGTTAAGGGTTAAATTCTTTTTTATTAATTAAATTAAAAAAATATCTTATAGTGTTTATATATCGCAATCATATGGCGATTTCTTAAAACTGTTAAAAAAAAGCTCGCTTATGCGAGCTTTTTTTGTACTTCGATCTGAGGGAGAGGGTATTGTTCCCCGACCATATAGGTGTGATCTGCCAGTGAGAACATTGCAAGATCTTCTTTAGAGTTTCCGTAGGCATAAACTAAATTATAATGATCTAAATCATATTTTTCTAAAATACGAATTTTTTTTTGTTCAGAACTACAGTCTGGCGTCGCAAATAAACCTGTGAATTTATCATCCTGAATTTCAGCTTCTGTACAAATTAAATCGACATCAAGTAACTGTGCAATATCATTCAGATAAATGTTGATGGATGCGGAGACTATCACCACATCGTCATTATTGTTTTGATGCTTAATAAGTTGCTGATAAAGATCAGGAGATAAGCTTTTACGGAGTTGATGTGAATACTCAAGCGCTAAATCTAGAATCTCAGTTGAAGACATGTAAGAAAACATGGCTTTAAACAGCTTGATGCGCATTGCATCTGGTGGATAGATTTTAAGATAATAGGCTTGAATCCAAGGGAGTAACTTAATACCTTGTTTAACTATATGCCGTTTAGACAAAGCATAAAAAATAAACCCTGTGAAACTGTCTTTCGTGCACAGTGTTCCATCAAAGTCGAATAAAGCTAAATTTTTATGCGTTTCGCTTTTTGCATACATGTTTCATAACGTCCATTTACACGTGTGGCAAACCAATTGGTGTTGTAATCTCGGCTAAGTTTAGGACCAGAAATGATGACTTCAGGCATGATGGCATAGAATGACTTCTTTCCGATTTTTGTTTCATAAAGATCAATCACAGCTTTGTAGGTTTGGGTTTTCTCAAACTTCGCCTCTTTTTCACTTTTTAAATCTGAACGAATTTGTCTCGGCGTAATTAAAACGTTATTTGAAGCAAATACATTAATTAACTCACGTTCTGATTCACTTTTTTCGGCGCGTATTCCACCATTTTTATTATACAGCAGTAAGTCACCATCCAAACTTAATTCAGCGGCTGTTAAATCATTTAACATACTTTGGAATGCAGCGTTTCGGCTCGAATACATACCTGAATTATAATCCGCAAATCTATAAATCGATTTATCGTATTGGGCTGGATACATCATTAAACGATGTATTCCATAATATAATCCACCATATTGGCTATATAAGTCTGTTCTGAGTGCAGCAATATTGCCACTCTGACGTTTATGATCTTTTGCATAGCTAATATGCACCTGCATTGAACCCAATGTGGTGATTGGATTTAATTTTTCACCAATATCTTGACCAATAATTTTTGCTGCACCTGTAAGTGCGCTCACATGATAGTGTTTAGACATATGCGCAAATATTTCACGATAAAGCTCATCTAACTGACGCTCTGTAGAGACTTTGCGCATTTGTTTTAAATAGTTGTCTTCAGGCGTAGGCTGGTTACGTAAAACTTGTTGGAAATATTCAGCTACAGTGCCACCAATACTTTCGCCAAGCTTATCTTTAAACTTCTCATCAAATCGATCTTCTACTTCTTTAACCGCTTTAATGCCTAAGCCGGGGACGTGAGGGTCTGCAACAAAATTAGACTCCTGATCTACCACAGCGATGATTGAGCAAATATTTTCTTTGGTCTGCGGAATGCGAAGTTCATCAGTAATAGAATAGATATCCTCAGCCCAGGACTTACGATCTTTTACACGCGTTGGAATGATTGTGCTGATTTGCTTCGCATCTAATTTTTTTTCATCATCATTCCACCATGAAATATCATCACAAGCACTGATGCATAAACTAAGTGCAGCTATAGTGCTCGCTTTAAAAATAAAATTTGGGTGAAAACTTTTTTTCATAGAGTAGAAACGCGTTTAGAGAAGAGTGGGTCGAGAACAATAGCCGGAGTATACTATGCTGCTCGAAAATAATATTAATATATATGTACATTGCTCAGCTTGAGCAGTCAAATTTTTCATTTTTTGTTTGAATTATATGTTTAAAGTGTAGTTGTGCTGAATTGGTTTCTCCATGTGTTGGAGTCGCATATAGAGTAAACGATTCATTGATCATAAATTATATTTTAATATCTACAAAGAATTCGTTTTTGTCATACATTTTGAATATAAAAGACAAAATTGAAGCATAGAAATTGAAGCATAGAAATTGAAGCTAAAAATTTTCACACAATAAAAATGCCCAGATAAATAGATGAGCTGTGCCAATAGGATGAAGTATACTGTGGCAGTCGTAAATTGTATGAATATATATGTATATCGGTCCGTACCAACTCTCCAATAATTTAATTGTTGCACCGATGGCGGGTGTAACAGATCGCCCATTCAGAACGCTATGTAAGTATTTTGGTGCTGGACATGCAGTCAGTGAAATGATGACTTCAGATCAAACCTTACGGATGAGCAAAAAAAGCTTATATCGGGCAAATTTTGATGGTGAGCTTGCGCCTATTTCTGCACAGATCGCAGGTTCAGACCCTTTTGAGATGGCAACAGCTGCCCAATACCAAGTTGCCAATGGCGCACAAATTGTTGATATCAATATGGGCTGTCCTGCAAAAAAAGTCTGCAATAAATTGGCAGGCTCAGCTTTACTACAAGATGAAGATCTGGTTGCCAGAATTTTAGATAAAGTGGTTGAAGCTGTAGATGTGCCTGTAACCTTAAAAACACGACTGGGTTATTTAAATGGTCACGAGAATATCTTACGCGTTGCTAAACGTGCAGAGCAGGCAGGAATTGCCGCTTTGGCGCTGCATGGCAGAACGCGCGAAGATATGTATTTAAATACTGCTCGATATCAATTAATTAAAGAAGTTAAACAAAGCATTGCTATTCCTGTGATTGCTAATGGGGATATCGACAGTCCTGAAAAAGCAAAATATGTATTGGATTATACTGGGGCAGATGCGGTGATGATTGGGCGCGCCGCTCAAGGACGTCCATGGATTTTTAGAGAAATTGCTCATTATTTAGAGCATGGTGAGCATTTGGATGCACCATCTATTCAAGAAGTTAAGGATGTCTTAATTGGACATTTGTCAGAGCTGTATGAGTTTTATGGTGAATATTCTGGATGTCGGATTGCAAGAAAGCACATTGCTTGGTACACCAAAGGTCTGCGCTCAAGTAATGAGTTTAGACAGAGTATGTACAAAGTAGAAAGCACTGTGGATCAAGCAAAAGTCGTTGAACAATATTTTAATTTACTGCTTGATCAAGGGTATTCGATGAGTGATGTACAGGCCGAGCAGTTGATTACTGATGAGACTTAAAGCGTTTTAAAATTTTGAGAGCATTAAATCTTTGAGACGATTGAAATTTTAAGAGCGTTAATATTTAAAGACACTAAAGACTAAAATCATCGATTATTTTCACCGATTAAGATTTCAGAACTGAATACAGTATCGGTCGTGGATTCCTGTTCAATTGTCATAGAATCTAAAGAATTGTCACTATTGACTTTTGCAGGATCAGTTACTTCAAGGGACTGATCCTTTTTATTGGCTTGATAATGAGAATAGCTGTCAGCAGTGAAGCCTAATGCAGCCAAAACAAGTAAAACAATACCCATACCAAAACTCAACAAAAAATTACATTTCATTGTATGTGTTTTTATTGAGCTTGAATATAGGGTTTTAAAATTTAGTTAGTCATATTGATTCATTTCTAAAATCAATTGGTTCATTAAATCGGTAGCTTCTAATGCTCTGATTTGCGCTACATTGCTTCCAGCCCAAAATGCACCAAATTCATGATGACCATTTTCTACTGCAGCGGCATTTAATTTTTTGCCTATATCATAAGCGTATGGATAGGGTGCAACATTTGGACGGCTGGGTAAATCGATCTCTTTCGCCCAATCATTGATTATGCCACGCGCCGGGCGCCCAGAAATACTCGAGGTAATTTGGGTCAGTGGCTTTTGAAAAAGCATATGACGATATGCTGCATTGGCACTAGAGGTTTTACATTGAACAAATGCAGTGCCTAATTGTACGCCTGATGCACCTAAATTGATGAGGTATTGCGCTTGGAAGCCATTCATAATACCGCCAGCCGCAACGATCGGAATTGTGCAATTGGCAGATATTAGTTTAACCAAATCTGCAGTTTTTATAGCACTATCAAAATTCTCATTAAAAATACCTCGATGACCACCTGCTTCTATACCTTGTGCGACAATAATATCTACACCAGCAGCCTCAATCGCTTTTGCTTCGGCTAAATTGGTCGCAGACACAAGTGTGACAATACCTGCTTCTTTTAAAGCTTTGAGCTGTTGAGGATGCGGTATACCAAAATGAAAACTCGCAGCATGAGGTTTAGTTTCAAGGATGATATTTAAGTAATCATCATTGTCTAAAAAACTGTTGTAAATACACGTTAAGTCGGCAGGTGGATTTTTGCCTAATTTTTCAAATTGCGGTTGTAAATATTCAATCCATTGTTGATTGCGAGAGGAGTCAATTGGTGTGGATTGATGGCAGAAAAAATTAACCTGAAATGGTCTATCTGTTAATTTTTGTGTTTCCAAAATTTGTTCTTTTGCTGAAGCAGGAGTTGCGGCACCCAAACCTAACGCGCCTAAACCACCTCGATTAGACACTTCTGCAGCAAGCGCTGCTGTAGAAACACCTGCCATAGGTGCAAGTAAAATAGGATGTTGTATCGCAAGTTTTTCGATTAAAGACATATCTTGACTCCTTGATATAACTTGAATGTGCCTAAGCTCGCGACCTATAGCAAATTATATTCACTATTTATTGAATAAATGGTGAGTAAATTAAAAGTCAAAATAAAACGACACGCGTTGTCGCGTGAAAGATAACGAACATCAAAATTTTATCGGTTGAAATTATAATACAACGTCGTTTAACTCCCACAGTTGAAATTCTTATGTCTGATCGTATTCGTGAAAAGTTACAAATATTGGCAGATGCAGCAAAATATGATGTGTCTTGTTCATCTAGTGGGAGTAATCGAAAAAATAAAGACAAAGGTTTAGGAAATACAGGTTCTGGAATTTGTCACAGCTATACCGAAGATGGACGTTGTGTTTCTTTACTCAAAATTCTTTTCTCGAATGTCTGTATTTTTGATTGCTCATATTGTGTTTCACGTCGTTCGAATGATGTAAAGCGTGCTGCCTTTACTGTGCAGGAAGTCGTCGATTTAACCATTAACTTTTATAGACGTAACTATATAGAAGGGCTTTTTCTAAGTTCAGGTATTTTTAAATCCGCGGATTTCACCATGGAGCGCATGCTTCAAGTGGTCAAAAAGCTACGATTAGAAGAAAATTTTAATGGCTACATTCATTTAAAAACCATTCCTGGTGCTTCTGAAGAAATCATTCATGAAGCTGGTTTATATGTGGATCGAATGAGTATCAACTTAGAAATGCCAACCGAAGAGGGCTTGGTTAAATTTGCGCCCGAAAAATCTCATGCCGAAGTGCAAAAGGATTTGGGAATTGTGCGTGATCGATTAATTCAGTTTAAAGATGAGCGTAAATTAATAAAATCTGTTCCTAAATTTGTGCCAGCAGGTCAAACCACGCAAATGGTGGTCGGGGCACATTTGGAGACTGATCGTGATGTTATTTTAATGGCAGATAAGCACTATAAAGATTATAAATTAAAAAGAGTGTATTACTCGGGCTATATTCCGATCAATGCAGAAGATGCTGCATTGCCAGCGGTGGGTTCGGCACCTCCTTTATTGCGTGAAAATCGACTTTATCAATCAGATTGGTTAATGCGTTTCTATGGTTTTGATGCCACTGAGATTGTCGATGATCAACATCCGAATTTAGAATTGGATATCGATCCAAAGCTGAGCTGGGCCTTGAGACATCCTGAGCAGTTTCCAGTTGATATCAATCAAGCGGATTACCGTATGATTTTAAGAATACCTGGAGTGGGTGTTCGCTCTGCGAAAAAGATTATTCAGGCTAGACGATTTGGTAAAATTCATATTGATCAACTCAAAAGAATCGGAGTTGCATATAACCGTGCGCAGCATTTTATTCGTTGTGCCGATACGGCTCAGCATAGTAAGGAGCTGCTACCAAGCCAAATACGTCAGAAAATTTTACAAAGCGGGCACTCTAAATATCAAACGCAATTGTCACCACAGCTAGGGTTTGCATTTTAAATGGCAAAGTACATTTTTGATGGAACAATGACGGGTCTATTGAGCTGTGTATTTCGGGCTTTTCAATTTAAAGAGTTTGACGTGGAAGTTGTCAGTGCAGATCATATTCAACACACGCTGTTTGATGAAAGCATTGATGTACAGTCCAATGAAGAGCAAGCTAATCGTGTCTGGCAAGGATTAAAGCAAAAAGTATCGACTCAAGGTATTCGTAATTTTTACTACACGTTTTTGTCTGAGCAAATAGTCGCGTTTCAAGCACTTTTTGATTTTAGTGTCTATGTATTTAAATCCAGTAAGTCTGTTGATAAGGATTATGGACACCGAGATGTTCTTGCTTTAGCGCAGTGGGCAAAACAAGTCGGACGTGAAAAGCATCGCATGGAAGCTTTTGTGCGTTTTAAGAAATGCCAAGATGGTTTATTTCTCAGTCTAGTTCGTCCAGATTTTAATGTTTTACCCTTAATCGAGCGACATTTTAAAAGTCGATACCAAGATCAGAAATGGTTGATTTATGATGAAAAGCGTAAATTTGGTATTTATTATGATCTCGATAAAATTCATCAAATTCAAATGAATGCATATGAGGTTGACGCGCAGCTAGCGATAGGGGCAAGTCAAAGTTTTAATGTTGAGTTGGATGATGAGGAAATTCTTTATGATCAGCTTTGGAAAGACTACTTTAATAGCGTTAATATTCAAGCGCGGAAAAATGTGAAGTTGCATGTGCAATATGTGCCAAAGCGCTATTGGCGCTATATGAATGAAAAAATAATCTAATTTTAATGCATATCCAATCGCCTAAAAATTATTTAGACAAGATAAAATAATAATAAAAATTGAAAATATTTTCACTAAAATTATAATCATGATTTTTTGATCGATTATTGATCGAATGTTGATCGGTTGTAATATCTTGCATAGTTAACTCTATTAAAACGTCAATTGTGATTTATTACTTTTTTTGATTTTAATAATAGTGTTTATTTTTTATACATAATAAATATAATT
>JAHLFF010000047.1 GCA_018883945.1 Candidatus Acinetobacter avistercoris
AGCAGGAACTGTGGGTGGTGCTGCGTCTGGCGCCTCTATCGGTGCAGCTATTGGCACCGTGGCTGGTCCATTAGGGGTCATTATGGGCGGGACCATTGGTACTTTCGTTGGCGCGATCAGTGTCGGTATAACGGGAGGCTTTTTAGGTCATCGTTTTGGTAAAAAAGCAGGTGTGATTGTAGATCGGAATGTTTTTTTAGACTACCAATGTCAAAAATGCAAACACCGTTTCGCAGATAAAAACATTCAAGGCGATCAAAAAGAAAATTAATATTATTTTCTTGTTTGTAATTTGCATAAAATTTTAATTCGCATAAAAAAGTGAGCCATTTAAGCTCACTTTTTTATTGATCTCTTTTTTTTGATTTCTTTTTGATTGATCTCTTTTTAGATTTATAGCCTACTCTTTCATGAGTAGCTGAGTATTATGTATATAGATTAATCTCAATTCGATTGTAATTTTTTTACCACCTCACCGAGTCGTTTGCCTTGTTCCTGACACAGCAGTTTTTCATCTTGGCTTAAACCCAAGTCATGTCTTGGACCGCTCACATGCGTCGCACCATACGGCGTTCCGCCTGTTTTGGTGTTGGATAAAGCCGGATGTGCATTGGTTAAGCCCAAAATCATCATACCATGATGAAATAATGGTGGCAGCATCGTGAGCAAGGTACTTTCCTGTCCGCCATGCATGGAACCTGATGAGCTAAATACACATGCTGGCTTATTGTGCAAAGCACCATTCAACCAAAGACTCGTTGTTTGATCCAAAAAATATTTCATTTCGGAAGCCATATTGCCAAATCGTGTAGGCGAACCGAGTGCCAAACCTGCGCAATTTTGTAAATCTTCAAGCGTACAATAAATATCCCCTTCCTCTGGAATACTTGCTTCCGCTTGAGTTACGACAGTCGAAATATTGGCTACCGTTCGGATTTTAACGTCGACTCCTGCAGTCTCAACACCATCTGCAATCAAATGCGCCATTTCTTTGGTCGCGCCATATTTACTGTAATAAAGAACCAAAACATAAGGTTGCATATTTTTATCATCTAATGAAAAAAGAAAACTATACGGTAATTTTCAATATTTTTGGGTAAGCTGTAAAGCAAAGTGCAATAAACTTAACGAATAACAATGGGAATAATCACTTTATGATGGCATTACTCAAAAAGCTCCCTTTCTATAACAAGACATGGTTTCAATTTCTTATTTTTGTGCTTCGGCGCTTTGAAGCCAATAATTGTAGAGAACAAGCAGGTTCACTGACTTACACGACCCTATTTGCTGTCGTCCCCATGCTAACAGTTTTCCTCGTTATTATTTCTTCCATTAAAGCTTTAGAGCCTGCGCGACAACAATTACAACAGCTTATTTATAGTAATTTTTTACCTAAAACCAGCATCGCTTTTGACAAAGCCTTAAATGCCTTTACAGATAACTCAAGTAACTTGACCATTATTGGTGTGTTATTTCTATTTTTCACCACAGTGATGATGCTCACCAGCATTGAAACAGCATTTAATCGAATTTGGCGGGTGAAAGAAACACGAAATGGCATTATTGGATTTATGCGTTATTGGACGATTATTTCTTTAGGACCTATTTTATTGGGTAGTGCCTTTGTTATTTCATCTGCACTCGCGTCATTAAATGTCCTAAGTAATAATTTTGCTGGTTATGAAGTAGATGGAGCTGCCCTTTTTTGGCTCATCTCCTTTGGTTTAACTGTCGTGGGTTTTTTTACTTTGTATTGGACGATTCCAAATCGTTCTGTGCCTATACGCGCCGCAATGATCGCTGCTGTTTTCAGTGCAGTCACCTTTGAATTATTAAAAAATCTATTTGGTTTTGTCATGACCAACTTTACCAGCTATCAACTGGTTTACGGCGCATTTGCAGCGATTCCTATTTTCCTGTTATGGATTTTCCTTTCTTGGAACGTCATTCTATTAGGTGTAGAGATCAGTTATGCATTAACTGCATTTCATACGGGTAAAACCCAAACAAGACACCCAGTACTGATGCTACTCGACATGCTTGAACTGTTTTATCAAAAGCAAAAACAAGGTGAGACTGTTTCAGATGAAGAAGCATTAAATATTTTAGGACGTGGTGAAATTGGTCGCTGGCCGGCTTATGTTCGTCTTTTGGTCAAGCAAAATATCATTCAAAGAACGGATAACGATCAATATGTCTTGGTCCGCAACTTAGATCATCTCGATTTTTGGACATTTTATAAATCGCTGCCCTATACCTTACCCGATAAAGCAGATGTATTAAATTTGCATGAAGATGACGTGTGGATTCAACGTATTGGACCTGCTCTTATCGAATCTGATGATTATTTATCTGCAAAATTATCTGTTCCTCTTTCTACGATTTTGGATTCTAAATAATCTAAACAGCATGAAAAGTTCTATGTAATATTTAAAAGACCGCTTCATGCGGTCTTTTTTATTCACTAAGAATATAAAGAGAATTTAAAACCGTAAATTTCAAAATTTATCTTTCTGCGATTTAATATTCTGCAAAACTAATCTTCAATAAAATTAACATTCAAAGTTTAATTCAATTTCTATAGATCATTTGATTTCAAAGGTAGATTTCCAACAAACCACAGCACCCAAAGTCACTAAGGACGTACCCACCCAAAAACTGAATTGAGGATAAACGCCTAAAATAAGCATCGACATAAGCGTGGATAATATCGGCATAAAGTAAGTGGCCAAGATCAACAATTTCATATTTCCATATTGGAGACTTTGATTCCAATGACTGTATGCAATACCAATCAGACAGCCCAAAACGATAATCGTGAACCACAAACTACCTGTAGGAATGATAAAAGATTCCTCGATGATCCAATGTACCATCCACAACATGACTGCAGTCACAACAAAAAATAATGGCACGCCATTTTGCCCTTGAGCATATTTTTTGGTTAAAACACTGTAGGTTGGCCAAAGTAGCGCACCCACAAAAGCAAATAGATAGGCGATTGGATTTTGTTGAAGCGTACTGATCATTTTCTGCATATTCATGACATCGGGATTGACCACCAATACCAAACCAATGATCGCCAATAGAAAACCAACTACCACGGTCCAGCGATAATCTAATTGTTTTGCTAAAATTGAAAAAATGATCATTAATGGCGGCCACAAATAATTAATCATGGCGATCACCAATACTTGATCACGATTTTGTGACAAGGCGATCGAGACTAAAAATAAGATTTCATATCCTACAAATAAAGCGCCACAACCCCATAAATATGCTTTATTCATTTTCGATATTTGAGGTAAGCCCGTTACTACAACAATAAACAATGCGCTAAAACTATAAATCAGTGCTATGCCCTGTATAGGACTTAAAGTTTCTGTAATTCGTTTGACGATACCAACCAAACTCGCCCAAATGAGGATTGAAGAAAAACCTAAGCATGTATAACGCTGTTTGAAATTCACTTAGCACATCCAATTTTTATTCTTCATTTTTAAACCATGACTTTTTAATAGGTCTAAGACTTAAACCATTTTCTAGTTTTTTCAAATAGCCAGCATTAAAAATAAACCAGCATTAAAAAAGGGTGTTTAGAACACCCTCTTCCATAAAATACTTTAAATCATGTATTAGGCTTTTACTGAAGCATGCCAAATAAAGTCCTGTGTTTGACCTTTGAGTTTCATTTTCAATTGATCACCTGCCTGCAAGGCCCCAACACCTGCTGGTGTACCTGTCATCACAACATCACCGACTTCCAGTGTAAATGACTGACTCATATCGGCCAAAAGAGTGCCAATATCAAAAATAAGCAAACCTGTATTGCCTTGTTGGCGAATTTGATCATTAACCTCAAAGCTGTATTGAATATTTTTCCAATCAGGCACCTCTGTGAGATCCACCCAATCTGCCAGTACGCACGAACCATCATAGGCTTTTGCACGCTCCCATGGCTGACCTTTCTTTTTCAAATCATCTTGAAGATCACGTAGCGTAAGATCTAAACCCAAAGTTACAGCACCAATCGATTGAAGTGCTTTCATCGGATCAGTCTCACCTTTCAGAGGACGATCTATACGTAAGCAAAGCTCACATTCAAAATGACAATCCCCCCAAGTAGGATTCCACTCAATATCTTGGTCAAGCGGACTTAAGCTGCTCGGTGGCTTAATGAATAATACAGGACGATCAGGGATGGCATTTCCCAATTCTTTAGCATGATCTGCATAACTTCGACCCACACACACGATTTTTGACGGACGTATACTCATTTTTATTTTCTCAGCTCGCGACTTGATCTAGGTTGAACACAATGTAGATTAAACAAGATCTAGATTTAACAAAACAAAATTATTTATGGAATGTATTTTCAAATATCGTTTGGTCGGCAGACGTTTCAAAAGCACGTTTCGGGATAATCACGACAGTTTGATTTTTTAATTCAATCATATAGGTCAATTTACCCACCACGAACTTATTCACATCATTGTAATTAAAAGCTTGTTTAGGGCGACCGCTAGAAAACAACTCAGCTGAGTCCTGAAACAGATCGATGCCTTGTTCACTTTTACCAAATTGATATTTAACAAATTGGCGCTTAAACATCATCGGCAAGAACCAATAGCGCATGAGCATTTGTAATATGATGAAAAAGCCACCCAATGCAACATAGTAGCGACCTACACCATCCAGACCTAAATATAAGCCCCAAATCACAATAGCAACACTAACCAAGGGTGTTAAAAAGCGAGTCAGTTGCTTTTTACCAAATGTTGCTAATGCAAAGCCATCTTGTGACTCTTCCAGTGTTAAAAAATAACGAATAGATAAGGTAGCTTGGGTGTCAGACATAGGAAATTCAATAGATTTACAAACAAGTCATTCAAATATTACACTAGATTGAAGCTTTTAATTCATCAGTTTTTATCTTTTATATAATCTTATATAAGTGCGATTTACATTCCAACACTGTTGCTGGACTCTCATTCAATATTAAAATCGAAAGCATAAAAATGACACGTAAAAAATAATATCAAGGACGATTATGATCTATAAATTATGCAGCATATTATGTGTAGGCCTGATCAGTCTTCAAAGCATCACTCATGCAGCCATTGTCGCTTGGAAAGAGAATATTCCAAGTAGTTTGGCGCCTTTTCAAAACAATCCAAAGGTATTAGCTGATCTTACTCAAAATAGTATTTTTATTTATGCACACCCTACGACCAAAACATTTATACCGACCGCAAAGAATCAAAATCCAACTGTAAGTTTCACTTCTTCAGCATTGGTGGTGCCTGTGGGTGTTGAAAATGTAAGGAATATTCTAGAAAATTATCAGCAATATGTTGAGTTATTTCCCAATTTAAAATCAGCTAAAATCATTGAAAAGACAGATAATATTACCCAAGTCAAATATAGAGTTTCTATTCCGACGCCTATCCCTGTTTTAAACTTTAATGAAGATCTGACCTTTCAACATCAATTAACAGAAAACAGCCTCTCCAGTTTAGTGATTGATGCACCTATTCCTTATGGAATGGGAAAGTTTGAATGGTTCAGCTTAGGTCGTAATAAAACCCTGATCACGCTTACCCAGTGGAGCGATTTAAATCAGAGTAAAGGATTTCTAATAACCAAGATATTAAATGCAATTCCAGAAGTAAAACTCGGTATACCGACTGGCACCAATGCATTTATTTTAGAATCATTACGCAAACGATTGAATGACACACCAACAAACGCTTTAGCGGCCGGCCAGCTTCCACAGCAAACACTCAACTCAGCACAACTTGAAAAAATTACGCAAATAAGTCGAGCGTCTCAGTTACCTGTAAGTTTCATACACAGCCCAACTAGCGTTCCTTACCAGCACGGCGCTGAAAGCATGCGCTTTTCAACCACATATCAATACTATGATCAAACACCGCAACAACTCAAAAAATGGACTCAACCCAATAACTACAAAGCATTATTTCCAAGACAAATCAAAAGTATTACCACGTCTGCATTACAAAATAAAAGTCAAAATGCTGATTTTAAAGTGAGTGTGGGTTTAGGCGTCATTCAAATTCCCTTTAATTTTAAAATGAATTTCAATTATCCAACCGAGACGGAAAATAATTTTTATGCGAATGGCGGGGATTTAAAATATTTAAAAGGGAAAATGCAATTCACGCCACTCAATCAAGGGAGCTTATTAAAGATGACAACAGCTACAAAAATTGATAAATCTGCACCATTCCTATTAAGAGCGGTTCGTAGTCTTCCCTATCACGAGATGCTACCCGTAATTGGCGGTAATACTGTCTTTGCTCAAAAGATTAAATCGTCTAAATCATGATGATCAATGATAAAAATTCAGGCACAAAAAAACCGCAACATGTGCGGTTTAATCTAATTTTACATCTCTCGATGATCAAGTTGGTGCGCTCAGAGAGATTCGAACTCCCGACCCCTTAGTTCGTAGCCAAGTGCTCTATCCAGCTGAGCTATG
>JAHLFF010000048.1 GCA_018883945.1 Candidatus Acinetobacter avistercoris
TTCTTTGCCTTCGTTGAAATTATTAAACCAAAGGTATAAACATAAAGCAAGAGAAAATTAAACCAAAGGTGAAATTTAGTTAAAATTAGGTTTAAATATGCTTTAATAGACAAAAGAAAACCCATCACAGGGATGGGTTGGATGGATTAATTAAAAATGTTTAACTCTGTAGTAGTGAACCCTAAAAGAAAGGGAATATATATTGATTTAAAAACTAAGCATAATTGTGTATGCATTGATGCTGGTAATATTTTTTTAGAATTCTCTAGGATAAACCAAGATACGTTCCAATTAATACGATCGCATTTGGCAGATTCTCCAAGCCCTCATCCAGTAATTTCATGGTCAGGTGTTTTATGGACTCGGCAGGCAGCTCTCGAAGCGAATCAATCATTGATTGCTTATTCTCAAGCGATAAGTCCGACTGATTAATACGATTCTCTAAAATTGCTTTTAAAGTATCTGCCTCAAATTTGACAGTAACAACACCCAGAATAGCCGAGAGTCCACCATCATTAGCTAAAAAATCCATACCCTTGTGAGTAATCGCTGATGAACCAAATATAATTGGAGCCTGACTTCCAAGTGAATTTGATTTATGGACACTTTTTTCACTCACTAGTCCATGTGATTGTAAGTAATACAGATTTTTCAGTGCTTTTTCTCGTTCTTCCGAGTTGTATTCAAAGTCTTGATTAAAATCATAATTATAGGGGTAGACATCACTTAGTTTAGTTAGTAGTGTTAATTGCAAATCTCTATCTAAAGCCATTTTTTTCTCCGGTATTTATGGTTATTTAAGATCAATGTTGGCACAAAGTCTTAAGCTCATAATATCAGGGAAAATTTGAATATATTAAAAAGAAAACCCACCGCTGGGTGGGTTCATTTAATAAATTGATGAGTTAGTTTGGCTGTATTTTAAAATAGGCTTTTAGTAGTCATATTTACCAACATAAAAATTATGGTTGTTAAACCTCTAGCTTTGAAGACATATTCTTATTGAAATTAGCCCATCCAAGAATTTTATTGGCAACAATATTTTCTGAGCTTGAATACACAGCTGTAATCCCTTTTCTCTGAAGACGCCATTCAAGTTCGTTTAAATAGTTTTGTCTCTTCTCACGCTCTTCAATTTTTAATAGATTAAACTGTTCATCACTAGGGGTAAGAATAAACAAACCTGTATCATTGTCAGCCTTAAGATGATCCCTTGCTATTTCTAAATTACTTACAGCTTTTAAACAATTTAATTCAATTGTTTCATGGGATGAATAGACAGTGGAAACCATATCTGCAATTTTTTTAGAATTATAAAGCTGAATAGGAACGTTGATTTTACGTTTTATTTTAGAATCATTAATTTCAACTATTGGCTGAAGTGGAAATATCTTGTGATACTCCTGACCCATCTCTTTTTTTAATATTGAACGGATATGGTTTTGAAAAGCGTTTGTCTTTATAGGCTTAAATCTGTTAGTGGAAATGTCTTTATTATCATGTAATTTTGACAATGGAACAGCTTGTAATAGTAAATCATTTAAAATTTGATCAAGATTTTTACCGCGAGCTAATCCGCGTTTTTCATAAATTATTTGTGAAGAAAATGATTTTTCCAGCCCAAACATGAAAGCATCTTCGATTAAGTTTATAGATTCTGTAATTATCTGAGTGATTTCATCTCCATATGCACATTTGACTCTTCCAAAATCTTCGATAAAACGGGTATGACTAATACCATTTTCGTTAAAAATTATCCCTATAGCTAATTGCTCATTCGAAACAATATCTGGAGTGAAGCGAATTTGAGACCAAATTCCACTCACATGAGAATCAGTTTGCGGTAATTTTCTAAACTTTTCTTCTAATCTACGTGAGATACTCATTTCATAATCCTCAAAGATTTAGGAAAAGGTGCTATTTTGGGGGCCAAGCACAATCTCGCAATGACTCTCAAATTCAAGTGTATTGGATGCTCTGGATTCTAAAAACTCAAGTAACATTTCTGATACCGGTTTTTTGGGAACTCCCTCTATTTTAGAATCTAAAAACTCATTATCCAATAAATCTTCTAAATATTCTTGTAGTTTATCTTTAATCTCAGAAAAAGCTTTTGCCTGACTTGCTTTTGATGCTTTTAAACAATCCATTGCATGCTCAGGAATTAGAAGTGGAGTGGAAGAAAATCTCTTGCACAGCGTTTTTATGTAGATATTGAACCAGAATAAGTTTATTGGACGGGTTTGAATAAGATCCCAAGAATTCCAGTTGCTACTCGTGAGAATCTCTCCATGATCAATTAAGGAAAATGTCTTATTGGGTAGTTCTAGGATATTCCCCATATTGCGATCTTCGTTAAAAATCCAATGATCGCAAGCTATAAGCTTGTCTAGCTGTTTCCAATCTTTTAGTGTTTCAAAAAATAAATGTTCTAAATATTGTTGAAGTTTTGGATCATTCTCTTTTTTTATTTCAACTCTTTGATTTATACCTGCATTATCAGTAGAAACCCAAGCATATGTAAACCCTCGATATCTGTCTATTTCAGAAAGTTTTTGCCACATTTCTGGATCTGTATCTTCACTTACTTCTAATTCCAAAATTCCAGCCAATTCTGGCTGGGGCAGGTCTAGAGATTTAAGCATGAGGTAGCCTATGACCTCATTTATCAATCCACGTGGAGAGTTTGCACCATACACTTTAACCCAAGTATTTCTCTTAATACCATCTAACCACTCAATGCTTGCCATGTGGGTTTTAAGTCCAATAACACCATCAACAGCACCTTTTAAAAAAGTTAAATATGAAGACCGGGGTAAATAACATATCGGATCATCAGGGTTCATTTTTCTCTCCGCCCAATCAAAGGGCTGCGTCGGGTTTGCAGTTATTTATTCCAGCTAGCAAAATTAATTGGGCTATTTATATATCTGAATACTTTTCTAAAAATTCATCTATCCACCCTTGCGCCACTTCAAGATTAGTTATGTCAGTCAGCTTTAGATTGGTTTCTTCTGCTTCGTTAAAGCCTTCAATAATAGCTTCAAAGATATTTGCTTCACTAATGACCTCGCGTGCTATTTCAGCAGCGTCATAGCTTTGCTTGGCCTTCTTAAGCGAAGCTATTTGCTTATCAATCCCTTCACCGATTTTACCTAATGCCAATTTAAACTCTTGACGATTAATTGTTAGTGCAGTTTTAGATTTATTGAGTGTTGCGATCATTATGTCTTCCTCTTCAAGAGTTTTTTATTTATGAGGTTTTCTTGCTACAAGCCGCATATAGCGGCTTCTTTTATTAATATTTAAACTCTCTGTGGTGCTGAACAACCACACCAATAATGGAAATTTCTATTTGCAAAGAGTTGTAAGTAGGGAAGTCAGGATTGAGTGGAACCAATTCAATAACATCCACCCCATGCTCATTGACCCCAATAACACGATATTTTTTAAAAGTTGTTAAAGCTAGACCGTGCTGAATTTCTTGAGCAATAACCAATGATCCCGGTACTGGCGCTTTTGCTGCATCCACAACAACTTCATCACCTGGCATGAATTCTGGTGCCATGCTCATGCCATCAATAGTTAATGAAAATACCGCCTTAGGGTCTATACCTTCATAGGTTGTATGGGTTTTTCCTTTAGGGTGAAGCCCATCGTAAACCACATCTCTCCATAAGCCTGCTTGAACAAAATCCAGCACCGGAATCTCCCTTAGCTTTTTCCCTGTTGGCTTTACATTTCCATATTCATGAGCAATTACAGGTTGGGTTTTTTCTGTTTGAGCTGATACAGGCCCACCCCCAATCATAAGCCACCCAACATCAACCTCAAGAATTCCAGCTAATTTCTCTAGGGTCTCTTTACTTATCTGACCTTTTTTCCACTTTGATGGCGCTTGAGGGCTAAGACCAATCATGGTTGATGCTTTCGACCATGAGAGTTTTTTGGCACTTAACGCCTTCTGTAAACGATCAACAAGAGTTTCCATATCTACACACTTTAACCTTTGGTTAAATTATCAAGTAAAAATCGGCCTAAGGGAATCAACCAAAGGTTGCATTATTATGTAACTGGTGGTTTAATTAAAAAAATACATTTGGTTTAATTAAGGTTTAAATCATGAACCCTATGCAAAAAGCAATTAATGCTGTAGGTGGGCGAACAATCGCAGCAAACCTATTAGGCATTTCCTATGTAGCGGTTCGAAAAATGGAAGCAAAAGGATCGCTTCCTCGAACAGACTACACGGGCGAAACAAACTATGCACAAACATTAGCTAGCAACAGTAATGGCCTTATTACCACAGATTGGCTTATGGATAAAGCCAACCCTAAACACCATACCGTTGCTGCTTAAACCAATTATCAACAACTTAGCGTTTTTAATAAACGTGAAAGTAAACAAGGTGTTCACATGGATATATCCAAGGAAAGTAAAGCTGCACTGTACAAGATGATTCGCCAATCACCGGGAATTACACCCCAAGAGTTGGCTGATGTTGTTGGTGTATCTCATAACACGATTTTGAACTACGCCAATCCAAACATGGAAAACCATTTGCCAAGTTTAAAGGCATTTGAGGCAATGCTGACCTACACGCAAAACCCAGCTTCAGTAAAAGCTTGGGCGCATAAATTAGGTTTTGCATTGGTTCCAATAGATCAGGCGGGAGATAACGAGCGCCAATTAGGTGTTCTCGAATCGCTGCTTGGTATGAATGTTGGAAATGGTGCCGCAAATAAACAGGTTTTATCTGCTCTGGAGGATGGTGTGGTGACGCCTGCTGAAATGGATGAGACAGATCATATCCTGGAAGAAATCGAACACAAAATTCAGTCTTTGCGTAAAGCCATGAAAGGCGAGTGTGCAAAGTATTTATCAGCTCTACAACGAGAAAAAGCCTGAGTTCTGACCTCAGGCTTTTAGTGTCCAAAAACCCGCAAAGGAAAATGAACATGAGTAGTTTAACACGAAATTTTAGAGAAAAAATACTCATCCAGAAGATTCAGCTTTTGGAGCAAGCCCTTAAAGCAAATATTCAAAACCCATGCCTTGATCACGCTTGCCTGGTGGCTAAAGCTCGTCACGAGTTGCTTGTTTTTGTAAGAGGTGAGGCATGAGCAAACTCATTCCAATGATTAGGTTAATTGAAGCTATGAATGATCAACCGATCGCATTCAATAAGCATTATGTTTTTATTGGATGCGGTGTAAATGGTGCGCTCATGTTATCCCAACTGGTGTATTGGACTTCGCGCACAAAGGATACTGATGGCTGGATCTATAAGGACCATCACGAATGGACACTAGAAACTGGGTTAACCAGAAAAGAACAGCACACAGCACGAAAAGCACTTAAGGATTTAGGCTTTATTTCCGAGAAGAAACGCGGCGTACCACCTCGAGTTTATTTCCGTGTTGAGCGCGAAAATCTTTATAAAGCGCTCATTGAATACTCTGAAACCCTTACTGGCTCTCAATTGTGCCATACGGAACAATTGAATGTGCCAAATGGAGCAATTGAATGTGCCGTTGGGAACAATCAAATGTGCGCTACGGAACAATCAAATGTGCCAAAAGGGGCATCTAATACAGAGAATACAACAGAGAATACTACAGATATTAATTTAGGCGCATCCGCACCTGAACAACCTAAAAAATTCTCTGCTAAAAAATTCATGATGGAAAACGGTGTATCTGAAAAAACAGCTCAAGAGTTTATTGATCTGAAAAACAAGAAACGCAAAACCATTACTGATCGTTCCCTGAAAATTATCTTCAAGCAAGC
>JAHLFF010000049.1 GCA_018883945.1 Candidatus Acinetobacter avistercoris
TGGCTTGCTGTGTTGTATATGTACAGCCAATAGATGCACAAATGATGGTTGCCAACGCGAGCCATTGGTTCCAGAGGAGTTGTTCATTTAAAAATACAAAACCTGATAAGGCTGCGATTGCAGGCTCAACACTCATTAGTGTGCCAAAACTGAGTGCAGTCAAATTGCGCAGAGCGATCATTTCCAAGCTGAAAGGAAGTGCACTGGCTAAAATAGCCAAGGCGATAAAATAAATAAAGTTTGAGGATTCAAACACCTTATTGGGGAAGCCCATAAAGATAGCGAGCGGGAGCAAAATCGCTGTTCCAACGAACATGCCTAAGCAGACAGTATGATTACCCGAAATACCCGATGGTTTTTGTCCAGCAACAATATACAGCGCCCAGCATGCACCGGCAGCCAACGCGAAGAGCAGACCAGTCGGATCTAAACTTGGCGATGCTTGGTTAAATGGAAAGAGCAGAATTAAACCTAAAATTGCTAATCCAACCCAGATGAAGTCAAACTTTTGTCGAGCGTAGTAGAGGGCTACACTGAGTGGCCCAATAAACTCAACAGATACGGCAATGCCTAAGGGTAGACGTTGAATCGCTAAATAAAAGAGTAGATTCATGCCAGCCAATGCACAGCCATAACTGAGAATGGCTTTCCATTTCACATGTTTAACGTTGAGCTGCCAAATTTTGAAAATCACGGCCAAAATGAGCGCACTTAAACACAGTCGTAGTGCAGATACGGTGAGCACTGGAAACTGATCGAATAAGACTTTGGCAAGTGAGCCACTGCTTTGTAAGCTGATCATTGCGATAAGCAATAACAGGATAGATTGCAGTTGAGGCATATTTTTCATATTGAACATTTGTTTTGGCTATATCTGCTTTATCTAAAGTTATGACATTAAGTGGTGACGTTAAGTGATGACGATTTTAAGAAGCATAAAACGCGAACTTAATCTTAGATGTTTGAGCCATCGAGCATGTTGGATTTTAACTGCAAATAAAAAACCACAGCTCGAAAGCTGTGGCTTCAACAACATCCGATGAATTAAAATCAGACTGTTTAGAACAAATTGATTTTAGAACAATGTGATTTTAGAACAATACGCGTGCGCGAATCGTACCTTCAACGTGATGAAGTGTATCTAAAGCTTCTTGAGATGCTGTTGCGTCAACATCCATCACCAAGTAACCCACATCGCCTTTGGTCATTAATGATTGACCAGAGATGTTGATCCCATGTTCAGCAAATAAATTGTTAATTTTAGACAACACGCCTGGCACGTTTTTATGAATGTGTAGTAAACGATGTTTACCTTCAGTCAATGGTAGTGCGATTTCAGGGAAGTTGACTGCAGATAAGGTCATACCTTTATCTGAGTACGCAACGAATTTCTCAGCCACTTCAAGACCAATGTTCGCTTGCGCTTCCATGGTTGAACCACCAACGTGCGGTGTTAAGATCACGTTAGGTAAGTTACGTAGTGGTGAAACAAATTCCTCACCATTCGCTTTTGGTTCTTTCGGGAATACATCGACCGCAGCACCGGCAATGTGGCCAGCTTTAATCGCATCTGCCAAATCTTCGATCACGACACACGTACCACGTGCAGCATTAATGAAGATTGAACCTTGTTTCATTTGAGCAAATTGTGCTTTGCCAAAGAAGTTACGTGTAGACGGAACATCTGGCACATGAAGTGTCACCACGTCAGCAGTCGCAAGAAGTTCAGCCATAGAGCCAACTTGACGTGCATTACCTAAAGGTAATTTGGTCACTGCATCATAATAAATCACTTTCATACCCAAGCTTTCAGCGAGAACTGAAAGTTGCGAACCGATAGAACCGTAACCGACGATACCTAAAGTCTTACCACGTGTTTCAAATGAACCCACCGCAGATTTATTCCAACCACCGATATGCGTATCTGCTGATTTTTCAGGTACACGGCGAAGAAGGAGAATTGCTTCTGCAAGTACAAGCTCAGCGACTGAACGTGTATTTGAGTAAGGTGCATTAAATACTGGAATACCACGAATCATGGCAGCATTTAAATTCACTTGGTTGGTACCAATACAGAAACAACCCACAGCAATGAGTTTGTTCGCTGCTTCAAAGACTTCTTCAGTCAATTGAGTACGAGAACGAATACCAATGAAGTGAGCATCTTTTACCGCTTCTTTCAACGCTTCACCCTCAAGCGCAGTTTTACGGTAGTCAATGTTGGTGTACCCAGCAGCATTTAAAGTGTCGATTGCGTTTTGGTGAACGCCTTCTAACAACAAGAAACGAATTTTATCTTTAGGCAAAGAGAGATGTTGGCTCATTACGGCTCCGCTACAAAGGCCAAATTTAGTGGCGGTATAATAACATACGAGAACGCGCTATAGACATTTCCTTTATGACAACAATGTTGGTTATTTTTACCATAGGGCAGTCGTTGTAGGTGCAGTGTGGTCTAATTAACTGCATCATATCTAAGCGCATTATCAAAATGTCTTATTTTGTCAGGGTTTCACAGGAAAATGCTTTATAATAGAGAATCGTGAAGTGAACCAATCCCATCGTGCTTGGTTTATATTCATAACAGTCTAAAAATGTTTCTTTAAAAATCAGTCATAAAGGAATAAATTTTAGACTTTCCAAAATTCGTAAATTTCTTGCTAGGTCCGCAAACGATGAATGCTCAAGTCGCTTTAACACCTGAATTACTGACTCAATTAACAGCAATTGTGGGTGAAAACCGTATTAAAACTGATGGGGATAGTCTTGAAAATTGGGGACGCGATCACACCAAACATTTTGATCCAAGCCCTTCAGTCATCGTTTTACCTTCCACCACAGAGCAGGTTCAAGCGATTGTAAAACTTGCAAACCAGTTTAATGTTGCGATTACACCATCGGGTGGACGTACAGGTTTATCCGCGGGTGCAGTAGCTGCGAATGGCGAAATTGTGGTGAGCATGGACAAGATGAACCAAATTTTGGAATTCTTCCCAGCAGACCGCATGGTGCGTGTTCAAGCAGGCGTCGTGACCGAACAGCTGCAAAATTATGCTGAAGAACAAGGCATGTATTATCCAGTTGATTTTGCTTCTGCGGGTTCATCGCAAATCGGCGGAAATATTGGCACCAATGCGGGTGGCATTAAAGTAATCAAATACGGGATGACTCGTAATTGGGTACTCGGTTTAACGGTGGTAACCGGTAAAGGTGATGTGCTCCGTATCAACAAAGGTATGATTAAAAATGCAACTGGCTACGCACTTCAACACTTGTTTATTGGTGGTGAAGGTACTTTAGGTTTAGTGACTGAAGCTGAAATTAAACTTGAACGTCAGCCACAAGATTTGCAAGTGATGGTATTGGGTGTGCCTGATTTTGATGCCATCATGCCTGTACTTCATGCCTTCCAAGCCAAAATTGATTTAACTGCATTTGAGTTTTTTGGTGAACTTGCGATGCAGAAAGTGCTAGATCATGGTCATGTGCAGCGTCCGTTTGAAACAGCATGTCCTTTCTATGTCTTGTTAGAATTTGAAGCGCCGTTTGAGCCGATCATGGACAAGGCGATGGAAATATTCGAGCATTGTATGGAACAAGGTTGGGTGCATGATGGCGTGCTGAGTCAAAGCTTAGATCAAGTAGAAAGCTTATGGCGTTTACGTGAAGATATTTCTGAATCGATCGCACCATTTACGCCGTACAAAAATGATATTTCTGTATTGATTACTCATGTTCCTGCATTTATTAAAGAAATTGATGCGATTGTTGCATCAAACTATCCAGACTTTGATATTTGCTGGTTCGGTCATATTGGCGATGGTAACTTGCATTTAAATATTTTGAAGCCGGCTGATTTAAGCAAAGATGACTTCTTTGCAAAATGTCAGGTGGTGAATAAGTATGTATTTGAAACCGTTAAAAAATATGATGGTTCAATTTCTGCGGAACATGGTGTTGGGATGACCAAAAAACCATATTTAGAATATACGCGTTCAGCTGAAGAAATCGAATACATGAAAGCTTTAAAATTAGTATTCGATCCAAATGGCATTATGAACCCAGGTAAGTTATTTGATTTGAACTAGTTAACAAATTACATATTCAATTGTTTGAAAAGATATAGCATGATTTAGTGCTGTATCTTTTTTTATAAGTGGATTTTTAAATGTTGAAAATAAAAATAATGCTATTGGGCCTGCTGACGACTGTTGCTCTCGTAGGTTGTAATCAGCCTACAGAAAAAGCGAATCAAGAGGTTGATGTGAGTGCTAAAGAGGTTGTTAAAGATACAAATCAAGAGAATTTAACGCCTCTGCAGCAAGTATTAAATCAACAAACTTATTTGGATGAAGCGCGCGAGATTGATATTCAACAAAAATCTGATTCTGAGCGAGCACAGAACGTCGAAGTTACTCTAACTTTATCTGGTTTAGCAGATGACTCCATTAATGCTGAACGTAAAGTGTATCAATTCAAAAAAGTACAAGATCAATGGCAACAACAAGGTGAATCTGTGAATACACAACGTTGTGGTCGTGGTGATGATACGACTTCATTTCATAGTAAACTCTGCCCTTGATTCGATTAAATACACTTAATTAGTATTATTTTATTCATATTTTTTTGTGCATGAAAACGACAAAATTTTCGTAGAAAATTGATCAGGAGGGACAGGAATATGTTACGAGTATGGGCTGCAACTGCATTGTGTGTCGGCATTTTGTCGGGATGTTCGACGACTCAGAATTTAGTGAATAAAGTATCGAGTAAAGTATCAGGTTCGGATACGCCGTTGGCGCAAGTTTTAAAAGAGCGCACGGATTTGCATAAGGAATTGAGCACAGTTGAAATTCGTCAGTATTTTAACAGGACTGAACAACCCACTGTGGCAGAAGTCAAAGTCACTGAAACCAATTTGTTGGATGATTCTGTGACGTCGATTCGTACTATATATAACTTTAAACTGATTGATGGTACTTGGAAGCGTTTAGGTAGTCAAAAGGCCTATCAATGTGGACGTGGGAAAAATACCAAGACTTTCCAAACAGCATATTGTCCTTAATAAATATTTGATTTATGGTTGATTTTTAGTCTGGAATGCTTCATAAAAAGCGTATCGATTGATGCGCTTTTTTTGCGTCTGGGGGAAGAATAGCTGTGAATATTTTGATTGTCGGAAATGGTTTTGATTTGTCGCACTACTTACCGACGAAGTATGACCATTTTATGGCAGCAATGGCTGCGATTGAAAAATGGGATAAACCTCAAGATGATATGAATTTTGATGACTTATTTGGCTCTTTATATGAAAAAGAAAGCAATTTTTTTGGTTATACAAAAGCAATCTATAAAACTGATGAAATTAAAATTTCAGTTGATCAAATCAAAGAGTTACAAACTCAATTAAAAGAAAATGTTTGGTATCAGTATTTTTCAGACCATGTTAAAGACGTAAAAACATGGATTGATTTTGAGGAGAAAATTGCACAAGCTCTAGAAATAGTATGCAATTTTTTGATGGTAATAGAATCTTACTCGAAACAAAATAATTCTTTTAATGATTTTATTAAAAGTAAAATAGAGGCCAATAATAATACTTATTATTTAATCCAGAAGAATATAAGAATACTAGAGTTGTTTACACTGTTAGAAGTTAAATATAAAAAAACAGGTGTAGATTTTAGTCCTCAAATAGTTAGATTTTTTGATGATTGGAATACAAGTTCTCAAAAATTATCAACAAATTTTTTGCTAGTACGTAAAGGGTTTAGTGAATATACCTATACTAAAGTAACCAGTTTTTTACATAAATCTTTATTAGAATTTAGTCGTGAGTTTAACAATTATTTAAAAAGGATTGAAAGCCTCCAAAGTATCAACAATGTTATAAAAATTCCTGCGTTAGAGGCGGTAGAGCGAGTATATTCGTTTAATTATACTTCGACTTATAAGAGATTATATACTTTCGACCTTCAATCCTATTTTTTACATGGAAAAATAGGTGATCAATCTAAAATAGTATTAGGTGTATCTGATTTAGATAATCAAATTTTACAAAAATTTAATCTTTGGGGATTTACGAAGTATCATCAAAAATTACTATTAGATACTGATTATAATTTTATTGATGAGTATTTAGTTAAAAGTAAATTAATGAAAGAGCATGTGAATTTAACTAGAGATTTTTGGTTATCGAGAACTGCAAATACAGAGGCAGGATCAGTAAAATATATTGAGCAAAAAATTCAAGAAACTTTACAAAATAACAATTTAAATCTCCATTTTTATATCTGGGGGCATTCATTAGATGTTTCAGATAATAACTATATTCAAGAGTTATTTTCATTTAATGAGTTATATAATCAAAATGTAAAAGTTACGATATATTATTTTAATGACCAAGCTCATGCTGATCTTCTTGCTAATTTGATGCGTATTTTAGGAAAAGTAAAAGTTGAAACATGGAGAAAACAGGAATGGTTAGAGTTTAAAAAAAATCCTGATATTGCTGAAATTAATAGTATAAAGCCTGTTGATCTACTAATAAAATAGAATGCTAAATTTCCTAAAACTGCAACACTGAATGCTATTCAGCTTGTCGAAGTGCATTGTGGATTAGGCTAAAATCTTAAAACTTAATGAATGACGATAACAAAATGAAAAAAATTGCGTTTATCCATGAGCCAAGTTCTACTGGCCCAGTAGGTGATTTCTCTCCAGTCACTTCAGTATTTTCCCATTACGAATTGGGCAATACAGTTTCGCCTTTTTTACTACTTGATCATTTAGGGCCAGGAACACTTCAACCGACACGATTACGCAAAGGCGTATTGGAACATCCACATCGTGGATTCGAGACAATCACTTTTGTATACAAAGGTGAAATTGAGCATCGTGATTCAACGGGGGCAGGTGGTGTAATCCAACCTGGCGATGTGCAATGGATGACCGCTGCATCAGGAGTCTTGCATGAGGAAGTCTTTAGTGAGGCATTTTCAAAAACAGGCGGCTCGTTTGAATTATTGCAGTTATGGGTAAACTTGCCGAGCAAAGATAAAATGAATCCAGCACGCTATCAAAGCTTATCTAAGGCAATGATCCCACGTCTAAACTTGGACAATGATCATGACAATGGCAGTTTTTTAAGAGTGATTGCAGGAGAGCATTTACAGCAAAAAGGCCCTGCGTTGACACATACACCTCTGCAAGTCATTGATGGTTATTTCAAAGCAGGACAATCTCATCAATTTGATGCGAAAGAAGGTGAAACCACACTAATCTATCTTCGTTCAGGGCGTATGGTGTTTGAAGGAGAAGACACGCTTTTAGACGCGCAGCAAATGGCGGTACTGACCAATCAAGGTGAACAAGTACAATTGACTGCTGTTCAAGACACTCAGTTTTTGTATCTTTCAGGCGCACCCTTAAATGAACCTCTTTATGGGCGTGGCTACTTTGTCATGAATACATTTCAAGAGGTCTTACAAGCCTATGAAGATTTGAAAAATAATCAATTTATTGATTCGAATGAAACGAAGTAAATAGCCAAATCGACAATCAAGCAGACAACAAAAGAAACAACAAAAGAAACAATAAAAAAGAACATAAAACTGATTAAAGTTATTTTGAATCAGCTAAAATGTAGCCAATTCGATAGTCAGGAATAAAGCGATTGCTTTTTTAAGTGAAGCTTAATTTTTGGAACCATATTTTTAAAATAATCGATTTAAAAATTTAATTTGACATACTCAATCTCAACGACTAAATCACAATTCGTTTTATTGGATTGATGGTCTATTAAAACGAATCTGATGAAGTTGGTCGCACAACCCAAAACTAAGATTTATATTTTAAAGATCATTATTTAAACTTCACAATTTAAACATCACAACTTAAAGATTTTAATTTCAAGATCACAGTTAAAAGATCACAGTTAAAAGATCACTGTTTAATGATTGATTCAATCCGTTAAGAAAAGCATCTGCTGACTTAAACGGTTCTCCTTTAAAAAGATTGCAAATAATTGCATCAAAACTAATTAGAGCACATGCAAAACTTCCAAAAAGCCACGTTAAATCGTGCCACCTTTATGTTCCCTTTGGCATTGGTGTTATTCGAATTTTCTGTTTATATCTGTAATGATTTAGTCCAGCCAGCCATGCTGACGATTACGCAAGAGTTTGGCGTAAGTAGTTCATGGGCACCGTCATCGATGTCTTTTTTTCTGTTGGGTGGTGCATGTTTAGCATGGCTCTTAGGTCCTTTGTCAGACCGACTGGGACGGAAAAAAGTCTTACTTTGGGGCGTGGTGTTTTTCGTTATTTGTTGTTTACTCATTCTTTTGACACAAAGCATTGAGCAGTTTCTGGCATTTCGTTTCTTACAAGGTATTGGTCTGACGATCATCTCTGCGGTTGGATATGCCGCTATTCAAGAGATTTTTGAAGAACGTGACGCGATTAAAGTGATGGCATTGATGGCCAATATTTCACTGATAGCGCCATTACTTGGGCCTGTACTCGGTGCATTTATGATTGACCATGTCTCATGGCATTGGGGTTTTATCGGTATTGCAATACTGGCTGCATTGAGTTGGTTTGGACTCAAAGCCAAAATGCCAGAACATCAGATCAGTGTTCCGAAACAACCGATTGCTTATGTTTGGGATGACTTTAAAGCCGTATTTAAAAATAAACGTTTTATGGTATTGGCGCTATCTTTGCCTATGGTATCGATTCCCTTAATTCTCTGGATTGCTTTGTCACCTGTGATTTTGGTGGAGCAATTGGGACTCACCAATATGCAATACGGCTTTGCACAAGTGCCCGTATTGGGCGGCTTGATCTTGGGGAATATTGTGCTGATTAGCGTCATTGACCGTTTGGCTTTGGGTAAAACGGTGATGCTGGTATTGCCTCTGATGCTATTGGGTACACTGATTTTAATTGCAGGGGTGATTTGGCAAGATTATTTACTGTGGTCTTTAATCTTAGGAATGACCTTAATCAGTTTTGGTGAAGGTTGCAGCTTCTCAGTTTTGTATCGCTTTGCATTAAGTGCTTCTGAAGTGTCTAAAGGAACCGTTGCCGCAGCAGTCGGAATGATTCTGATGGTGGCATTTTTTGTTGTGATTGAAATGGTTCGCGTGTTGTATGTTTATTTTGATATGTGGGCATATAGTGTGGCATGTTTTATATTGATTGCACTTTGGTTTAGTGCACCGAGAACAGCCATTAAGAACATCATGGAGGAGCGTGTTGAACAAGGAATCTTCTAACCGATTCTTTGTATGAAAAATCAGTATATTCAACGTAGATCATAAAAAACCTCTTAATATTAAGAGGTTTTTTATTGAATTTATTTTTTATCAATTGATATCTATGATCAGTTTTTTTCACAATCAACATAGAGTCAAAGTCTTAAAGTTATGATTAGAATGAGTCGAATCAAAATCATTTAATCTCTAATTCTAATAATGTATTTCTGAGTTGAATGAGCTCAGGTAATGTTTCCAGCAACAAACGAATTTGATTAAGCGCCAACATGAGATTTTCTGAATCAGTTTCTTGCACATTCAACATTTGTATTTCATCCAGTTTCTTATCGATGCTTTGCTGGTCAATCACTTCATGCTGAGTGAGCGCATTCTTTAGAGTGAGCTGACACCATTGCATCAAATCCAGCACCTGTGAATCTTTAACCTGAACACGATGACTACCGAGCGCTGATACATAGCTCAGCTGACTATGGCTATAAACCAAATAACGAAAAGCGTGATGGATCAGCGTTGGATTCGGATTGGGCTCTGTACTTAGGCTGGAAATCATACTGGACAGTTCAATATGCGCATTGTGTGCAAAACGACGCGCCATTCGATAATCCATACTGTTATTTTTACCGTGTTGATATTGATCAATCACCGCTGTGAAGTATTCCAAGGTCGCGAGACTACTTTTTTGAATAGTCTTTGAAATATTGCGAAAATTCCAATCTGGCCAAATAAAACTGACTGCAAACCAAGCTAAACCACAACCGATTAAAGTATCCATGATTCTGGGTAAAATAATGGCATAGCCTGCACCTTTTAAATTAAAAATCAGCATGACCATGAGTGTTGCCATCAGGGTCGCCATGGCATATTTTTTTGATCTTAAATAGAAAAATATTACCCCAAAAATAATAGTTAAGAGCAGTTGCCCCTCAACACTCGGAACAAAATATAAGATGGGTATACCGAATAAGACACCTAAAACAGTTCCTAAGGTTCTCAAGCGTAAACGGCTTTTGGTGGCAAAATAACTGACTTGGCAGACAAACAAACTGGTCAGTAAAATCCAGTAGCCATTTTTAGCAAAGGGTAAAAGCGAAATTAAACTACCTACAGCAAAGACAAAGCCAATCCTGACCGCATGTCGAAACAATGCAGATTGTGGGCTTAAATGTTGTTTGAGCTTTAGCCATAAATCATCTAAGCCTTGAATGTCATCATCTAATAAATTTAAATTATCTAGAGCTTGAGATGACTTGTGTTCATCATTCTGTGGTCCATTTTTTTGTTCAATAGCCAAATGCTGAAATTGTTCTTGAATATTGATTAAGTTTTTTAAGATTAAGCGTAAATTTTTAACTTCTATATTCTGAGGATTATCTTGAATCCAAGCATGCATAGATGTTTTGAGGTGTAGCAAGGCAATGGGTTCTGCCTCAGAAAGTTGGAGTTTTTTATTTTCAAGAATAGAACTGGCTAATAGTCGACAGTGTTGTGCGTGTAATTGAATATTTTTTTGGATGCGGTAGATGAGATCAGTACGGCTAAAATTTTGATGTATTTTTTCATAATGTAAATAATTAGAGGTGGCTTGCTCATGAATGTCTTGTGCTAAGAAATATAGATTGAGTCCGTAAATCGTATTTTTATTGGCACGGGATGCTTTTAAGCGACTGAGCAGGGTAGTTTTACAGTTATTTAGGCTGTGTACGGTTAAGCTATTTTGCAAAGATAAGGCATAGAGCAAATCTTCAACATTATCGGTATTGTCTGGATCAAAGAGTAGCGCCTTGGCTTCGAGCAGCTGTGCCAATTGCTGAAAGCACTCAGCTAAGTTGTCTTGGACGGCTTGCGTAGGTTTAAGCAAGTAAAAAACGATGGTGCTCAGGCCGTACCAAAGTGTACCCAAAACAAAGTAGCTCGGTTGGGCATACCATGTTTCATATTCTCCAAAACCAAACATTGTATAAATGGACAGTAATACGGTGCCAAAAGAAATAGTGGCATAACGCTGTCCCAAAGCACCGAGCAGGATCAGTGCTGCGCTAGAAAGTGATAAATAG
>JAHLFF010000050.1 GCA_018883945.1 Candidatus Acinetobacter avistercoris
TGAACTACTTCCTTCAGTGATTACACCATCCACAGGCACTTTTTCACCTGGGCGAATTCTGAGTAAATCTCCTACATGGACATGCGTTAGAGGAACATCTTCTTCAGTTCCATCAGGCAGGATTCGGCGAGCTGTTTTAGGAGCGAGCCCAAGGAGTGACTTAATTGCAGCAGAAGTTTGCGAACGTGCTTTTAACTCCAATATTTGTCCCAGTAGGGTCAATGAAATGATGACCGCTGAAGCTTCAAAGTAAACAGCGACACGACCCATGGAAATAAATGAGTCTGGGAAGATTTGCGGTGCAATGGTTGCGACCACACTATAAATAAATGCAGCTCCAGTGCCCAAACCAATCAGCGTCCACATGTTCGGGCTGCGATTCACAACCGATTGCCAACCCCGGGAAAAAAATGGCCAACCTGCCCAAAGTACAATTGGGAGTGACAACACCAGTTCAATCCAGCTCTGAACAGCCATATTGAACAGGTTCATTTGATGACCAAACATCGCCAAAAAAGTCACGATGATGGTCAATGGCAGTGTCCACCAGAAGCGTCGGCGGAAATCACGTAACTCCGGATTCTCATCTTCCTCTAATTCAGGAATGAGTGGCTCCAGTGTCATTCCGCATTTAGGACAGTTTCCAGGATGATCTTGCCTGATTTCTGGATGCATTGGGCATGTATAGATGGTCGTACCTGTTGTGCTTGCCGCATTAACGTGTTGAACAGTCTGATGATGCTGTGTATGTGCATCGGCAGTCGTCGTTGCGGGTTTAGCGATATATTGCACCGGGCTGCTATGAAACTTTGATTGACATTTATCACTGCAAAAAAAGTAAGTTTTCCCCTTAAATTCCTCATGGTATTTCGATTCTTCAGTGACGGTCATACCACAGACTGGGTCTTTCAGTACGTCTGTTGTAGCCTGTGCCATATGGTCCTGGTTATGATTTTTTTGATCTGACATAAATAATTCTCTTATGGAAAAGTGGTTTTATGGCCGAATTTTGGAATAAATCTCGGAGTCTGTTGAGCATAGCTGTCATAGACAGCGCCAAACTGTTTACTCATTTCAGCCTCTTCCTTAATTGCCAAGCGGCTGTACATTAAGAGTAGGATTGGAAACATAATCAGTGTCAGTAAAGTTGGCCATTGCAATAAAAAACCCAGCAAGATCATCACAAAAGCCACGTATTGTGGGTGACGTATACGTGCATAAGGGCCTGTGATCGCTAAAGAATGCTGACGTTGCGCGTTGTACAGCACGTGCCATGACGTTGATAACAGGTAAAATCCATAGCCCAAGAAAACGTAACTGGCGATATGCAAAATGCCAAAATGTGGATCACCTTTTTCACCTAATAGCGTTGACCACAAGTGACCTGCATTATGAGAAAGTAAGTCAAGTTGAGGGAAGCGAGTTTGAAGCCAACCAGATAACAGGTAAATGGTTAAAGGAAAACCATACATTTCGACAAATAGAGCAATGATAAAAGCCGAAAAGGCCCCAAATGTACGCCAATCGCGCGCAGTGGAAGGTCTAAAAAAACTGAAAGCGAACATGATAAAAACTGCTGAGTTAATGATAACCAGCGTCCATAAACCATAAGCCGATTCCGCATGATTCATGATGGATCTCCTGATAAGAGCTATTTTTTGTTATCAGATATATCGGATTTTTTTTGCTGCGAGTGGTTATGCCCATGACCACCATGCATAAAAATATGCATCAGTGGACACGCTAAAAGGAATAAATAAGGCAAAGCACCGATAACGTGGGCTAAATGTTCCGTTAATAGAAAATAAGCTGCGATACCACCCAGCACGATTAGACCAATGGCATAACGTGTAGACCAGAAGTTAGGTACTGAATTATTTTCTTGGTGTTGGTGATTCATGGTGCTTTCCCCTAATTCATGGGTAACTATTTAGTTGCTGACGGAGGCATACAGTCCATCATCATCTGCATCATGGATTGCATCATGTCCATACGTTTTTCCATCATCTGCTGACGGTCAGCCATATTTGCATTCATGCTTTGGCTGCCCATCTGTTTCATCATACTCATACCTCCTTGCATGAGTTTCATGTGCTCAGCCATAAGTTTCTGACGTTCTTGTGGGGTTTTTGCAGCCATCATCTTCTCATGCATGGCTTGCATCGCCTTCATGTGTTGATCCATTGCAGCCATTTTATCTGTAGCAGTGGTGCTGGTAACTGTTTGCTTAATTGTTACTGCAGATGGTGCTGTTTTTTCAGGGTGGTGATCTTTGTGTTCATCGGATTGCTGTGCAAATGTATTCAATGACGCGGCTGCGATACATAAGCCCAAAAAAATGTTTTTGAATTTCATCATAATTTTTTCCTTTAAATAATTTGGAAGTAAAAGCTATGTTTTAGTACTGAACAGAGTCTAGGAATTTGACTACTAAACTGATGAAATTTTTGGTTATTCTCTGTCTCTCTTAAAAATTTTAGCACTATTAATTAATTATTTTTAAAAATGACAAAAATGTAATTTTGAGATCTTCTCGAAATATATAGTCTATGCTGAGATGACAAAAATTTTATTTAATATTAATCTTTTAAAACTATTAAAGTTGTTATGATTTTATGTGCTTAAAAAAATAAAAATGAAATGATTAGATGACTCCAAGGCTAGTTAGAGACACATTCTTAATGTAATTTACACTGTTATTCCTTTAAAGAAAAAATACAGTTGATCAAAATAGTTTTTTATAGAAAAAAGGGTGGATAATTTAATTATTAAACTTATTGGTATATTTATTAGATAGAAGGTAAAGAAGATTATTTTTAATATTAGGGTTTATAATCCAAATTTCAGAGTAAGGAATCTACTACTTATATAATAGAGATTCCATCTCCAAAACAGTACTACTGTATGAATGAGTTGTATTCAATGCAGGGAAGAATGTAGATCCTTAATACTAACGGAAAATTATTTTACTGAATTTTCATGTAAAGACTCATTTAATTGATCAATCACTGTCGTCCATTCACCATCAGAGTGTAGTTTTTCTTCTAAAAAATGACGTTGAGCATCAGTCCAAAAAATTGCTTGTGTTAAAAAAACATCTCCAGCTAGCTGATGGCTCTCTATGAATTTTGCAATTGCTTCTTCAGTAGAAGCTAAACCAAGCTGTTCAAATAATTTGGTCATTCTTGGACGTGTTTGAGTCATGTGCTTAGCCCACAAATTTATATTAGATCAAATTAAACATAACATGTTTATATTTAAACTAAAATATAAAAAATTAAATAGCTACTATTTTCTTAGACAAAATGATTACTACATTTCATAAATCAACCACCTACATAATTTGTTTGTTAAATGATCATTATTTTTCAATAAGATTATTTTAATAGTTAAAGATTTTAAATTTTAAAAATGACAAAAATGTAATTTTGAAGTCATCGCTCTGTTTCTGTCTCTCACTAATAATTGAAATATAAGAGGAGATGATGTGGTCTCATTAAATATAGATTTTATAAAGTCATCTCTAATGAACTAACGAATCAAGAGGAAACGTAAATGAAATTATTTCAAAATAAAATGACTGCTCTACGTAATGTTGTAGTAGCTGCAACGATGATTGTGGCTACTACAACTACGTTCGCTCATGTGAGTTTAGTGAGTGCGATTCCTGCGGAAAATGCATCTATCCTTAGTCAACCAAAGAACTTGACCCTTAACTTTGGTGCAGAGGTTATGTTGATGAATATTAAGTTACTGGATGCTCAGCGAAGAGATGTTCCTTTAAAATATGAAGTTACTCATGACTTAAAGAAATCCTTTGATGTCGCTCTTCCGAAACTGAAAAAAGGTAAATATACCGTTGTCTGGACAACAATGGGGAAAGATGGTCACAACATGAATGGTGAATATAGTTTCACTATCAAATCAACTAAATAAGAATTGATTACCTTTCAACATGTCAGTGAGGTGCTGGCATGTTGTTCTAGAATGGACAAAAATAATGATTTCTGAATATTGGATGTGGGCCACTTGGTTAACTAAGGTTATTTTATATTTAAGTGTAGCTTTTGTCGTTGGTGGAGCCTTTTGCTATTTTTTACTTAGACAATATCTTGAACTAAAAGAATCGATTCTTAAATATATTACAATTGGCGCTGGATTAGGCCTAATTTCCAGTACCTTGGGATTTTTTATTCTGATTGGTAGTTTTGCCAATACTGGTATTACAGGGATGGTGGACCCCACGTATATTAATATATTGGTTAATACTCCGACGGGGTATATATACGTTCTTCGTTCTATTAGTTTTGCTCTTTTACTTCTTCTCATGGTGGTTAAAGTTAACAGGAACAAAGGTCAGTTTTCTATAATTGAAAGTTCAATATTTTGTATTTTACTTATCCCGATTATTTTTAGTTTTTCCCAGCTCGGACATGTCGCTAATTTAACCTTACTTGCTCAAATTTTATTATCAATCCATATTCTAGTTATGTCGTTATGGATGGGGTCTTTATATCCGTTATGGAAAACCAGCCGGGAAATAAGTGGTTTACCTTTAAAAGATCGCATGCATGTATTTGGACGTATTGCTGCTTTCATTGTTGGGATATTAATCGCCTGTGGCGCTAGTGTAGCTCTTCTTTTAATTAAAGATTTTAATACCTTAATCAATACTGCATATGGCTATGGTTTCATGGTTAAAATGTTTTTTGTTATAAGTATTCTACTTTTAGCTGCCTTCAACAAATGGTATTTCACCCCGCGTCTTCAACATCCTAAATTCGCTAAACACCTTAGTCATGCCATTTTATTTGAGATGTTATTAGGTCTATCAATTCTATTAACAACAGGCTATATAACCACTGTCGTGGGTATTGAATAAGAGAATTTCAAAATAAGGGAATTGAGGAAATTTAACATTACTGCATTTATCTTTTGTAGCTGAGCAATAAAGTTTCTACTGGACTG
>JAHLFF010000051.1 GCA_018883945.1 Candidatus Acinetobacter avistercoris
ATTGGTAAAGACATTGTGTATTTCCATGCGCTGTTCTGGCCGGCAATGCTAGAAGGTGCTAACTACCGTACGCCATCAGGTTTATTCGTAAACGGTTTCTTGACTGTCAATGGTCAGAAGATGTCGAAATCTCGCGGTACATTTATTAAAGCGGAAACCTATTTAGAGCATTTAAACCCTGAATATTTACGCTACTACTTCGCGTCGAAACTTTCAGACAAAGTTGAAGATTCTGACTTGAATCTGGATGATTTCGTGCAGAAAGTAAATTCTGACTTGGTTGGTAAAGTGGTCAATATTGCCAGCCGTTGTGCGAAATTCATCAACACTAAATTTGACAATAAATTATCTGCAACTTGTGCAGAGCCTGAATTGGTTCAAAGCTTCATTGATGCGGGTGATTCAATCGCAGCGCAATATGAGTCACGTGAGTTCTCTGCTGCGATTCGTGAAATTATGGCGCTTGCAGATAAAGCCAATCAATACATCGATGAGAAAAAGCCTTGGGCTTTAGCGAAGATTGCAGGCGAAGAACAACAAGTGCATGACGTATGTTCTGTTGGTATTAACTTGTTCCGTCAATTGGCTGTTTATTTGGCTCCGGTGTTGCCAACACTGGCGCAACAAGTTCAAGATTTCTTGCAGTTAGAATCTTTCGACTTCGCTTCTCGTGAAACGATTCTGGTCGGTCACGAAATTGCATTGTTCCAACCATTGATGCAACGTGTAGATCCAAAAGCGGTTGCCGCAATGGTCGATGCGTCTAAAGATTCTTTGGCTGCCCCTGCTGAAACAGCAAAAACGGAAAAGAAAAAAGAGAAGAAAGCATCGACGAAGCCTGAAGCTAAAGTCGGCGAAGCTGAAATTATTAATATTGATGATTTTATGAAAGTTGACCTGCGTGTGGCTGAAGTTCTTGAAGCTGCAATGGTTGAAGGTTCTGACAAACTTCTTCAATTGACTTTAAATGTCGGTGAAGCTGAGCCACGTAATGTGTTCAGTGGTATTCGTGAGTTCTATAAACCAGAAGACCTAAAAGGTAAATTGGTGGTGATGGTGGCTAACCTTGCGCCACGCAAGATGCGTTTTGGTATTTCGAACGGTATGGTTTTAGCTGCGGGTAATGGCGAAGGGGTTTGGGTGATTTCACCTGAATCTGGTGCTAAACCGGGTGATAAAGTGTCTTAAGGTTTCGATCTTAATCAAGAAAAAGCCTCTACGTTGTAGGGGCTTTTTTTATTTCAATATGACTTCAAAATTATAATTTTTTAACACATGAAGCTATTAAAAAATTAATAGGTGATGCTTTAGAGAAATAATCTAAATTATAATTTCTTTCGGCTGCTTGTAGACCTCTCAAGCCAATAGCTGATGACCAAGCTAACCAATCTGATTGCCCTGTTTTTAAATAATCTAATCTTATCTCTTTTAAGCCAAAATTATTGACAGGAATTTCTAATATCTTAGCTTGAGCTATCTTATAATTATTCGAAAGCTCATAAATTTTCATTAATAATTTTCCAATCGAACTTACATCAAGTAAGCAATCTTCAACTAATTTTCCTAACCAAAATAGTTCATATTCTAAAAATAAGTGTTCACTTTCTAAATGTTCCAATAATACATTTGCTAGAAGTTCTTTATCTGTAATTCTTAGCGATACTGAGTAAACTTGTTTAATTAAATTTGGAAACTTCTTTAAAATGTCTGGTAATACAATAAGAAGATTATCGCTATAGTCTTTTAGAAAAGACAAAATTAATTCAGCATCTTCTTCCTCAATTTGATTATCTTTTAATAAATTTAATAGTTGTTCAATTTGTGTCGCATTTAGAGCGAGAGCTGCTTGTTCTAACTGTTGCTGATCATTCACTTCAACCCCTGAAACTAAATCATCTAATCCATCAGTAGGGATAACAGCCATCAGTGCTTGCTTTACACTAGATAATGTAGAACTAACTTCTTGATATTCAGAATTTAAAGACGTTTTTGCTGGATTAATATTTAATCCTTTACTACCTAATAGCTTTTGAATTTTAATAAAATCTTTCTTCAATACATTTTGATCATTATCAAAAAGAATAAAATCGTCCATGAAACGAATAATTTTTGATGATTTCAATTCATGATTTAAATCAATATATTTCAGAAATTCATTACCTATCATTTTTGATGGATAGATCCCATGAGGCATAAAATCAACACTTCTACCCGAATTTATTTCTCGAAAAAATTGTCCGAAGAATATACTATCTGTCTCACTAACACCCTTAGATGTGAACCAATGACAAACATCATGATGATACAAACTATTGAAATATGAAGCGATATCGAATTTCAAGTAATATGAAAATTCTTCCTTGAGTGAATTCAAATCTGATTTAAAATTAGCATATGCCTCGTGAACTTTTATTGCTTCTCCATCTTTAAATATATAGCCAAAACATTTTCTTTCTTCACTTACAGCGCCCCTAAATTTTGTACGGTTACGATAAATCACGTCGTAAATAAAAAATTCAGCAATAGGGTCTAGTTTAATAGTTCTTCTTAAATGATTCTTAGGCTTAGTTGCATATACTTTTTGTTGTGATAAAAAGCTATGTTCAGTCATTTCCGAGTTTAAAATTTTTTCGTAAACATATTTATTAATTTCCTCTGAATGATTTTCAATTAGAATCAGGTTTGTATTTAAAGGAAATAGGGTCGAAGGAAAATCTTGTTTATAAAATTCTATTACATTACTCATTTGACACTTTGATTATTTAAACTAGATAATATAATACCAACACTATATATAAAATATTGATAAAAATGAATATATTTAAAAAATTCTATTCAATCTTACCCTGAGCACAGCAGCAGTTATCACTCAAGCTGTTGAACTCCTCCCAAACAAGTCACTGGCTAATCCCCTCATAAAATCCAAACAGCAAAAAAGCCCCTATCTCTAGAGGCTTTTTTATTGCTGGGTCACTTAGCCTTGCAACACAAATTCCCAAATGAAATAACCCAGTCCAAAACCAATCAGCGCATATAAGGTAATGATGAAGAATACAAAGCTGGCATTGTTTTTTCTTTTCCAAAAACTCATAGCGACATCCAAAGCTTGTTCGTAATACCCTATGTTAACGAGCTTTTAATAAAAAGTGAAATACATCTAAGCATTTTATTTATAATAATATTTTTACAAAAAACACATTCTTTACTTTCAAAAAATCAATATACAGATT
>JAHLFF010000052.1 GCA_018883945.1 Candidatus Acinetobacter avistercoris
CATTTATGAGAATTTAAAAGTTAATTAAGTTGCATCATCCTGCTCTAAAATAAATTCATATTTTTAGTCATTATTAAAAATAATTACTTAGTAGTAATTGAGAGGAAACCATGCCATTACCATTAATTTTAATTGGGGCTGCCGTTGCAGCGACAGCGGTTGGAGCTAAAAAAGCTTATGATGGTCATCAAGACAAAAGTCTTGCAGATGATATTATTGAACGCTCAAAAAATATTTATAAAAAGCATAAGGAAGCTCTTGACGAAGTAAATAATAAAACCAGTCAGTCATTAGAAAGCTTAGGCGAGTTAGAGCTCAAAATAGGTTCAGATTTTGATAAGTTTGATCGTTTAGTAGAAGAAATTTTAAAAAATAATAATTTTCAAAAATATAGCGATACAAAAATTCAAATTCCCCAGCATAAATTAAATCAAATAAAGGAAGTTGCTATTACAGCAACTGACTATTTGAAAACTGTTGTTGGTGGTGGTGTTTCGGGAGCAGCAGCGGGATTTGCTGTATACGGTGGCGTTATGGCTCTTGGAGCCGCATCTACAGGGACATCTATAGCATCTTTATCTGGTGTCGCTGCATATAATGCTACTATGGCGGCTATTGGTGGTGGTTCATTAGCTGCTGGCGGTTGGGGAATGGCTGGTGGTGCTATGGTGCTAGGAGGCGCAGTTGTTGCTCCTGTATTAGCTGTAGCTGGTATTGCTTATGCGATTCATGGTTCTAAAGCGCTAGATAAAGCAAGAGATATCCGTTACGAAGTTGACCAAGCTGTTACAAAAATGGAGATTGCACAAGAGCAGTTATTGCGAGTCCAATCTTATGCAGACCGAATTTATAATGAATTAACTAAAATATATAGCGTCTTCAATTTGTATTTTGAAAAGCTAAAAGAGATTAATCAAATACTAAAAGAGGGTAATCAGGAAAAAATACATAGCATTTCGGAAGAGACGATTACATGCATTGAAAATGGTACAAGTTTAGCTGCAATTATGGCAAAAATGATTTCTACGCCGCTATTCAAGGTAAAACAAGATAATAAAGGTAAGCCTATTTTAGACAAAGATGGTAATGCAGAAATTCTTGTAGACGAGCATGGTATGCAAGTACTTGATCATCAAGGTCTTGAGAAAGTTTTAAAAGAAACCCATGAAGGTTTTAAGCGTTAATAACATAATTTTAAAGTATGAAGGACTCCTCCTGTCAACACAGGAGGAGTTCTTATATTAGGAACAGATATGTCATCAAAAACATTTGATTGGTCAGATGAAATTAACCAAGTTGTCACTAAAAGTTTAGTGACTACCTTTGGTCTTGATTTTTTATTATTTGAAGATAAAAAAGGTGGAGATGTTGATACGATTCAAAATGTCAGACAAGACATATGGGCAACAGAAGCGGAAAAGATAAAGTATGAAAATCGTGAAAAATATGATTCGGCTGCTTATCATCAACATCATAATTATATTCAGAAAGGGCGGAATGATAAACAAGCGCAAGAAAATGGGACTTTGAAAGATAAATATCGTAAAGATAAAAATCTATCAAAAGGCCAAAACCGTGATTTGGATCATATTATATCGGCGCATGAGATTCATAATGATGCTGGAAGAATGCTAGCTGGACTGGATGGAGTAGCATTAGCTAATCAAGACTCAAATTTATCGTCAACGGCTAGCAGTATAAATAGAACTAAAAAACAGCATTCTGTTGATAAATTTTTAAATAATTTACCCGAAACAATTAATAATCGTGAAATTGAATTAAGTAAGTTAAATCAGAAGCTTCATGGAATGCCACAATCTACACCTCAAGAACGGCATGAGTTTCAGCAAGTTCAAGATAAAATTAGAAAAAAACAGCAATCATTGGATGAGCTTAAACAAGTTGATAGTGAATCCATGAAAAAAGTTGATGAAAAGGCAAGAGCTGAAACTGAGAAGCAGATAAATAGTTATTATCAAAGTACTAAGTTTTTTAAGGCAAGCTTAACATCAGCAGGGATTGCTGGTTTAAAAATGGGTTTAAGGGAGACATTAGGACTTATACTTGCTGAAATTTGGTTTGAAATAAAAGCGGTAATTCCTTCTATATACGTGAAGTATAAAATAGTTGAATTTAGAATTAAAAACTTTTTAGATGATTTAAAAGATACGGTTTTAAATATTATTGAACGTGTAAAGCAGCGGTTTAAGGATGTAGTTTCTAGTTTTCGGGATGCAACAATTTCAGGTGTTTTTGCAAGTCTTTCTACAACGGTATTAAATATTTTTCTTACAACAACAAAGTTTTGGGGGAAAATTATAAGAGAGACCTGGTTAAATTTGATCAAAGTCATGAAGATGGCATTCTTTAATCCAGAGAACTTATCGACTGGTGAGTTAACTAAAGCCACTTTTAAAATTCTTTCAGCAAGTATTGGCATAATCGTAGGTATGCTTATGCATGAAGGTTTAGCTGCTCTTAACTCAATGCCTTTAGGAAATTTAGTTGTTGACTTCGCTAGCGCTTTGACAAGTGGTATTGTAATTTTGGCTTTAAATTATTTCATTGAGCAAAGTGAAATAATGCAAAAATTCTGGTCATATTTAGATCAGGTAAAAACAAAATATGAAAAAATACTAGATAACTTTAGAGAGATCAATAAAGAGTTAGACCAATATATTCTACAATTGACGCAATTAGAATTTGGCTTAAATATTGATGAGATTTCTGTATTTACAGAACAACTAAACAGTGCTAATTCTGAATTAGAGCGCAATATAGTTCTAAAGAAAGAAATAGAAAAGCAAGAAATTAAATTACCATTTGAAATGGGAAATTCAGAAAGTACTCGAAGCTGGTTATTAGGGTTGGCTAAAAATTGATTGCTTTTCCATGCACTCAGTGCGGAGCCTGTTGCAGGCATGTTAATTTATCAAACCAAACTGATTTTTTAGATCGTGGTGACGGCATTTGCCGTTACCACGATCTAACATCTCATTTATGTACAATCTATGAAAATCGTCCGGAAGTATGTCGAGTTGATACCTATTATGAGCAACACTTTAAACAAAAAATTTCTTGGGAACAATTTGTACATCTTAATTTGATCGCTTGTGAGCAGTTGGACCAACTTGAATGATTAATCGATTATATAATTTTAAATTCCTAAAACTACTTGATATGGTTTAAATCCTTCTAGTACAGCATCGGAAACTAATTGGATAAAAGCTTCAGTCTTTCCATAAGCCATCCATTGATCTAGGGCTTCATAGTAGGCCAGTCGGTTTTCAACTGTGATGACGCAAGGTGGATAACCAGCTTTAAGCAATTCGAGATTCATCAATAGACGTGATGTACGGCCATTGCCATCAATGAATGGATGGATACCTACAAAATCAGCATGTACTTTAGCTCCACGTTCAATGGGGTGAAGCTTATGTGCCTCTGAATTATACCAATCAACTAACTGAGCCATCTTTTCATTTAATAATGTGTAATCAGGTGGGGTAGATGTAGCACCAGAGATTAGGACATTTTGTTGACGATAGCGGCCAGCATTATCATCATCAATATTTTTCAAAATGAGTTGATGGATATTACGAATTTGCCATTCAGAAAAAGGCTCCTCTTTCCGAATGATATCTTCAACAGGCTTTGTTGCACAAAGCTATTCTTGAGGGCTTCTTTAGCAATATAATTTCCAGATGAAGAAGCCT
>JAHLFF010000053.1 GCA_018883945.1 Candidatus Acinetobacter avistercoris
CTGTTTTTGGGTCAGTTGCTGAAACTGCTTTGGATCAAGACTGTCCAGACTGATATTCAGGTCGTCCAGTCCTGCCTGTTTAAGCGGCTGGGCATAATCTTTTAAATAATGGCCATTGCTGGTCATGGAAATACGTTTAAGGCCAAAGGCTTTCAGCGTCTGTAAGCGGGCAATAAAATGAACGATGCCTTGGCGCATCAACGGTTCGCCCCCCGTCACCCGGATCTGCTCAATCCCGTGTCGCACCATAAACTCGCAAAAAGCATACAGGGCTTCAAAACTGAGCAAATCTTTTTTATTCATCCATTCCGGATGTTCAGGCATGCAATAGCTGCATTTAAAATTACAGCGGTCAGTCACCGAGATCCGCAACTTACGTTTCTGGCGTCCAAACTGATCCTGAAAGATACTGCGAGGTGCTAAAGCTGTCATGCTGTTCATTGCTGCGGTCCATGATGAGATCTGCACGGTTATTTAACAGTCTTGATTTACTGCCCTATTTCTTCACAATGAATAAGCAATAAGTGTTCCAACTTTGCACAAATTTATTTTTAAATAATATTAATGGATAATATTTGTTCTTTTTTAGTCCGAAATTTTGTTCGAAAAATAAAAAAAAGCAATATTTTGTTGAGCCAGAATATGATGATTCGGCTTTTAGCATTTTAAATGCTAAAGAAAGTTAAGCTGTTGATGCTGCTGTAGCTCGTCAAATGAATTAATACTGTGGAAAAACAGGGCACGATTTTTAAAACTTGCCCGCTGCATGTGCATGTCAGCAAAACAGAGTTTTAAACTGTGCTGATCATTTTCAAGATGTTGTATAAGCGTGGGTAAGCTGCTGCGTTTCATCAGACAGAATGGAAACAATGCCTTTTCATTGATTTCAACTACCGCCACTTCACATAAGGGATGTCGTTGCAAGGCCTGATGTAAACGTGAAATGACCTTTTTGGGGATATAGGTCACATCACAAGGCACGAACAGCACATAATCAGATTCCACATGTGACCAGGCACTCTTCATGCCCATCAATGGTCCCTGAAAGCCGGGTTCATCGTCCTGATAAAAATCAATCGAAGGAATCATCCGTTTATAAATAGAGTGATCCCGATGGCTATTGATCCAGACTTTGCTTGCCCGGGACTTCAGTTGCTGATGGATTTTAATCAGCTGGATTTCATCATCAAATTTGTGCAGCAATTTATTGATGCCATTCATGCGCCGCGCTAAACCTCCGGCCAGAATCACCACGTCGGTTTCCGGATAAGACACCGTCTTCATCACTCTTCTTTTCATTCTATGCACTCCGTCTGGCAGGCCTTAATCAGGCCTCTAATTTCTGGCAAACACGAACCGCAATTTCCTCCGGCTTTTAGACATGCAGTCACCTGTTTTTCATGCGTGATATTTTTATCTTTAATGGTTTGAATAATTCGGTTCTTACCGACCTTAAAACAGCTACAGACCAATGCCCCTTCACTATTTCCCATCGACATGGCCTGACCTGCCAGCAATGCTTTACGATGCAATGCACTCAGACGTTCACGTCTAAACAGGCCAGCCACCCAGTCACGATCTGGCAATAGTGCCGCCGGTGCGATATAAAAACTGGCAATTAACTGGCCATCCTGAAGCACCACACTATGACTGATATGCGCCGTTTGATCTTCGAGATTCAGCCATTCAAGGCTTTCATCATTAAAGTCTAAGAGACTCTTGATCTGCCCGGTGATGTCAGAAAACCTGCGCCGGTCTGCCAGTTCATAACGGATGGCCTGAGTGGTTTGAATTTTGTTCCACCACACCATATTTTCAATCATGGTCTGGATCTGTTGTTCAAAGCCTTCCCGCACATACAGCACGCCCTGCCACTGGGTATAAAATGGCTGGATCATCACTGGAGTATGCTTAAATTCTGGTTCGCCAGAAATCGGGTCAACTACCGGATTCACCACTTTGCCAATCCGCGCATCGGACGCAAACTGGTCGTTCCAATGAATCGGTGCAAAAATCTGGCCACGTCGCATATTTTGTGAAAATTGCACACGGAGTACACAACTTCCCCAAGCGGATTTCACCTCGACCAGCTCGGCATCTTTCAAGCCATATTTCAGCGCATCGTGCGGATGCAACTCACAATAAGGCTCAGTACGATGCTGGGATAAACTGGCAGATAATCCGGTACGACTCATGGTGTGCCATTGATCGCGAATCCGTCCGGTATTCAGGATCAGCGGATATTCAGCAGAAATAGCATGTATGGGATTGGCGGCAACTGTCGGCACTAATCTGGCCTTGCCATCTGCATGACTAAACTGGCCTTGGCTAAATAGTTGACCAACCTGATGAACTTCTTGCTTATCCCAAACCGGCCACTGGATCGATGCCAGATTCTGATATTCCGCAAAACCGAGATGAGTTAAACCTTGCAGGTTGAAATAGCGAAAATTGGGTGTATCTGCGCGTTGCGAAAGTGAACTATTCTGATAGGCAGATAAACGGGCGTGTTCCAGAAAAATGTCATGGCTATTGCTAAAGTCAAAACCGCGAAAACCTAAGACCTGAGCCACCCGAGAAATGGCCCACCAGTCTGCTTTGGCTTCACCCGGAGCCGGCAAAAAAGCCTTTTGCCGGGAAATACGGCGCTCCGAATTGGTGACTGTGCCATCTTTTTCGCCCCAACCCAATGCCGGTAACAGTACATCGGCATATTGCGTGGTATCGGTGTCGAGACAAATATCGGAAACGACCACAAATTCACACTTTTCCAGAGCGCGTTTAACCTGATCTGCATCGGGCAAACTCACGATCGGATTGGTGGCCATAATCCAGATGGCCTTGATTTTCCCGCTTTCCACCGCTTGAAATAAATCTACCGCTTTTAATCCGGGCTGCCGCGCGATGACCGGGCTTTGCCAGAAATCCTGCACCAGTTGCTGATGCTGCGGATTATCCAGATCCAGATGACTGGCCAGCATATTGGCCAGTCCACCGACTTCCCGTCCGCCCATGGCATTCGGCTGTCCGGTCATGGAAAAAGGTGCCGAACCGGGTTTGCCTATTTTTCCTGTCAATAAATGACAGTTGATAATGCTATTGGCCTTGTCTACGCCTTGGGAGGATTGGTTTACGCCCATGGAAAACAGGCTCATAATTTTTTCGGTCTGGGCAAATTTTTGAAAAAATAAGATTAATTTTTCAATAGCAATACCGGTACGTCTTGCCACGCTTTCAATCGATGACTCTGTCGAGCTGCTGGCAAGCGCCTGCTCCAGGCCTTGAGTATGTTGGGTAACAAAATCCAGATCGGCATGACCATTTTGCTGAAGATACTGC
>JAHLFF010000054.1 GCA_018883945.1 Candidatus Acinetobacter avistercoris
GAATAATAGATTGATATTTATTATTATCATCGCTATTGTTAAGAAAATCTAATCAATAGCGATGATAATCTCAAAATTATATAATTTTACTTAATTAATGAATTTAATATTAGAAAATAATAAAAATTTTACTTCTATAAAGCAGCATAAAAACGCAATGGAGGTGCGTATTGAAAATTTAAATATAGTTAGTTTGTAATATTAGATTGATATAAATGTTTCAAGTTTACTATTTAAAAAAAATGAGTGCTATAATGTTCATACTTTTATTATTATGTGATTAAATTCACTATGTATGAATTTTTCAAATAAATAACTTTATAAAACTAAATATTTGAGTGTTTAAACACATTTTTATTGAATTTTTTTTGTATATAAATAACTTAGAGTGATTGGCAATAGAACCATGGCTAATTGTTTGGGTTGAGTTGTAAGGTGAGATATGAGCATTTTAGATTTGTACCCTGATTCGACTTTGAATCAAAAAGATAGCTCTGAAAATAATAATAGTTCAAAAAAATTAATTTTATCTGATGATTTTAAGAATACTTTAAATCTGTTACCTCATTTTTTATGGGTTTCGAAAGGAAATGTAGGTTATTTCAATACGGCAATGAAAGAATACCTAGGAGTTGATACAGATTATCTCAATGATCGTGAATGGGTACGATTTTTTCATCCTGATGATGCAGAACATATCTATGTTCTTTGGAAGAACGCAAAGAAAACTGGGCGAAGATTTGAAAAAGAGTGTCGAATTAAAAATCAAGCAGGTGAGTACATCTGGTTTAATTTGATTGGTGAATATCATTTAAAACAAAAAAATAATTTAGATTGGGTCGTGAGTTGTACCAATATTCATGATCGTATGATTAAGTTACGTGAAGCAACTGACATGTTGCGTACCAATTCAGAAATGCTTGACATCAGTCTTGACTGTATCAAAACGATGACGCCTTCAGGCCAGTTAATACATATGAATCGTTCAGGTTGTTTAGCCTTATTCGGAAAAGAAAAAGTCAATAAGTTTGGAATGAATTGGTGTGATCTATTACCGTTGGCCATGCGTCTAAAGGCTCAGCAGGCGATTGATACTGCAGCAAAAGGAATAAGTGCAAGATTTGTTGGAAAGACGGTTAATGCGAATAAAATGACCTATTGGGATAATACTCTAACCCCTGTCCTGAATGATCTTGGTGAAACAATCAGTATTTTATGTGTATCTAGAGATATCACATCTAAATGTATCGCAGAGCAAAAAGTTAAATATTTAAGTGAATATGATGAATTAACAGGCTTAACAAATCGAATTGCATTTAAAAATCAACTTAAACAGTGTCTTACAGATGCTAGGGAGCAGAATAATCATTTGGGAATCATGTTTATCGATTTAGATTATTTTAAAAATATTAACGATAGCTTGGGATATTCAGCTGGAGATCATCTTTTACAAGTTTTATCGAAAAGATTCAGTAAATGTTTAAATATAAATGCTTATTTCTCACGTATAGGCGGGGATGAGTTCGCTGTTATCGTACCCAATATGACTAAAACTGAAGATTTAGAGCGTGTTGCTTTAAAAGTACTAGAACAAAATGATTTACCCATTACTTTTTCTGGAAAAATAATTAATAGCGGTATGAGCATCGGTTGTGCTCTATATCCACAAGATGCAATGGATGTCATGGGTTTGATGAAATGTGCAGATACAGCATTGAATGATTTAAAAGAGCGAGGTCGAGGTGGAATTCGCTTATATAATCCAAAGATGTTGATATTGGCAAAGAAAAAAACAGCTCAACTTTATACAGCACGATCGATTCTGCGTGAAAATCGTATTGAGCCTTTTTATCAAGCCAAAGTACGTTTAGATAATCAACAGCTAATTGGTTTTGAAGCGCTCTTACGCTGGCGAGAAGAGGATAAGAATATTCAACATCCAGCCAGTATTTTCGAGGCTTTTAGTGATTATGAACTGGCAACCAAAATTAGCGAAGTCATGCATGCCAAAATATTTTCAGATATGGCAGCGTGGATCAAAGCAGGATTAAATCTCGTTCCGGTCTCAATTAATGTTTCACCAGTTGAATTTATGCGTGATAATTATGCTGAATTACTTATTCAGCGCTTAGAACATTACCAAATACCAATAAATTTAATTGAAATTGAAATTACAGAACATGTATTTTCCGAAAGTGGTTCGGATCATATCATTCGTGCATTAACAAAACTAAAAGAATATGGTTTACGAATTTCACTCGATGATTTTGGAACGGGCCATTCGTCTATGACGCATCTACGAGATTATCCTGTCGATTGTATAAAAATAGATTGTTCTTTTGTGGGTCGAATGAATGAAGACAAATCGACTAAGTCGATTGTTGAGGGCATTGCGCGTTTAGGTCCAATTTTATCTTTGGACGTTATCGCGGAAGGTATTGAAACTTTGGAGCAAGCAAAAGCGCTTGAACTGTTTGGCTGTAAATATGGTCAAGGCTTTCTATTTGGTCGAGCGGTGTGTGCTGAAGACGCTAGAATATTACTGACCAATAACATCAATAATTTACAATGTAGAGACTCAATTAATTAAAAAAATTGAAATTTGAGTTGATGATGGTGGCAATAAATATGAAGTTTTAAGATCTGGATAAATGATCAAAAGTATAATCAAGTTTAAGAATGAATTTTAAAATTGCTTAATTAAATCACGTTCGTTAAATTTAAGTTATTTATTAGAATCGTTTTTATAATATGATTCATAAAAATTAATTACAAATAAAGCCCTTGTAAAATTATCCGATTGTGCGTATTGTATTTCTAAATATCTTTATATGTTTAATAAATACTGATGCAAACCCCGAATTTGATTTCTAACGCTTATTATTACTTTTGGCAATTTATGACCTAGTTGCCTAGACGCGTTCGGGCAACATAATGGTTGCCCATCAAGTTTATACCTGATCGGCAGCCCCGATCAGGTTTTTTTATGCATCAAATTTTAACTTTTTTGGAGTAGATTATGAAAAATTTTAACCGTTCTTATTTTAGCAACACGTATTGGTTTTACTTTAGTCAACTGGTGGTTTTAACAGCCAAATCTTCAAGACCTTTAACGCTCAGATGAAAATAGGACTGGTATTTCAGTCCAAAGGAATACGTATGAATGCTTTAAATAAGAACTTAGTAACGACACAAAATACTCAACTTGAAAAAACTTTGGTTTTACCGAATCAATTAAAACAACAATTTGCATTATCTGAATCATTTGCTTATCAAATAAAAACTCAACGCGTAACCATTCAAAATATTTTAGAAGGTCGTGATAACCGCTTATTGGTGATTACTGGACCATGTTCAATACATGACCCAAATGCTGTTTTAGAATACGCTCAAAAATTAAAAGAATTACAATCTGAAGTTGAAGACGAAATTTACTTGGTGATGCGTGCTTATATTGAAAAGCCACGTACTACAGTCGGATGGAAAGGTTATTTATATGATCCAGAGCTAGATGGATCATATGATATTCAAAAAGGATTAGCGCAATCCCGTACTTTGTATCTGCAAATCATTGAAATGGGTTTACCGATAGCATCAGAGCTTTTGAGCCCAATGGTAACTGCGTACTTTGATGATTTACTGGCGTGGGGCGCTGTTGGAGCGAGAACCAGTGAGTCGCAAATTCACCGAGAAATTTCAAGTTATATGCCGTATAGCATTGGCTTTAAAAATGGTACGGATGGCTCTATTCAAATTGCTTTGGATGCTATTCAGTCGGCATCTCATCCGCATCAATTTATGGGGATGAGTCAAACGGGCTTGCCATCGATCCTTGAATCTCAAGGGAATCCTAGAGCTCATTTGATCTTAAGGGGTTCAAATACAGGAACAAACTTCCAATTAGAAGAGATTGAGAAAATTAGATCAAAAGCACATGGTGTTTTACCTGCTTTGGTGATTGATTGCAGTCATGGCAATAGTCATAAAGATCCGCTTAAGCAAGTTCAGGTCTTAAAACAAATTATTGCCGAGCGTCATGCTACTCAAGTGCGAGGGGTGATGCTTGAGAGTTTCTTGATCGATGGAAATCAGAAAATAAGCCCCAATATGATGTATGGGCAATCGATAACAGATGGCTGTTTAGGTTGGGATAAGACGGGTGATTTAATTCGTCAGTCTGCGAATGAATTAAAGTCTGCTACTTTAAAAAGTTCTGCTTAAATTTGTGATAATCATTATTAAAAAGCCCCTAATCAAGGGGCTGCGTTATTTGTTGTATGTGGGCTTGGATTGAAAGTCATTATTTTATTTTATTTTTATAAAATATAGGTTTAGTTTAAATTTAACGTGTTTTATGTGGGTTTTTAAATCAGGTTCTTTTCATATTTTTCATTCATTTAAATCAAATCATACATATTTTAAGTTAAAATGTATGATTGATTACGCCAAGATTACGCCAAGATGAAACTTCCAAAAGCTAGAAAACGTGGTGATGCATATCGTATTGAACTGATGTTTAATGGCAAGCGCATTAGCGCAACCAGAGATACTGAAAAAGAATGTGAGCAATGGGCGATGCTAAAACTCCTTGAGCTAAAAACAGAAGTTAAAAGTGAAAAAGGCCAAGCTAAGCAAAATTATGCACTTTCGGCATTAATGTATCGTTATTATGAAAATATAGGGCAGCACAAGAAATCAAGCAGAACAACAAAGATAGCAATCAGGCATTTTATAAGTAACTTTTCACACATTGCAGAAATGTCTATTCACGACATCACACCGCAAATTTTAACAGACTGGAGAAATACGAGATTAAGGTCTGTTCAACCTGGTACTGTTTTACGAGATATTTCATTGCTTTCTGCAATCTTCACTTATGCTCAAAAAGAATTATTCTTACTCGAAAGCAACCCTTTTGCTTTAGTGAATAAACCATCTCAGCCAAAATCAAGAAATCGACGCATAAGCAATGCTGAAATTGATTTGGTGCTA
>JAHLFF010000055.1 GCA_018883945.1 Candidatus Acinetobacter avistercoris
ATTTGTTTTAATTAGTTATTTTTTTATTTTTGAAATTTTTATATAATAATGAGTATGAAAAAAATTAATCATCATTTTTATTAATTAATGATACTTGTTTAACATTATTTTGATTTTTATTTTGAAAGTAACATTTCTAAAACAAACTTTGAGCCTATAAAACCAATCGCTAATAATATAAAACCAAAGATCGTAAAACGACGCGCTTTTTGACCTCGCCATCCAAATTTATAATGTCCAAATAATAAAGCACCATAAACAAACCACGAGACAATGCTGAATGCAGTTTTATGTGCTAAATGCTGAGCAAAGAAATTATCGATGGTAAAAAAACCAAAAAGTAATGCTGCAGTTAATAATGTAAATCCAGTGATTAACATATCAAATAGTAAAGATTCCATCGCTTGATACGAAGGAAGTAAATTGACCCAAACGCGTTTTTTTTGTTTGTTTTTGAGTTCTCGGTCTTGCAACCAAAGTAAAACGGCATGAATGGTGGCCATGAGCAATACGGCATAGGCTGATAAAGACAAAATAATATGAATGTCTAGCCCAAAAGAATTCTCTCTGAGTTCTAAAATCGGTTGGCTCATACTAAAGCCTAAAATCAAACCGAGACCCGCAACAGGAATTCCGATTAAATTCAAAGCAAGCACAGGGCGATAGCTACTGTAAAGTAAGCTAAGTAAAAGCATTAATGCTGATGTGAAAGAGAGTAAATTGAAGACATTATAATTAATCCCAAGCGGAGTTACCATATCGAAATACAATACCAACCCATGTAGAAATAAACCTAAACCAGAAACAACACCGATAAACCAATGATTTGGCGTACGTTTTGACATTAAATGTAAAAACAAATACCAAAAAGATGTGGTATAAGCAAATAATGCTAAAATTGTATAAACCAAAGGGAGGCTAATCATGTCAAACCTTTTTCTGGATGCTGAATATTCATGTTATGAGATATAAATTCCATGCGAACTACAGTATCCTATAGCATCTTATGCATAAATTTTCTATTTTAAGAAAGATTTTTTTGCAACAACCATTTTAAGCGGATTTTGCAATGTTTGATACCTTAACAGAACGACTCACGCAGAGTTTAAGAAATGTTACTGGCTCAGGGCAACTGACCGAAGATAATATTAAAGATACGTTACGTGAAGTACGTATGGCTCTCCTTGAGGCGGACGTTGCCTTGCCTGTGACTCGTGAATTTATTGCGAAAGTTAAGGAAGAGGCATTGGGTCAGGAAGTGATGACTCAGCTTTCTCCAGGCCAAGCTTTTGTCAAGATTGTTCATGACGAACTGACAAAAATGATGGGTGCAGCCAACGAAAGCCTAGATCTTGCTGCAAAACCACCTGTAGTGGTGTTGTTGGCAGGTTTACAAGGTGCGGGTAAAACCACAACTGCTGCTAAGCTTGCGCGCTTCTTACAAGAGCGTCAAAAGAAAAAAGTCGCAATGGTCTCTGCCGATGTATACCGTCCAGCAGCGATTAAGCAGTTACAAACTGTTGCGGGGGAAGTGGGTGCGATTTTCTTAGAATCAAGCGCTGATGAAAAACCGATTAATATTGTGAATCGTGCCATTGAGCAAGCAAAAATCCAATTTGCTGATGTTCTGATTGTCGATACTGCAGGTCGTCTGCATATTGATGATGACATGATGGATGAGATTAAAGAGCTTCACGCAGCGATTAATCCAACTGAAACCTTATTCGTGGTCGATGCCATGACGGGTCAGGATGCCGCAAATACTGCCAAAGCCTTTAATGATGCTTTACCTTTGACAGGTGTGATCCTGACAAAAACCGATGGTGATGCACGTGGTGGTGCAGCGCTTTCAGTTCGTGCCATTACGGGTAAGCCAATTAAGTTCTTGGGTATGGGTGAAAAGCTTGATGCTTTAGAACCTTTCCATCCTGAGCGTGTAGCACAGCGTATTTTGGGCATGGGTGATGTTCTTTCTTTAGTCGAAGAGCTTGAGCGTAAAGTCGACAAAGAAAAAGCCGAAAAAATGGCTAAAAAATTGCAGAAGGGTGGTAACTTCAACTTTGAAGACATGCTAATGCAATTTGAACAAATGAATAAAATGGGCGGCATGATGGGCTTCTTGGATAAATTGCCGGGAATGAGCAATTCGGGTATTCAAGACGCGATTGCACAGGCAAACCCTGAAAAGCAAGTCAAAAAAATGGAAGCGATTATTCAATCGATGACCATTAAAGAACGCCGTAATCCAGATCTGATGAATCCTAGCCGCAAAAAACGTATTGCGGCAGGTTGTGGTATGGATGTGGTTGAAGTGAATAAGCTGATTAAGCAACATGCGCAGATGGCGAAAATGATGAAGAAGTTTTCGAATCCAACGGGTATGGCAAAAATGATGAAATCGCTCACGGGAATGCAGAAAAAACTCGGCGGCGGTGGCGGTGGTATGGGCCCATTATTTGGTGGTAGTGATAAAAAGTAGATTTTTTATTAGTAATGGATGAGGCGCTTAGAGCGCCTTTTTCATTTTTAGCAATCTTGATTCAATCATTAAAGATATTAATAATTAAGATATTAATAATTAAGAGATTTCTGATCCAAATCTAAAAATTAGTTTCTAAGCAAAGCGGCAATTTCTTTATATCCCTTTTTTTCTGCATGTTGCAAAGCACTTACTCCATTTTTATCGGGAATAGTTTTATCCGCTCCAGCCTCTAATAAAATTTTAATGATTTCTACATAAGGCGCGCTGCCATCACTCAATACAACGGCTTCAACTAAGGCGGTCCATCCCAATTTATTCACATGATTGATTGGATAATTGGGTACGTTAGCGAGCAGACGCACTGTTTCCACGTGTCCTTTTTCTGCCGCAGGTATTAAAGCCGTGCCTCCATAGCGATTATAAACGTTAAAATCAGGCTGATAGTTTAAGGATAATTTTACAATTTCCAAATAACCCTCTGCACTAGCATAAAGGAAAGGACTATTTTGCATATTGTCTTGGGCATTAACATCAGCCCCAGCTTGTATGAGGAGTTTGGCAATATCCCATTGCTTTGAGTAAATTGCATTCATCAGTGGGGTTTCACCCTGACTGTTACGTTGCTCTAAATCAATATTTGAATGAATAAGAGCCTGAACGGCCTGTATATTTCTAGATTTAATGGTTTCAAATATAGTCGTAGCCTCCACTGATTGATGCGTTGAGTTAAGCTTTGCTTCCGATTGGCATCCCGCCAATAAAATACAGCCTGAGATTAAACCAATAGCGTAAAATTTTTTATGCTGCATAACCATTTATCTATTTCCTCATATTATTCGTGAGTTATCGTTTGAAGTTGCACGAAGTAAGTGATCATTGACCTCACATATAATTCATAAGCCTGTTCTTAAAACGTTTTAATTGAGTTTGTACTGTTAAATTTGATTTAAGTAAATGCTCAAAATATTTGTTATTCAATAAGTTTTATAGGAAACCAGTGATCAATTAAAATCTCATGGATAACTCAGCGCTTATTGTTTATTTCTTAACTTTATTATCAATATTTACAGATTGATAAAAACTTTCTCCGCATAAGTTTTTGATTAAATCATCACTCATTGCAAAGAATGAAATCTTTTTATTCATATCAACATAAGAAAAGGTATGTCTTTTCTTCAGGTCTTTTTCAGGAATTCCATTGGTTACAGTCTGAATGTTATGATCGACACAATAACCAAATATTTCTTTTGTGGTTTTGTCTCTAAGGCTATACGCCTCGTTTATAGGAAAAATAAATTTACTATTAGAATTATCTAAATCTTTTTGAATAGACTTTTTAAATATCGCACTTGGACTATCACCAGCCATTTTTCCAATGACTTCTAAGGCCGCCACATATTCATTATCTAGTCGTGATCTTAAATAACTTAATTCTGAAGGCGAAGCGAGCGTGCGGATAATGCCTGCATTTTTCTTCTCTACGCTAAATTTATCCCAGTTATTCATGACGCCGACTAAATAAAGAGCAGATCCTATCTGATAAGATTCTTGAATTTTGCTACATCCAGTTGTAGTCAATATAAAAACTAAAACAAACAGAATATTTTTCAAAATATAACCCACCATTAAACAAGCATAATTAAATCTTAAAATTAACGATTATTTATTTAGAGCGAACCTAAACCCTCGACTCGGGTTTAGGTTCAGTTTTAGAAAAGATTAATACGATTTAATCTTATTTATATTTATCGAGATTAGTTTCAGGACCTTCTGTAACTACAGATTGTGCTTTACCAAAGCTTTCCATCAAACACTTATATTCAGGGCATACATGATCAGAAAGAATTTCTGCAAAGCGTGAACCTTCAGGACGGTTCCATGTACGCATTAACTCAGCGACGATAGCAAAGGTATCTGTTGGTATTGCACCAGCTTGTGTAACGCGAGCAATCGTTGTATCCGTTGCCAATTTACTCCAGTTTCCTGAGGCATCCACAACACAATAAACATTATAGCCTTCTAAACGAGCACTAACTGCAGGGAATGCCATACAAACACTGGTCAGTGTGCCTGCAATAATGAGCGTATTTCTTCCTGTTTTCTTTACTTCTTCGACAAATAAAGGATTATCCCAGGTGTTAATTTGACCAGTACGAGGAACATATACTGCATGTGGGGCATATTTATGTATTTCAGGAATGAGTGGACCATTTGGACCATCTGGCACTGATGCAGTGGTAATTACGGGGATGTCCAAAAGAGTTGCTGTTTTAGCAATAGCAGTAACGTAATGACGTAAATCAGCAACAGGAACATCTCGTACTGTATTAAATAAACCACTCTGGTGATCTATAAGTAATATTACTGAGTCGTTAGGATCTAGCATTCCATTCGTAGCTGTCATAAGTATCACCTTAAAATTTTTAATTGTGTTTTGTTTGAAAAGTAAACTATTTTTATGGAAAATAAATTTAGTTCAGCTACAACATAATGAAAAAAATCAATCAAGGTAAGGTTTACAGTGTTTAATCTTGTAAATCATGGATACTCTTAAATCTGCAATTATTTCAAATATTTTTTAATAGGTTTTAATCAAAAATCTTATTTTTAGATGATAAAAAATCATTTTCGAACAACAAAAATAACCTAATTTCATTGTATGAATTTAGGTTTATTAGAAAAATATAGCGTTATTATTATTTTAATCATGCTTACAATTGCTGAGGAATTATAAGCTGTGATCAATATCTATCTTGCTTATGGTTCATATGTAAATAAGTAAGGTATTGACAGTTTTGCTTCTTACGTTAGAAGCTATATTAGAACTTAAAATCTAACTAAATTCGTCTGAATGAAGTATTTTCTTAAAAATGAAAAGAGAGCTTATTGCTCTCTTTTATAGTTTTATTTAAGGTTTTATTCAAAATGAAGCTGGTATTCATCTGTCGTAATTTTGATTTTTAAGTTCTTATATTTTCTTTTAGTCGCGCTGAGGGCTGATTTGGTAACTTCTGAGTAAAACTTAGGATCTTTCAGGAGGACATAAAATAACTTATATCCAATCAATAATTTTCTTGATTTATTTTCTTCTTTTAAATCATTTTCAATTAATCGATCTAGATCTTCTACAGAAAAACTATGCATATAAACCTCATTCGTGTATTTCTGAACGAACACCATACACACTAATTTAAGTTAATTGAAGTATTTGATATATAAAATATTATTGAGAAATCCATATCTAAAATTTATATGAAATTAAGGGCAGACAATAGCGTAATAAAGCATTTGGTCAAAAGAGTCACTTTAAAACGCTTCGAAAGTTGCTTAGTACATCACGGTAAATATATCTAACATGTGATATGAATCAATATTAAATGTAGAAGTCAATTCTTTGATTTTAATGACTATTTTAAAATCAATTATGCTTGTTTTTCGATATAAATTTTTAAACCTTTTAATAATAAGTCAGGCTCAATAATAGGATTAAAGTCATGGAGGTATTGTGCAAATAAAGCAGCATCGCCACCCGTTAATACCAATTGACGTGGTGACTGCATCATCACTTGACGAATCGTACTGAGTAAACCTAAAAAAATACCATGATGCACAGCATCTATCGTATTGCGACCAGGGCTAAGCTCAGAAAATGCCATATCTGGAATTCTAATCCCTTTGGTATTTTGAATGAGTGAGTTACGTTGCAAATACAGGTTCGGCAGGATATAACCACCCAAGTGCTGTAAACCTTCAGTTAGATCAATGGTGAGTGCTGTACCGCAACTGACAATACATAAATTTTCATTCGCATTCGCGACCGCCAAAACTTGTAACCAACGGTCGATTCCCAATTGACTGGTATTGTCATAACCACACATTAAACCTGAATATTCAGCATGTACTTTGGCGAAGATTACAGGAACATCCAGCATCTTAAGAATATGAATAATACGATCATTATTCTTTTTGTCTTGAACGGATGAAATTCCGACGTGGTTTAAATTTAAAGATTTAAAATGCTGAATCAAACCAAGCATCAAGTCGGCTGGAGACTGTAAATGTAGTTCAGCCGCGTGTTCAATCACTTGGTTGTTTTCTGTGATCCAATATTTAAGACGGGTATTACCAATATCTAGCCAAAGACGTTTCATGCTGCATTCCGTAGATTTATTTCGCTACTTTAAGGCGAAGACGCCCTTGATAAAAGCCTTCTAAGTTTTGATTGATCAAAATATTGATACGACCATCGTCTGAGATTCCTTTAAAAATACCAGAAATAGTTTGATGAGTTTGCTCAAATTCAACTTCTTGATCGATAAAAGCTGCGGAATGATTAAAGCGAGCTGCAAGGTTATAGCTACCGTGTTCAAACCATTGTCCAGCTTGTTGGATCGCAAGATAAAGCTCACTAATGATTTGAATACGATTAGGGAACTGTAAACCCAGCTGCATCAATGATGTTGCTTGTTGTTCAATTTCGGCTGATTCAACAGGAAATAAGTTGATGCCGATGCCCACAATTGCTTGATGTGAACCAATCGGTTCAACCAGAATACCGCCCCATTTACCTTGTTGACTATATAAATCATTAGGCCATTTGACTTGTAATTGAGTGAGTGACTTTAGGCTCGGTATTTGCAAAATATTCAATGCAATTTCAAGTGAGAGACGCCCATCCAAGGGTATTCGTGTTTCAAGCAATGTGCTTAAATAAATATTACCGGCAGGTGAGACCCATGGTCTTTGATGTTGACCTCGTCCGTGAGTTTGCATTTCACTACAAACCAAAATACCTTGAACGCCACTATTGGCCAATGCTCTAACTTCGTCATTGGTTGAAGTGGTGGTTTGTTTCAGCAAGAGAACTTCGGGAAGTTGCTGTGCATCACTGAGAAGTTGTCGAAGATGACGAGTCTCTAAATCCATGTGGAATATGAGAAGAGTAAAAGATTTATGGAGTTAATCATATATTTAGCTATTGGTGCAATCGCTGGCTTTACTGCTGGGTTGTTTGGGGTCGGAGGAGGCCTCATTATTGTGCCCATATTGTTCGTAGTTTTTAACCAAATGGGATATGACCCAAGTGTCATTATGCATATGGCTTTAGGAACTTCATTGGCCACCATCATGGTGACATCAATCAGTTCAGTGATGGCCCATCATCGAAGAGGTGCTGTGCTTTGGTCTGTATTTAAAAATTTAGCGCCTGGCTTGGTATTGGGTTCGTTTATCGGTGCAGGTATTGCGGGCCTAATGTCGGGAAGCAATTTACAATTGGTAATCGGTTTTTTTGCCCTGTGGGTGTCGTACCGAATGCTCAGTACTGCTCATGTGCAAGTGGATCCAACGAAAAAGCTACCGTCCGCGGCTTTACAGACTTTAGCAGGCAGTGGCATTGGATTAGCTTCAGCTATATTTGGTATTGGTGGCGGGAGTTTGACGGTTCCGTATTTGAATAAAAATGGCGTGACCATACAAAAAGCCGTCGCCACATCAGCGGCCTGCGGCCTCCCGATTGCTGTTGCAGGTGCTTTGGGGTTTATGTACTTTGGTGCAAAAACCCAAATACCAATTGAAAATGCCATTGGTTATGTACACATTTATGCCTTTCTGGGCATTAGCGTCATGAGTTTTATCACAGCGAAACTCGGTGCAAAAGTAGCGCATGCTTTATCACCAGCGATGCTGAAAAAATGTTTTGCGCTTTTATTATTGAGTGTGGGGCTATATTTTGTTTACCAAGGTATTTTTTGATTGGTTATTTTTTTGATTGGTTATTAGCGTTATTCGAAGATATTCCAACAGAGAAAAATTTATTTAAACTGACTTGAAAATTTAACTTGATCTCAAGCGAATTTGAGCTAAATTTGATATGAACTGAAGCAAGACAGTACAGAGCTGTCTTGCTTTTTTTAGAACAAAGCGACCATGCTATCAAATAATAAAGTGATCTTCTGAGCACGGGATAATTAGCATGGAATAAAATGACACATCAATGTGGTTTGAAGTAAGAGATGTAATCATTTTAATGTCTTTTGATTCTGAAAAATTAGAAATAGAATTGACCTAAAATATCTAAAATTGTCCTACAAAGACATAGTCAAGCGCTATATAGATCGGATAAAAACAAAGAAACTGATTTGAAATATTCAAACAGATTAAAAAAATAAACAGGAATATTATGCAATTGGAAGATGTGGATAGTCTCTCTGAACAAATTGCCAAGCATATTAGTGAACAAATTATTAGTGGCGAATTGGTTGAGGGTGAGCGTATACAGGAACTGCGAATAGCGAAAGAGCTCGATGTTAGTCGGGGTTCTGTTCGTGAGGCGTTGCTGATTTTAGAACGAACGCATTTGATCGAAATTTTTCCGCGCCGGGGGGCGATTGTATCTGAAATGTCGGCACAACAAGTTCGTACATTATTTGATACAAGTGGATTGATGTTGGGGCAAATTGTACAACGTATTGGGGACACTTGGCGCAGCCATGAGGCTGAGTCTTTACAAGCATTAATGCAGTATTTAATTGAACAAGTTAATCAAGCGAATACAGAAAAATTTTATGATGGTGTGTTTCAATATTTAGCGAAACAGCATGATATGGTCGCAAATCCGTACCTGATGAAATTTTATAAAGACTTACTGCCTTCAATTAGACGTTGTTATTTTTTAACCTTAAATACCTCTAAAAGAGAGCTACAAGAGGCTTTAGAACTCATAAAACTGGTGATCGATGCTATTTTAATCCGAAAATCACAACAAGCCACTTTATTTATGGATGATTTTTGCCGACACTTGCGTAACCTAGTGTTAGAGTCTCTAGCACGTATGAAACAAATTGAATTGGCTTGGGCGCGTAGATCGCGCAGATAATTAGGACACTATGCGTTTAAGCAGCTTAAAACTTTCTGGCTTTAAATCTTTTGCCGACAGTAGCACCTTACAATTTAAAGCAAATCGTACTGCGGTGGTGGGGCCAAATGGATGTGGGAAATCCAATGTGATTGACGCCATTCGTTGGGTCATGGGGGAGTCAAGCGCGCGCCAACTTCGTGGCGGAACGATGCAAGATGTTATTTTTACAGGCACGGCTAAGCGTAAACCTGTCGGGATGGCAAGTGTAGAACTACGCTTTGAAAATACTCAGGGAAAATTAGGTGGGGCTTATAATGCCTACACCGAACTCGCTGTACGCCGTCAAGTGAATCGTGATGGAAAGTCTGAATACTTTTTAAATGGGACGAAGTGCCGTCGTCGAGATATCACGGATATTTTTCTAGGTACAGGGCTTGGTCCGCGCTCATACGCCATTATTGAACAAGGCATGATTAATCGCTTAGTCGATGCCAAGCCTGATGAAATGCGGGTATATATTGAAGAAGCAGCAGGTGTTTCTCGCTATCAAGCTCGACGTCGTGAGACTTTACAGCATCTAGAGCACACCACTCAAAATCTAAGTCGTCTCGATGATATTGCGCTTGAATTGAAATCACAGCTTAAAACCTTAAAACGCCAAGCTGAAACAGCAATTCAATATAAAACGCTAGAAACTGAAATTCGAACGTTAAAAATTGAAATTCTGTCCTTCCAATGCGAGCAGAGTCAGCGGATTCAGCAAGAATATAATGCTGAAATGACTGATTTGGGTGAACGCTTCACATTGGTTCGCTCTGAATTAACCACACTGGAACATGACTTGGCTTCAACCAGTGAACTCTTTCAACGGTTAATTCAGCAATCTACGCCATTACAAAATGAATGGCAGAATGCAGAGAAAAAGTTGGCTGAATTGAAAATGACTTTGGAACAAAAACAAAGTTTATTTCAACAAAACACTGAAACATTGACGCAACTCGAACAGCAAAAAGTTCAGACCAGTGAACGCATCAAGTTAATTGATTTGCAGCTTGAAAACTTATTGAGTACGCAAGAGTCTCAAGCTGAAATACTTCAAGAAAGTGAGGCAGAGTCACAACAATGGACTCAACAATTCCAAGATTTAAAAGCTCAACAGAGTCAAGCTCAACAACAATTTGAGCAAATTAAAGGGCAGGTTGAAAAACAACAACAGCAAAAAGCGCAAATGTTAGCTCAGAGTGAACAACTCGCCAAAAACATTTTGCGTATTGAACAGCAAAAAGAGACTTTAAAATCTCAATCAATACAAATTCAAAATCAATGCCATACTGACGATATTGATGAATTGAATTTGGATAAAGTTAAAGTTCAAATGCAATTAGATGCGTCAGAGCAGAATACGGTCGAATTAAAACGAGATTTGGAACAACAGCAAGAACAACTTCAAGATCAAAAAGCACAAATTTCAGTATTGAAGTCGGAAGTGCAAGTGCTGCAGTCTGAACAGAAAAACTTAACGCAATTGATGGCGAAAACCACGGTAAAAGTAGATGCCAATTTCCATCAATTGATGACTGTGCTGAAATTGAGTGATCAAGCGAAAAGCCATGCCCATTTGATTGAAAAGTTTTTGGCGAAATGGTTGACCGCTCATGTACTTCAAGATGGTGAAAGCTTTCAAGACAGTGTCGCACGTCAAATTAAAGCCAGTGCACAATCAAATGATACTGATATTGACACTAATGTTATTGATATTGCCGGCTTAAGTTGTCTCGCCGAGTGGATTGAATCACCGAAACATTCGCTTTGGCACAATGTGGCGATTGCAGAAGATTTAAAGGCTGCACTTCAGCACCAACATGCATTGAAAACAGGTCAATCCATTTTAACCCTAGATGGGTATCATATCGGCCAAGATTGGGTTGTGGGACTGTTCTTTGACGAAGCCAGTCAATCGGCACAAGGTGCACTGAGTCATCGCATCCGTTTAGATGATATTGAACTTGCTTTACAAGATTTACAACCTCAGTTGTTGAATGCTGAAGCCGCTCTACCCAAGTTAAATGCGCATATTGCTGAATTGCAAAAACAAATACACACTGTGCAGCAGTCTATCAAGCAAAATCAAACTGAATTACAGAGTCTGGCTGTAAACATTGCTACGCAACAAGCTGCGATGCAAGCGTATGAGGTGCAAAAGCAACAGCTTGGTTCACAATTGGCGCAGTTAGATGCTCAGCTTGAAGAAGATGCGATGCAAAAGGATGATCTAGAGATAGAACTGCATGCGCTAAATCTTAAACTTGAGCAAAACCTACCCGCTTATAAAACAGCTCAATTCCAACGGGATGAATTGACTGATCAAGTGGAAAATGTGCAGCAATCTATACAAACAAAACAACATGATTTAGAAGCCTCACGCCGTTTAGCCGTACAAAATCAACAACAGATTGAACTGCTGGAAAAAGATGCGTCCTTTTTAAAAGCACAGTATCAGCAAATTATTTCGCAAATTGAACAAGCGCAGAAATTTGTCGATCCCATTCAGCTCGAATTACCAAGTTTAAAAACACAGTTTGATGAGCAGGCAAAAATCACAGAAAAACTGCAAAAGACGTGGTCTGAATGGCAAGTTGAATTAAATAATGTTCAATCAAAGCAACAGTATTTAACTGAACAGCGTCATCAATATCAGCAAAATGACGAAACTTTTCGTAGTCAACTTGAAGAAAAGCGTCTGGCTTGGCAAGTGACAAAGTCAGATTTTCAACACTATTCGGAACAGCTTAAAGAATTGAATAGTGAGATTATTACTGATCTGAAAATTGAGCTCTCGGCACATCAAAAAAAATTAGAAAAAGCTCAAACGAGTTTTGAAAAGATAGGTGCAGTAAATTTAGCCGCCTCAGAAGAATACGATGACGTTTCCAAGCGTCACGAAGAATTAAGCCATCAAATGCAGGATCTCGAAAATACAGTGGGTCAATTGAAAGATGCGATGAAAAGTATTGATCAAGAAACCAAAAAATTATTTATGACCACATTTGATCGAGTCAATGTTGAACTACAAAATCTATTTCCAAAGGTTTTTAATGGCGGAGAGGCGACATTAAGTCTAGAGGATGATTGGCAGTCGGGTGTTAAACTGATGGCTCGCCCACCAGGCAAACGCAATAGTTCATTGGCATTATTATCGGGTGGAGAAAAAGCGCTGACCGCTTTGGCTTTGGTTTTCGCAATCTTTAGATTAAATCCTGCGCCATTTTGTGTTTTGGATGAAGTGGATGCTCCTTTGGACGATGCTAACGTCGGTCGCTTCTGTAATTTAGTAAAAGAGCTTTCTGAACAGGTTCAATTCATTTACATTACTCATAATAAAGTTGCGATGACGATGGCAACCGATTTGCTGGGTGTGACGATGCCAGAGGCGGGTACATCGAAACTCGTTGCTGTGGATTTGGAAGAAGCAAAAGAATACGGTTTAGCTGCGGAGTCATAATATGGAAGTCACCACAATCGTTGGTATTGTTGTTGCCATCATCATTTGTTTGATTGGTTTGAAAATGATGTTGCGTAAGCCAAATGATGCTGCGCCGTCTTTAGATTCTGAGCTTCATATTAATTCGGAAAGTAATCAGCCCGTGATTCCACGTCATGTGCGTAATCAGCTTGCTGTAGAATCGAATGAAATCAGTGATGGTCGTGTTGAACCAAGTTTAGGCGCGGTTGATCCGAACGCTGAGATGAATGATGAGCGTGAAGCTAAATTTACGGCAAGCACTGAATCGGCAGCGACAGCTGAGCAGACTGAACAGCTTGGGACAGCTGATTTATTGAATGCGAATACCGAAGAAAACAAAATAGAAAAGGTTATTACGACGACATTAGACTCTTCAGACATGCTGAATGAGCAAACTGATCTACATAAACTATCGGATGCTGCAAAAGATTCAACAACGATTGATTCATCTGAGACGACTCCTAAAACCCCAGCGGAATTTGTCATTAATCCCAATATAGCGACCGCTGTGATTCAGGATTATGAAGAAGACAGCAGTATTTTGGATGTGCATCTGCATGAACAGCAACGTTTTGATGATGAAAGTGCACTGGCAAATGCAGAATACATTATTAGCTTAAATGTATATCCAAATCCTCGCAAAGCATTATCAGGGGATAAAACGTTAAAAGTTATGCTGAAGTATGGTTTGCGATTTGGTGAAATGAATTGCTTTCATCGTTATGAAAAAACTGAAGAAGTTAGCCCTCTAATGTTTTCTGTGCTCCGTATAACAGATCAAGGCCCCGCTGGTTTTGATCTAGAGTCATTATCTGGTGAGCAAGTTCAAGGCTTGGCTTTCTTTTTGGCTTTACCGCATCACAATGTTCAAAAAGGCTATGACAGCATGGTCAGTATCGCGGGTTTAATTGCGCGTGAAACAGATGGTACGGTTTATGATGAAAATAATCTTGAATTCACGCCACAGCTTAAGGAACACTGGCGCCACAAGGCAATCGATTACCGTCCAGGACAAGATGTTTAAAATCGTTGTTGCTTAGTTTTAGTTGTTTCTAAATAGCGAACGTCGAGTGGCGTACTTGTTAAGTCGTTTTTAAGGCTTAGTTTTTTTCAAAGCTTGAAGTTTATTTAAGTTTAATAAATATAAAACGCGAACATTAGTCTATTGTGAAAATTGATTTATAATATGACAACGAAAAATTTTGGGCGGAATATTCCGCCCTTTTATATGGTGAAATTTTCATGGATCAAACTGCTGTAGTGGTGCAAATGCGCCAACTCATTCGATTATTGGCGCAACATAATCATGCCTATTATGTAATGGATCAGCCGACAATTGAAGACAGTGAATATGACCAGCTATTTCACCAATTAAAAGCATTAGAACAACAGTATCCTGATTTAACGCAATCTGATACGCCGACCAACACCGTGGGTGCGAAAGCCTTATCTAAGTTTGAAAATATTACCCATACGGTTCCAATGCTGTCTTTGGGGAATGTATTTAATCAAGAGGATTTGATGGCATTCGCACGTCGTATTGAAGAGCGTTTGCCGAATCAAAAGATTCAATATGATGTTGAATTAAAGTTTGATGGATTAGCGATTTCATTGTGGTATGAAAATGGAGTTTTGGTCCGTGGTGTGACGCGCGGCGACGGTGAAACGGGTGAAGTGATTACCCAAAATGTCAAAACGATTCGTAATCTACCTAAAACCTTAAATTCATTGAAGGGAGAAGTCCCTCAGTTGCTTGAAGTCCGTGGTGAGGTATTGATGCCCAAAGCAGGTTTTGAGAAATTAAATGCTGAAAATCTAGAGAAAGGCGAGAAAACTTTTGCTAATCCACGTAATGCAGCGGCGGGCAGCTTACGTCAACTTGATCCGAGTATTGCAGCGTCACGACCATTAGCATTCTATGCATACGGAATTGCACAATGTGAGCCGCATCATGGTCAACTGACCATGTCAGCGAGTTTAGAATGGCTGACTCAATTTGGATTCGCAGTGGGAGAACGCCATTTCGTTTGTGACAGCATAGAAGACGTGCAGACGGTCTATGAAAAAATCAATGCGGAACGTCCAAATTTAAGTGTAGAAATTGATGGTATGGTCATTAAGGTGGATGATCTAAAACAACAAAAACAATTGGGCTTTTTAAGTCGTGAACCTCGTTGGGCAACCGCCTATAAGTTTCCTGCAATTGCTGCTTTAACGACAGTGGATCAGATTGATTGGCAAGTGGGTCGGACGGGAACCATTACACCCGTAGCACGTCTTAATCCTGTGGCTGTGGGTGGTGTGACGGTTTCCAATGTGACTTTGCACAATATTGGTGAAATTCATCGTTTAGATGTACGTATTGGCGATACAGTCAGTGTTTATCGTAGCGGTGATGTGATTCCAAAAGTTGAAAAAGTTTGGCCTGAATTCCGTCCTGTAGACGCGATCGAAGTTAAACTCCCTGAAAGCTGTCCTGTTTGTGCATCGCCTGTTGTCATGCCAGAAGGCGAAGCTTTGGCGCGTTGCTCGGGTGGCTTGTACTGTGCTGCACAACGTATTGAAGCAATTCGCCATTTTGTATCGCGCAAAGCAATGGATATTGAGGGATTAGGTGATCGCTGGGCCGAGTCTTTATTACATTTAGATTTACTCAAAGATGTGGCTGATATTTACCATTTACATGAGCATCGTGAAAAACTACTCACGATTGAAAAAATGGGTGAGAAGTCAGTTCAGAACTTGATAGATTCGATTGAAAACAGTAAGAAAACCACATTTGCGAGTTTTATTTTTGCTCTGGGTATACGTGGCGTCGGAGAGACGACCGCAAGGATGTTAGCCAATACTTTCCAAAATTTGGATGCACTTAAAGCAGCTGATCTAGAAGCATTGAAAAAAACCCCAGATGTTGGAAGTATTACGGCTGAGTGGATTATTGACTTTTTCCAAGCTGAGCATAATGTCGAAGTGGTGGATCGTTTAATTGCTGCGGGAATTCATTGGGATAATCCGGTCGCACCTACACGTCAGCCTTTAAATGGTGAAAGTTGGGTGATTACTGGCACACTGAGTCAAATGGGGCGTGATCAAGCAACACAAATGCTGCAAGCTTTAGGTGCACGTGTGAGTGGCAGTATCTCAAGCAAGACCAAATGTTTGGTAGCTGGTGAGAAGGCGGGTTCAAAACTAGATAAGGCTGAAAAACTCGGTGTTAATATTTTAAATGAAACCGATTTCTTAGCACTCATGGCTGAATAT
>JAHLFF010000006.1 GCA_018883945.1 Candidatus Acinetobacter avistercoris
TCTTTATCAAGCCCCGTTCATAAATCAAAAAATAATGATTGAGTGGTAATAAATTGATCTATAAAAATTCCTTCTCGCTTTGGGAGAAGATTAGGATGAGGGAATACTCACGATGAGTGTGTGGTGTAAATAATGATTTTTGAAACAAGTTTAATAATTAAAAAATTATAATCATAAGAGCTCAATTCATGAAAAAATAGTCATATAAGACTCTAATCATTAAATTCTGGTCATTAAAAAAGGTAGAACATAGATTATGTTCTACCTTCGAAACTAAGCTCTTAAAGTTCAATTATCTTGAATTTTAACGATCTTAAAAATTAAGTCTTTTTAAAACCCAAATGACCTTAAAAGCTCAGTTTGCATGATTTGATCATCATTCTGGAGAAATGGAGCGATGATCAATCAAATTATTGCGCAGGTTGTACTGTAGGAGCAGTTGTGCTCTCATCAGCAGCTGCTTCAGTACCTGGTTGAACTGTAGTCGGCTGACCTGCAGCAGAAGTTTCAGAATTTACTGGTTGTTCCTGAGTAGAACTAATTACTGTTTGCTCTTTCTTCTCTTCTTTCGTTCCAGCAAAAGTTGAAAAAGCGGTAACTGCTAAAGTCGTTGCAAGTAAAGTTTTAACGATATTCATAAGTGGCATCCTTATTCATTTAATTGCGATCTATCTTTGTTTAAATATTCAATAAGCCAGATTTAAAATATTTAAATCTAAAATATTTAAAAAGAGTAAATCGATTCAGTTTTAAAATAATCTGAACGTGAGTAGCAATCTCAGCAATCAGATACAACGAGATTCATGCTAAAGGCAATCATTGCTTTGGGCAACTGAAACAACAAAGTGAAACAGGTTTCGTTACGCATAAAAACAATATGCAAATATATGTGCTTTTACTGTAATTAAAATCAAATTCAACAGCATTAAAATGTGTGAAAATATGTCAAAGTGGTTAAGGAGTGAGCATTATTTTTACTTAAGGTTAACAATATCGACTATTAATAAAGAAAAATATGATCCCTTTTTATTTATTTACTCAATTTAATATTATTTTTCCTGCTTTACTTTTAACAGAATAGAAAAAGACTTTTTATTTGTTGTGGTTCATTTTTAGTTAAATTTTAAATCAATGTATTGAGTAACAACGGCTTGCATGGATTGAGCGATGGCATGAATAATAAAAGCTAAAGCATGAATCGAAAATATCTTATTTTGAAAATGAATGTTGATACATCGTTATTTATTCAAAACATAAATATTGGCGATAGAATTAGCTTTCAAGTACATTGCTATGATTAAGATTATTTAAAGATAAACTATTCTGGCTTACACGTTACAACCTATAATTTTGAGAGATTGATTTGAAGATTGTCGCTACATCACCTGTCAAAACCCATATTATTTCTGGGTTCTTAGGTGCAGGTAAAACCACCCTATTAAAAGCATTATTAAGCCAAAAACCAGCAGGTGAAACTTGGGCTGTTTTAATGAATGAGTTCGGACAGATTGGTGTAGATCAACAATTGTTGACTCGATCTGAAGGATTTGAAATTAAAGAATTGCTTGGAGGATGTTTGTGCTGTAGTAGTCAATTGCCGATGCAAATCGCCTTGTCTCGTTTATTGGCTGAAGCAAAACCAGATCGACTTTTTATTGAGCCGACTGGTTTGGGTCATCCAGCTCAATTATTAGAACAACTGACAGAGCCACATTGGCAAAGCACCATTGCGATGCGTAGTTTAGTCACCGTTGTTGATGGCTCACGCTTACATGATGCAGAATGGTCTAAACAGAATTTATATGCAGATCAGCTGAAAGCAGCTCAGATTATTGTGGTATCACATATTGACCAGATGCAACTTGCCGATCAAGAGGCATTAAAAGTTTTGCAAGCTGAATATCAAGCTTATGCACAACTGTGGCTATTAGCTAATCAAGGCGACATTCGTATCGAACAAATTGATCAAGCATTTGTCGGAACAGCACGTAAAATTCAGCCCTTATTAAAATTACAACACGATCTAAAAGGCCATACCCAGCCTGAAATTAAGCAATTACCTTATCACTATGTCGAAACTGCACAAGGATATAGCGTTGCAGGGTGGAAGTTTCCGAAACGCTGGCAATTTGATTTTTTAGATTTACTCGATTTACTGTGTGAGCAGCAAGACTGGTTAAGAATTAAAGCAATTTTTAATACTAATCAAGGTTGGCAAACGTTTAATTTTAATCCACAGCAGTTTAACTACAGCGGTGGAGAGGAAAATATTGATAATCGAATTGAAATTATTTATCAGTCAGCGCATGACTGGCAAGATTTTGAAAGTCAGTTATTGGCTTGTCGCATAGATAAAGATCGCTAATTAAATTTAGTTGAGTTCAATTTTGATCTTGAGTATCAAGCTACTTTGAAGTTTTAACCACATTAAAATTGATTCATCAAAACATTTAGCTGGATATGCAATATCTTCGCCTTGACTTAATTTATCGTGATATCCATACCGACCGAAGTTGAAAATCGGGTATGCTATGCGGCAAATTTGAGGACATTTTCGATGGCGTTAAAAGCGACAATTTATAAGGCTGATTTAAATATTGCCAATATGGA
>JAHLFF010000007.1 GCA_018883945.1 Candidatus Acinetobacter avistercoris
AAGTGAAACCTCTTCGCGCTGATGGTAGTGTGGGGTTACCCATGTGAGAGTAAGTCATCGCCAGCTCATTAATTCTAAAACACCCCCTGAAAAATCAGGGGGTGTTTTTTTATGCGTGGATTAAAGAAAAAAAGAAAAAAAAGAAAAACCTCAATAGTGCTATGGGTTCTTAGTTAATATAGAGCGAGTAAAAATAACCTTCTTACAATATTAATTTGTCAATCACTACACTCTTAATCAATATTAAACCTAGATAAAAATGATTTAAGAGCAAAAAGAATAGAAGGTGTTACAGATGAAATGGATTGTAATCGCAAGTTATTCATATCCATATGAAGCACAAATTGCGAAGGCTCGATTAATATCAGTTGGTATCCCTGTATTCATCGAAAATGAACATACGATTAATATGAATTGGTTATATTCGAATGCTCTAGGTGGCGTAAGAATAGCAGTACCTAAAGATCGTATGGATGATGCGAAATTCTTAATAAATCATGATTTTAGCCAAGATGTTGATGAAGAATTTGATCAATTAATAAGGCGATGTCCTAAATGCGACAGTCATTTGATCGAGCCTTATACTCAAGGAAAAAGATCAGCATTTTTATTATTTGCAATTATAGGATTTCCCTTATATCACTATGAACATGGCTATCAATGTCAGCAATGTAAAACATTTTTTCAATAAATTTATTGGTGAAAATACATAAAAAAATTCAAAGTATCCAATTTAAACGATGATATTTATTAATTTTTAACGATTTAAATTCTCAAATATCAATAATGTAAGGCTTCTAATTGATATTATTCGCCATCAATTGGCCTTGACCTGCTTCCGCAATAAGACGATCGTGTGTTGCTTGATTTCGCTGTAAGCCAGGTAAACGATATTCAGTATGTCCATAATCATGAATTTTCGTCCATCGTCCACCCCAGACTAAACCCACGGATTCAGCTGTTTGACCATACAGTTGATAACCTTTCATCGCCCATGGATCGCGTTCAGAAATGACAACTTTCCCATCACGTTTGAAAGCAACATCTGCCGCAAGGCCAAACTGATGGTAACTTCTATAAGCTGTTGCCAGTGTCGTGGCTTTATTTTGAGACAAGTTATTTTGACGAGCTGGACTGCGATAACCTTCTAATAAGACCAGCTCATAACCGTGTTGTTCTTTCATGATTTTGAATACCATGAGTAACCGCTGTTTATAGCGTGGGTGCATTTTGTCCCATTTACGATTGACCATTGACGTATCTAAATGTCCATGGGAGAACTCTGCATTTTCAACAGCATTCGGAATAGCGCTAGAGCCAATACTGCCACCTGATTGAGCTGTATATTCAGCCTCAAGACGTACAGCCTCAATAATGGCTGCATCTACGAGCGCCTCTTCAACGACAGGAGGAGGAGACAGAATATCTCCATTGAGTAAGTTGTAAATTTGAGGATCAGACGCTTTTAAATAATTCGCTTCTACGCGCGTTGGATCAATAGGTCGAGTAAATGCAAATAACATAATACTCGATAGTAATAAAAAGCCTGCAACAAGAATCCACCATTGCTGTAAATGCCAATGGGACTGGGTTTGTTCAATTGCTGCAGCATGATTCATCTGTTGTGCAAAGTTTTTTGCAGAGATCAGTTTTTTTTTGCCTTGCGGAAGCAGACCTTGAAAGAATTCTTTAGCTTTTGTACGAAGCTCATAAGACATCATGAGAGCAAGTGCAGTCACGAGTATGATGAAGCTAAAAATAATAAAAAAAATCACGAAATTTATTCTTTCACTGAACGTGATACCGCAATTTGAACTGTTGCATGAGGGACTTCAAAATCCGCTTCTTTTTCAGCAAGCTTAGCCTTTGAAAGCTCTTTAGGACTATTTTTGGCTGCCAGTTGTTCTGTTTTGGTTAGGGGTTTAGCCAGTGTCGGGGGCACTTGCGAAAGTTTCGCCTGAGTTGTTTTTGCATTATCTGTTAGCTTTGCTTTTGAATCTAAAGCGGGAGCAGGTTTGGCTTGTTGACCAAAAACGTCAAAGGGATTGCTACTACTCGGTTTAGGCTCAACCGGTTCTACAATCGGAACATTTTTTTTATGCTGAAAAACTTGCGTTATTTCATTCATCTTTGGCTGAGGTTGATTAAAACCTTCATGTTCATCACTATTTATAGTTTCATCGGATTGTTCGGTAATTTTTGAAAATGGATTTTCTGATCTTTGTGTATTTGAAGATGTCGCTTCAACAGTTGCTTCAGTTTGAGTTTGGATCGCTGATACATTAGAGTCATCTTTCAAAAAAGTAAAAAGTAATATAGATGTGGCAACGACGCCAAAAGCAGTTCCTATAATGCCAAAAAGCATTGGAGAAACTTTTTTTGCTTTCTTTGTCGGTTGTAGTACCCGTATTACTTTCTTTTCTTGAGTCATATTCTTATTCTTTAAGGTAAATGAATGGTTATATGTGCTTGTTCAGCAGGGGCACTAATCACGTTATTATATTGAGACATGGCAGTTTGGTCATGTTTGTTCAACATATAACGTAACCCACTAAACGACAGCAAAGCAAATAAAAGCAAAAATAATAAAATCCAAGTGAATGGAAGTTCTCGATGAATAATATTTTTAATTTGATCGGGTAAAGCAGAAAATGGCGAAAAAGCCGCTTTTTTACCTTTTAAATAATCGATTTCATCACCCACACGAGCGACAAGGTGATTTAAGCTTTCAATAGATTCAATACGATATTTACCTTGGAAACCCAGCAATAGGCAGTAATGAAACACTTCTAAAGTCGCTAAACGATCTTTACCACGTGAACGTATATGTTCGAGTATGTCAAAAAATTGGTAACCTGCCAATTGAGAACCAAATAGACTCAACTGTAAGGGACTAATTAACCAAGAGTTTTGCAAATTAAAAAAACTAGGATCTTGTTGGGTAACAATCGTTTCATCGAGTAATGCACAATAAGCATATTTCGCGTCATGAATATCTTCAGCTGAAAATTGCAATTTTTTGGCTTGCTGTTCAAAACGATTCAGTTGATCAAGAATTTTAGCTCTGAAATTCTCAGGATTTCCAGGTAAATATTGATTTTTAATTAAGAAAACAATATAGAAGCCATCATGCATTAAGTCGACTAAGTTTGTCGCTTGACTGATCTTGGCTTGGGATGGAGGTGTTGATCCAGCACCGATTTGTCCATCATCGAAGAGTGAAGGTGCACCATTAGGTAAATTCATCATTATTCTCCTGATTTATCCATTCATCACAGCAATAAGTTCGATGGTGATATCTTGGAAACCAGCGGGGACATAAATACAGATTGTTTCTGAGTCGAGCATACGTTGATATAACTCATGATGCGGTTCAATTTCAAAATAGCTGACGCCTGAACGTACTGGAATAGCTGTAGGCACTTGCATTAAGTGATGAATTGGAATCGCTGGGAGTGCAGATACAACACGCTGTTCTACATCTACAGTATTACCCACTTTGAATCGTAGAGGCACGATTTGAACCAGTTCATGCGTTTGCATCATCGTGCTTGAAACAGCAATATAAAGACGTGATTCACGCGTGATTTTGTCAGACTCAAGGCTACCCACCCAATAAGACGGTCGGATTTCTTTTAATGCGATATTGATGTAACGACTTGAAATAATCGTATCAAGTAAATCACGTAAGATGCCATCTAATTGCGAGAAGCTTTCTTGTAAATTATGATGTTTGTACTGCGGTAAATGCTCAACTTCGTATGCTGTCGAGAATGTAAGTAAAGAACCTGTTAAACGGAGCAATTCAAAAAATAAACGTTCAGGATGAATTTGCGGATTTAACAATAAATGGCTCAATGTTGCGTGAGCTGTATTTAAAGCATTCACTAACCAAAAAGAAACGATATCGCCAGAACGGAACTCAATCAATTTCTGTTCATTTTCACGATTATTGGTTTGAATGGATTTAATCTTTGCCTTAATGACATTTAAAGTGCGTTTTAAGTTTGAGATTAAAGAATCACACGCTTCAATATGAAGAATAGGGGGAATAAAGCGATAATCAATTTCAAATGCCCCAGAACTTTGGCGTTTTATTTTACCAATAGGCATATATAAGAAACCATCAAGATCATGGTTTGCATCCACTTGTGAGTCAATTAATTTTAATTCAGCTCTGCGGCGAACTAATGTAATCTCAGCGGGTGACGCATCTGTATATAAATCATGGGTTTCATTTAAATACGAATGATAACGGCTAGGCTGAGTTGAGCCTTCAAATGCAACATTTTTTTTATTCGGCTGTAAAATAGATAATGCCAAATAGATGGTCATTTCACCACGAAGATTCAGGTCATCTAACTGTACAGGCTCAGGTAGTAAGTCACGTGCTGGAGCCGTATAAATCTCACCATCTTGCCAAATCATTTCAATATTCTCTAAAGCTAGCACATGAGTGCCTAACTGAGTTTCATCGAAACGAAGGGACTGGATCCCGTAAGCGAATGGGATTGTTGAACGAATGGTTTGATTTAACCGTTGTTCATGATAGGTGTCTTGTAATTGAAAGTGTTGCGGTCTTAAAAATAAACCTTCACCCCAAAGTATTTTTTCCGCTTTAAACATGCTTAATTACCATTGATTTGTTTCATTGGAGTTGTTCTGAACGCCTAGCAATTCCTGAACAGACTCGAGAGGGTTATCATTTTTAATCACTTGTGCTAACCATTCATGTAGTGGCATATGACTCCACTTAATGGTTTTTTGCAGCATGTAGCTCACTGGACTATGTGGTTCATTTGCCTGAAAGTAATCAGCAATTTCTTGCAAGACCTTCATCGCCTGTTCACGGTTTTGAAGATGACTTTGTGGCTGTGGCTGGAACGATTGTTGATTTTGATTGTTATTCATCATCGGCGCCAAATTTTGAGTTTCGTCAGATTCATCTGTTGCAGTTTGCTCAACAGGTGTTGAAACATTCACGGATGAGCTTTCAAAAGCTTCTGCTTTATAAATTTTTCGCAGCATTTTTTGAATGCTATCGAGTTGTGAATCTATACTTGCGAAGCTAGGTGCATCAAATTCCATTAACTGATCTAAGACTTGTTTTAAGGTATTCCAGTGCGTCAAAATTTCTGTAAATTGTTGATAATTCTGAAACTGAAAGCTTTTTGAAGTGTTGAACAGCGCTTGATCAAATTGTTCTAAATCAACAGACTGATTGATATTAGAATCATCTGGATTCTTTAAACGATTATTTTGTTGATGTAGAATTTTCTCATAGTCAAATAATGAGTAAAACGGTTGTGTATTTAATAATGGAACTTGTTTAATCAAGCTCGGTAACTGTGTAGTTAAACCCAGTAATAAACCAAGGCGTTGATCTAAATCATCATCTTCAATTTCAGGATGAATCTTTAACCAAAATTCCTCCAACATCCGATGAGAAAGTTCTAGGCTCTTCGCAATGCCTTCGAAACCATAGAGATGAGCCCATGCTTCACTGATCCAAGTCAATATTCGAATATCTTTGGTTTTAGTGGTGAGTAAATCTCGCGATTTATTGGCTACAAAACTCCAATCGGCTTGTTTAGGCTCGACCACCCAATCACCCAAATCTAAGAGGGGATCATCTTGGACTTTTGCCTTTTTTATAGCATGAAATTCGTTGGAGAATGACAGGTCATCTCCACACAATTCATCTGCTGAAATAGGCTGTAGCAATGTTTCGAGTTCTAAACTCATAGTCTTATAAATCTCTTAATGACGGCTTAAGCTTCCGTCTCTTTTGCTTTTTTAGGCGCTCGCTTTTTAGCAGATTTCGCGACAGGATCTAAACTGTAGATAATGTCGTTGTCTTTGCTGTCAATTTTGATCAACTTTGGTAGTTTTTGATCAGCCAGAGCCATTAAAATTTGAGTTGCTAATTCGGGTAATACACTTGAGTTCAAAATATTATCCACATTACGTGCACCACTATCGACTTCGGTACAACGACTCAAGATTAATTCTACAACATCATCACTGTACTCAACTTTGGTTTGGTATTGCTTTTCAATACGTGCAGTGATTTTGCCTATTTTATGATGAATAATACGAACCAGTAGATCATCATGCAGTGGATAATACGGCACAATTCTCATACGTCCCAAGAATGCAGGTTTAAACTGTTTATACAAACTTGGTTTCAATTGTTCTAATAGATCTTCAGCGCTTGGCCACTCTTCCACTGGAACAGGAAGACATGCTTGCATGATCGTACTTGAGCCAGCATTTGAAGTGAGCAAAATCGTGGTGTTTTTAAAATCAATAATTCGACCTTCACCATCTTCGAGCACACCTTTATCAAAGACTTGATAAAATAACTCTTGTACATCTGAATGGGCTTTCTCGATTTCATCCAGTAATACCACACTATATGGATTACGTCTTACAGCTTCAGTTAATACACCACCTTGACCATAACCCACATAACCTGGGGGCGCACCTTTTAATGAAGAAACAGTATGGGCTTCTTGGTACTCAGACATATTGATCGTAATTAAATGCGATTCACCCCCATAAAGCTCATTAGCAAGTGCCAAAGCAGTTTCTGTTTTACCAACACCACTTGGACCCACCAACATGAACACGCCTTGAGGTTTATTGGGATCTTCGAGTTTTGCTTTTGAGGTTTTAATGCCTTGAACCAATTGATGCAGGGCATAATCTTGACCCATTACGCGCTGTTCAAGCTTTTCTTCTAAACTGAGAATTTGTTTAATCTCATCATTCACCATTTTACCGACTGGAATCCCTGTCCAATCCGAAATGATTTCATTAATGATAAATGCATTGACGCGTTCAAAGACCAAAGGCTCTTGTCCTTGAAACTCTGTAAGTTCAGTACGTATTTTTGCGATTTGATTTTGAACATTGTTTTTTTCTTTTTCTTCTGTTGTTTGTGATTCCAATGCTTTAATTTGGTTCACTAAACTTAATTCTTTTTGCCATCTTTGTTCGGTGTTTTGCACATCATTTTCTAAAGTCTTGATGGTGTCTTTCAGTTTAGTCAGACGTTCTTGATGAATTGGAAAATGTTGTTGTTCATTTTCTAAAATCTGCAGTTCTAAATTTAGATTATGTTGCTGAGCTTTGAGCTGATCAAGTTTTACAGGTTGTGCATTTTGGGTTAAGGCGACACGAGCTGCCGCAGTATCCAATACGCTAATAGCTTTGTCTGGAAGCTGACGACCCGTAATATAACGATGAGATGAATGTACAGCAGTCACGATCGCTTCATCATCAATTTGAAGATTAAAATGATTCGCCATCACTGGAATCATGGCACGTAGCATATCAATCGCGACTTCTTCTGTCGGCTCTTCAACTTTAACCACTTGAAAACGACGACTTAAAGCGGCATCTTTTTCAAAGTACTGTTTATATTCAGCCCAAGTTGTCGCAGCAATGGTCCGTAGTTCTCCACGTGCAAGCGCTGGTTTTAGTAAGTTAGCAGCATCATTTTGACCTGCCTGACCACCTGCACCAATAAGCGTATGTGCTTCATCGATGAAAATGATAATAGGGTGTGCTGAACTTTGAACTTCCTTAATCACTTGTTTTAGACGGTTTTCAAACTCACCTTTTACGCTGGCACCTGCTTGTAATAGCCCCATATCCAGCACATGAATATGAACATTCTTCAGCGCATCAGGGACTTCATTATTGGCAATTTTGAGTGCTAGACCTTCAACAACAGCGGTCTTACCCACACCTGGTTCACCGGTTAAGATCGGATTGTTCTGACGACGACGCATCAGAATATCCAGCATCAAACGAATCTCAAATTCACGACCAATAACAGGATCAATCCCACCTTTTAATGCTTTTTCCGTAAGATTAATCGTGTATTGATCCAGCGCAGGTGTCTTTAATGTTGCGGCGCTGGAATTCTCTTCTGCTTGGGGGACGTTAGACTCATGATGAGTTTCTACTTCTGCTTGATGTTCAACACTTTTAATACATAACTCTAGAAACTTATGCTTCATGGTGTCGATCGGAACTAAATCAAACAAACTTGATGCGCGTATTGCGATTTGATATAAGTCAGGTGCAGTGAGAAGAGCGACCAATAGATGACCACTACGAATAACTGGATTCTGTTCAGCAGATGCCAACAACCACGCTTGTTCAAGTAAGCGGACAATTGATTTTGCAAAAATTGGGGTACGTGAATTGCCTTTAGGTAATTGTGAAATAGTTTCTTTTAAATCATCAATTAAGCCCTCTTTTGAAATTTTATATTTTTCTAATAAGAGTAATAAATCATTTTTGTGTTGTTGATTGAGCAATTCAAAAAGCAGGTGTTCAATTTCTATTTCATAGTTTTGTTGATTGATGCAAAAATTAGCGGATTGTTCTAAAGCAGTTCTTGTTGTTGTAGATAATTTTGTAATTAAAATTTTCAAATTATTCATTTCATATCTCAATCAGATTATTTATTTTTGCTCAAAAACATAAAAATTGAAAAAATCTATATTTTAAAAAATATTTTTGCTAAATGCATAAAAAACAAAGGATTTTAAATATCAGGATAAAAGCCTTAATTATTATTCTACATAGATAGTTTCAATTTAAAAACCATAATTAGGTATCTAAATATAGTAAAAATATATTGTTTTGTAACTCGATTATGATAATTGTATCACTAATGAGACACTAATAAGCTTGACGAACATAACAGTTTTCAAGTTAAATTTTAAACAAAACAAAGATTAGAAATTGTTGGTTTTGATACTGGGGATGATAACTAACATGAGTTTCAACGATTTTTATAACATCTTAGTATTTAATAAAAGAGGTTTATTTTGAAAAAGCGTATTTTGTTCCTATCAGCCCTTCTGTGTTCAAGTTTTACCTCTGTGGCTTTTGCTGATGACGTAAGCCTGAAGAGAGGCTGTTTAAAAGATAACCCTTTGGTTGTAGGCGAAAATGATGCAGCACTGCTTCAGATTTATGCCCAAGCTTGCGATAAGAAAAATAAAGATACGCGAAGTGGTTATCTTGCTCAAGCGGCTCAGCGTTTTCAACAAATTGGCAAAAATTATAAAGCACTGCAATTGGTTAATGAGTTAAACGCAAGTAATGTTCAACACTCTTCTTTAACAGATGTGAAATTTTTAGCTGGTATAGGTATTGCGAATGAAGCCTTAACGCAAATTCGTGGTCCTGAAGTTCGTTATTTAACAGATGAGACTTATGCTCCTGCTATTGCTTTATCAGATGCTGTAAAAAAAGCTAAACCTTTGAGTGTAATTGAGACTGTCGTTGAAGAGCCGGCCAAGCGTGTTACGCGTGTAGTAGCCCCACCTGTAAAACGTACAACAAATACGACGCGCAACACTAAGCGTACACCTGCGCGTACAACAAATACAGCACCTAAACCGGCTGAACAACCTAAACGTGAAAACCCTTTTGGATCATTATAAAAAGTATTTAACGACATTCAATTATTAGGAATAAATTATGGCTAAGCGTGAAAGTGTACAAAAAAAATTACAGCGTATTCGACCACCTCGTGTGCAGTTGACGTATGACGTTGAAATTGGTGACGGCAAAGAAATTAAAGAATTACCTTTTGTTGTGGGTGTATTAGGTGATTTCTCAGCAGCTTCTGAACTGGAAAAAACAAAATTAAAAGATAAAAAATTCATCAATGTTGATTTGGAAAATATCGATGAAGTCATGGAGTCTTTAGCTCCACGTGCTGCTTTTCAGGTAGAAAATACTATTTCTGAAGAGGGGGGGCGCATGGGCGTAGATTTAACGTTTAATTCAATGGCTGACTTCCGCCCTGAAAATGTGGTTCAGCAAGTTGATCCGTTGCGTAAATTGGTTGAAGCACGTGAGCGTTTATCAGATCTTCGAAATAAGATTTCAAACAGTGAGCGTTTGGAAGATTTGTTAGATGAAGTGCTTAAAAATACAGATCAAATTCGCAAAATGAGTGCTGAAGCAGGGACCGAAGATCATGACTAATTTACAAACTGCTGCAACGACGAATGTTGCGACTGAAGAGTTGGGTTTACTCGATTCGATTGTTGAAAAAAGCCGCATAGCACGGAATGATGATGAACATGTTCGAGCAAAAAGCTTAATTGGTGAGTTAGCCAAAGAAGTGATGGCAGGGACCATTACTGTTTCTGAAAACATGACTGTTTCAATCGATAAGCGTATTGCTGAAATTGATGCACTGATTTCAACTCAATTGAGTAAAATCATGCACCATGAGCAATTCCAAAAAATTGAATCAACATGGCGCGGTCTTTATTATTTCTGCCAAGAAACGCCATCTAATCCGTTGATTAAAATTCGGATGTTGAACACCACAAAAAAAGAATTAGTGAAAGATTTCCAGGGTGCGACTGATTTCGATCAGAGTACATTGTTTAAAAAAGTGTATGAAGAAGAATACGGCTCATTTGGTGGTGCACCTTATGCAACACTCATCGGTGATTTTGAATTTGACCGTACGCCATCAGATATGTATTTGCTTGAACAAATTTCACATGTCGCTGCGGCGTCGCATGCACCGTTTATTTCTGCAGCAAGTCCTTCTATTTTAGGGCTTGATTCGTTTACTGATATCGATCGTCCGCGTGATGTCTCAAAAATCTTTGAAACAGCTGAATATGTGCAATGGCGTTCTTTCCGTGAAAGTGATGATGCGCGCTATGTTGCCTTAACGATGCCTCGTGTATTGGGTCGTTTACCTTACGATCCTAAAGAAGGTTGGGCGACTGAAGGCTTTAACTTTGTCGAAGAAGTGACAGGTGAAAATCACGAAGAATACCTGTGGATGAATGCGGCTTATGGTTTTGGTACGCGTTTAACCAATGCTTTTGATATGCATGGCTGGTGTGCTGCAATTCGTGGTGTTGAGGGTGGTGGTTTAGTCGAAGGTTTACCTGTTCATACCTTTAAAACTAACGATGGTGAAGTGGTCTTTAAATGTCCGACCGAAGTTGCGATTACGGACCGCCGTGAAAAAGAGTTAAGTGATCTTGGCTTTATTCCATTGGTTCACTGTAAAAACACAGATTATGCAGCGTTCTTTGGTGCCCAATCGGCTCAAAAACCGAAAAAATATGATACTGATACAGCCAATGCTAACTCTGCTTTGTCGAGTCAAATCCAATATATTATGGCTGTTTCACGTATCGCACATTATTTGAAAGCGATGATGCGTGATAAAGTCGGCAGCTTTGCGTCTGCTGGTAATGTTGAAACGTTTTTGAATGAATGGCTGTCACAGTATGTTTTGCTGGATGATGGCGCTTCACAAGAGGCTAAAGCGCAATACCCACTTCGTGAAGCATCGGTAAAAGTTGTAGAAGATCCAGCTCAGCCGGGTCACTATAAATCGGTCGTTTTCTTAAGACCACACTTTCAGTTGGATGAGTTGTCTGTTTCATTAAGACTCGTCACTGAGTTACCTCAGTCCTCTACTTAAAATAGGGCAACTTTATAATAACGTTAAATAAAATAGGAAATCTTCAATGAAAGATATATACGTTCAATTTCGAGGAAAATACAAAGTTGATGGCGAATCTCGTGACACTGAGCACAAAGATTGGCTTGAAGTAAATTCTTGGACTCACAACATCCGTCAACCTAAATCTGCGACTTCTTCAAGCGTTGGTGGTCATACTGCTGAGCGTGTTGAACATTCTGATATGTTGTTTGTTAAAGATTTGGATGCAACTAGTCCAAAACTTTGGGAAGCATGTTCAGCGGGTTATACATTTGATGAAGTACAAATTGATTACTACCGTGCGAATGGTGATAAGCGTATTAAGTACTTACAAATCAAATTGAAACACGTTCTTGTTTCAAGCGTTACTCCAACCGTAAATGAAGAAGGCGTTCCTACTGAAGCATTTGGTCTTAAATATGCTGCTGTAGAGTGGACTTATAACCAACAAGATATTAACGGTACTGCGAAAGGTGCTGTTACGAAGAAATGGTCACTTTCTAACAATACTGCATCTTACGCTGCGTAATTTTAGACTGTTGTTCAAAGTAGGGGCTAACGTCA
>JAHLFF010000056.1 GCA_018883945.1 Candidatus Acinetobacter avistercoris
TGCAGTCAGCAGACAACCCACCGCCAGATAGATGGCTACATAATGCCATGAACCATCCGCCCAAATCACCAGTGCTGCTGCAATAAATGGGGTAAAACCACCACCAATGATACTCGCCACCTGATAGCCAACTCCGGCACCGCTGTAGCGGTATTCTGTGCCAAACAGTGAGGTGAAAATCGGTTGATGGACACTAACTACCATATCGTGTGCGACGTTCGCCAGTAAAATTGCGCCAACAATAATCATCCAGGTGTTTTGTGCATCGAGCGCCATAAAGAATGGGAAGGCTGAGAGTGCACCAATCAAACCGCCCCAGACGCACATTTTCTGATGATTAAATTTATCTGCCAGCCAGGCAAAAAATGGAATACTGAAACAGCTGATTGCCCCGACCATCAGGGTGATATTCAGGAAGAACTGTTTGTCCATGCCCAGATTGCTAGTCGAATAGTTCAGGGCAAAGTTGGTAACCAGATACATGGTCAGCAACTCTGTCAAGCGTAAGGCAATAATATAAAAGAAAGCTTTTGGATGTTTGCTAATCGCCTGCAAGATCGGCAGCTTTTCTGGTTGATGGTCTGCTTTCACCACCTTTTCTACAAATTCTTGTGATTCATCCTGATCACGGCGAATCCACATGGCAATGCCGATCAACACGATACTGGCTAAAAAGGGAATACGCCATGCCCACTCGGCAAAGGCTTCTTCACCCAGTGTCGCAAGAATAAGTGATACTGCACCGGTCGCCAGAACCAGACCAACGCCGTAGCCGACCTGAACCCCACTGCTGTAAAAGGCTTTTTTTCCTTTTGGCGCATTTTCTACGGCCATGAGGGCTGCACCGCCCCATTCACCACCCACGGCAAAGCCTTGCAAGGCTCGACAAAACACCAGCAGTACCGGTGCCCACCAGCCAATCGCTTCAAAATTTGGCAGCAGGCCAATCCCGACCGTGGAAATTCCCATCAGGATTACAGTGAGTACCAGCATTTTTTTGCGGCCGAGCTTGTCACCAAAGTGACCAAATACCACACCGCCTAAAGGACGAAACAGGAAGCCGACCCCAAAGGTGGCTAGTGCCGCCAGGGTGCCCATGTTCTCGCCAATACTGGGGAAAAACTGATCTTTAAAAATTAAGGCTGCAACAATGCCGTAAAGGAGAAAATCATACCAATCGACAACAGCACCAACAAAACTAGATAGCGCAGCTTTACGTGCGCGTTGTTCTTGAATAACAGAAGAATTTACAGAAGACATGCAGGAGGGGATTCCATGAGTTACATCAGAGTTGCCCTGTAATATTCGGATTTGATCGTCACGCTAATCACAGGACAGCATGCTGAAAGTAAAGGTGATTTTCAGCATCTCAGCACATACATGGATAATGCATTGCGCAGATAGAGTACTCTAAAAAATCAAAATGTAAAAACAAAGTTGCCGTATTTTTAAACTGATGCCTAAAACGTGATCAAAAAAGGTTTAGAGTAGCAATAACTGGGTTTCAGTTTCGGGGACGCTGAGCTGATACACGCCGACGCCGATCAGCCGAAATTGCATCTGCGGAGCAATATGCAGGTCGTCGAGCAGTAAGTCCAAGGTTTGGGCTAATTCCTGTGGGCTACGCAGCACCTGTTTAAAACTTTTACTGTGTTGCATCACCTGAAAATTCTTGAGTTTTAATTTGACCGTAACGCCGCGAGCAGAAAGCTGTTTCTTTTGCAGGCTTTGCCATACTTGTCCAAGTAAAGGCTCCCAATAGGGGCGACATTGGTTCAGATGCAGGTCATCATCAAAAGTGGTTTCTTTGGAAATTTGCTGGCGCTCCCGTTCCACCTCAACCGGTCGTTCATCAATGCCTTGAGCATACAAAAATAGCCGCCGGCCATATTTGCCAAAATGTTGAATCAGTAAGGCTTCATCGATTTGCTGTAAATTGCCTAAAGTTTCTAGATTCAGACTTTTCAGTTTTTCCTGAGTGACTTTTCCCACGCCGGGAATTTTTTTCAGGGGCAGATCCTGGATAAAACGCTGTACCTGCGAAGGTTTAATTACACAGATGCCATTCGGTTTGTGCCAGTCCGAAGCAATTTTAGCGAGAAACTTGTTGGGCGCTACACCAGCAGAAGCGGTTAATCCGGTGGCTTGAAAAATATCCTCACGAATCTGCATGGCGACTTCAGTAGCACTTGGAATTTGTTTTAAATTCTCTGTGACATCCAGAAAGGCTTCATCTAGAGACAGTGGTTCAATCAGGGAAGTATATTGCTGGAAGATCTGATGAATCTGTGCAGATACCTGCCGGTATTTGGCAAAATCCGGCTCAATCACGATGACCTGAGGACAGAGTTTGCGCGCCTGTCCCATGGACATGGCAGAACGTAGGCCATAAACCCGTGCCGGATAGGAGGCAGCCGCGACCACTGCCCGAGGATGATGCGAAGCAATCACCACAGGTGAGTCTTTCAGTTCTGGACGTTCACGCAGCTCTACCGAGGCATAAAACGCATCCATATCAATATGAATAATTTTGCGCATGTTCGCTATCTTAAGGGGCTTTAATCGGATTGGGAAGCGACGGCTGCGTTGAGTAAATAGGGCTGCGGTTCGCTGAGCAGAACGACTTTTGTCCCTTGTGTCTCGGCGGCCTGAATCAGAAGATTCAAACTTTTTGGAGTGTCATCGGCCAGACGGGGTAGAAATTGCAGCGGCTGGTTTAAAGGCTGAAAAAAATCATCCCAATGCACCGGAACCACCATTTTGGGCTTGAGCAGGTTCAGGGTTTCAGCTAGATATTGTTGCTGATAGGCAGAAGATTGTCTGGAAAGCTGGGCAATGCCTAAAAATAAAGTATCGACCTGTAGGTTTTTAAATTGATCCGGGATAAATCCGGTACTGGCCTTGACCAGAATTTTATATCTCGCATGCTCAATTAGGTAATCGAAACTGCCGCCTTCTTTAAATTCGGAAAATTTGGCCGGAAGGGTTAAAGGCTGTAGCAGCTCTTTGCCTAAATCATCATTTACCGCTGTGGGCGGGGTATGTTGTGAGGGAATTGCAGTGATCTGGAAATGCCCCCATTGCTGTACTTGCCAAGGCTTAATCGGCTGTAATTGCTGTGGAGTAACTTTGGGATTTGCCCGGGCGATATTCAGGGTGCTCGGCGAACCGACCACAGCAGTTTCGGGAAGCATCTCTAGTAAAGCCGGGACATCCAGAACATGATCATAATGAGAATGACTGACCAGAATGGCTTGGGTTCGGCTCAATTCATGGCATTGTACCAGTTGTTCTAAGAGCAGCTTATCACTTTGAATAGGTCGAGTAATTACTTGCCGCAAAGATGGCCGGCTAAAGAAACCATCGATCAGGATCTGATCGTGGCCATCATCGAGTAACAGGGTGGACACACCAAAAAATTTGACTGTAAGCCCGTGAACGGATATACCGGTTTGCGGCTGCCACGCTTTAAAGTCACTAACCTTGCCCGAAGCTTGCAACAGATAAGCCAGCATACCCGCGATGAGTAGGAGTAGAATCACCAGACCGAGTAAAATGCCTTTTATCCATTTCAATCTTTTTATTTCCTTGTTGTTTTTATAAAGAACTTGTTTTCAGGCGATCAGCTTTATTTCGCTTTATTGTCAGATGAAGGTACTACAATCGCATTCTTTTTGAGAAAATCCAGCCATTGCTGTTCTGAGCCATAAAAAACATTCAGGTCTACCGGTGTGGTAATACCGGGAATTTTCCCCTGACTGGTATGTTGCCAAAATAGCCACGCTGGCTGATCTTTTAAATCAGGCAGACCCTTGTATTCACGTACCCAGAGCGGTACGTCGGGAAAATTTCCTACCAGTACAATATTATAAAAAGCTTTAGAAATATAGAAAATCGGCTGCTTGCCATAATGCTTTTTCAGGGCATCGTGCATCACCTGAA
>JAHLFF010000057.1 GCA_018883945.1 Candidatus Acinetobacter avistercoris
GATCCCTTCCCGAACTCAGAAGTGAAACCTCTTCGCGCTGATGGTAGTGTGGGGTTACCCATGTGAGAGTAAGTCATCGCCAGCTCATTAATTCTAAAACACCCCCTTCTAACGAAGGGGGTGTTTTTTTATGGGGAAAATAAAAATAAAACTATTAAAATGAATTTAAAACTGATTTTAATTTTGAATTACTCTTTTGATTGATCTGAAAATCTAAGATTGAGCATTTAGATGAATATTTTCCAAAGAATCCAGATGAACCAGAACAAATAAAAAAATCCCGAAAAATCGGGATTCTATTTATTCGCATTAAAAAGTTTAACTTTTAATTTTCAGCTTGGTTATTTCTTGGTCTCAAGCTGCCGTCTTGCATGTTTAAGCGCTGTTCTTAAGCCTTCTTCAAGTGTGGGGTGGTAAAAAGGCTGATCAAGCAGATCATCTAAAGTGCATTCTTGGCTAATGGCTAAAGCCAACAAATGAGCCATATGTTCTGCTGAAGCTACAAATAATTCAGCACCTAAAATTCGACGTGTTTTCCGATCAATATAAACTTCAACAGCGCCTTTATTTTTAGCCAAAACTAAAGCACGACCTTGTTTTTCATAAGAAACAAAACCAGTCACAAAGTCGATATTGCTTTGTTTAAGTTGTTTGTGATTTTGACCTACAGAAGCCATTTCTGGCGAGCTAAAAACAATACCAATTGGCGTTAATGTTTTTAAATTACGCAGTTGAGGATAATTTAAGCAATTATGAACAGCCCCTCGTCCTTCATGAGATGCCTCATGTTGAAGCGGTGTTGATGTAAATGCATCGCCAATGATAAAAATTGGAAGATCAGCAAGTTGTTTTGTATGAGTATCGACAGCTAAGTTTTTCAAATCACTAAATGATTCCGATACATTGGATAAATTAAGCGTATCTAAATGGCTACGACGCCCTGTTGCCACCAATAAATATTCAACCTCGATGCTACATTTTTCCTGATTTTCTATATATTGAATAGTTAGTCCATCTTTAGTCTTTTGGACTTGTTCAGGAAGGACTTCAAATTTTATTGTTAACTCTTTGCTTAGAATATTCTGCGCGAGTTCTTGCAAAGAAGGGCTACTTAATGCGCCAACTTTTCGACTACGCGCAAATACCGTTGTTTTAACGCCCAAGTGATGCATAGCCTGAGCCAGTTCAATAGCGATCACACCACTGCCAACTACTCCAATTGATGCTGGTAAGGTTTCTAACTCGAAAATTTGATCAGAGGTAATTAAACGATCACCTAGTTCATCTTTCCATGCTTGGTCATAAGTCGGTGTAGATCCCACAGCGATAATAAACGATTTAGACTGATACTTAATTCCATTGACGACAATGGTGTTTTTATTTTCAAAAGAAGCTTTACCTGAAATTTTGTGTTCAGTGGGCCAATTATTTACATCTTTAACCGTGGCTGCGGTAAATCGATCTCTCAATTTTTGAACATGTACCATCACTTGAGATGTATCGATTTCACTTTTAACGCTTAGGCCAAGACCTTCAGTATGTTGAATGTCATACATTCGATTTGCGGAAGAAATAAGAACCTTGCTGGGCATGCAGCCGACACGTGCACAGGTTGTATCCCAAGGACCATCATTGACGATTAAAATATTTTGTGTGTGTTTAATTGCTTCTTTATATGCGGAAATGCCGGCAGAGCCTGCACCAATAATAATGATGTCGTACATATTGAATAAATCAGACTATTTTATCCAATATATAAAAAAACCTTCATGAATGAAGGTTTTTTTTCAATTCCTTACATTTAATATCTAAGGTTGTTTGGCGCATCTAAACGAGTTTCAACTTGATTGATTTTAATTGTAGATTGACCCTTATAATTTACAGTATTGAAAATGTGATCAAACTTTAATGTGCTGCCATTTCCAGCATCTTTAAAATTAAAAATATTTTTCCCTTCCAAATAAATTTTACCTATAAATTTCTGATCATTCAGTGTTGGTGGTGTGTGCTCGACACGTGTACCTTCAATTTCAACATCGGGGAGATTGAGGGACTGAATACCATTTTGATCAATTTGATAGGTGCTTGGAGCAACACCCAGTTCTGAATTTATACGAAAGTTAACAGGTTCGGCAAAGGATACGTTGGTATTGTCATTGATTAATGTATTAAAGCCAGAACCCGCTTCTGTCACATAGAAGTCAATTGTTCCAGGTACTTTATAAATACTCAGTGCACCAATCTGATCTTCATTATTTACTCCAGGTAAATTAAAATCACTGGTTTCAGCATTGATGAGAATAAAACGTTTTTGTAAACCCATGCTTTGAGCAAATGGATATGAAAAAGAGCCCTTGATGGTTATATCTTGAAAATTTTTCTGTGGATTTTCATTTTCAAAGATGTAAATAGTGGTTTGACCGATATAATCTTCAACACTCGGTGATACATCAGCTGTTTTGAGGCGAATATTACGAACATCTTCATTGCTAATGTCAAAATCCCATGTGGTATATTGATCGCCAAGAAGAGCTTTAATTTCATTACCATTAAAGACATAACATGCACGTGTATCAACAGAACTCATTGGGAAGCATCTTGCTTTTCTGTTATTGGTCTGGTTACTTAAGTCGATTGAACGGAGATCTTGCGTAAGTTTTAAAATTCCTTGCGTATAGGTGTCAAGTGCATGATCTATATAACCCATTGCATTAACATCTGTTTGTCCGAACAAATATTTCCCTTCTTTTTTGAGTGCAGCGAGCGTCGCTTGAGGATCTACTGGCGTAGTCGATTCTTCAGGTGTTTCTGTGACTGGTGGTGTTTGATCTTGTCCATAATAACCATCCCCCCCCGCAGGCAGTTAATAAACCCATAAATGCCAGCGCAAACGTCCCTTTTAACATTTTCATGAAATAAATCCTAAAATTATCACTTGTGTAAAATATTATTAATATTCTGTAAAGATAGCACACAAAAAAAGGCGCAAAAAGCGCCTATTTAGGTTTCGATGACGATATATCGTTATATCGTTGAACCTACACTCACACCAACAGTCGGTCTGACGTTCATTGATGTACAGCTCGTGATCAAAAGGGCACACACGAATACCCATAAAATTTTATTCATTTAATAATCCCGCAGATTTTGCCTGATTAAATAATACCGTTGAACGACTACCAGATTTGCATACCAAGAGTATAGGTTTCGGTAGACTGTTGTAATATTTAGCAAACTCCTGAACATCCGTTTCAGAGATTTGACCAGAGTTAACAGGTTGGTAAATTAAACTGATGCGTGATTTTTCTGCTATACCGCGCAATTCATTGGCTGAAGTTAGATTACCTTGCTCATGATCTGGTCGATTTACAATCACGGATTTAAAACCTTGTTGCATCAAGGCTTTAAATTTGTCTGTGGTCATTTGTCCAGTCACACTGATGTTTTCATTTAAGGCTGCACTTAATGGAACATCAGCCATGCACATTGACGCTGATGTGAATAAAACCAATGAAAAAAATAATTGGATTAAATGCTTAGTCATCCAAAAGATCCATTTGTTTTGCAAGTTGATAAAGGTTGTTGGAGCGATTACCCGTGCGACAGAACATTAAAATTGGTTTTGGTAACTCATTATAATGATTTGCGAATGTGCGAACGTCTAATTCAGTAATTTGACCTGCAACTACAGGTTGATACACATAATCCAAACCTTGAACACGCGCTTCTTCTTCAATTTTCGCACTCGTCGGTTGGTCAGAACCACCTTCCATATCTGGACGGTTATTAATTACGGATTTAAAGCCTTTTTCGACAACTTGAGTTAAGTGTTCAGGACTAATTTGACCTGCAAAGCCAACATTCTCGCTCATATGCCACTCCCAAAAATTTTTAAAACGATTATGTTAATATCATACCATCTCACTTGGGTTTACGTTGAGTTAGACACAATATTTCAAAAAAAATGACTCAATAAACGAATATGATGAAACAAATAGAATGGAGCGTGTATGTACGCATATACAGTTGAACCGCTGTATGTACAAAGTGGCAAGGATTTGATTGCTGCTGATATTTATCAGCCTAAAAATATAAAAAAACCTGCGGTGATTGTTATGGCGCATGGCTTTGCAGCGCTGCGTCATTTCAAGTTAGTTCGCTATGCCCAACGTTTTGCTCAAGCTGGTTATGCAGTCATCTTATTTGATTACCGATTTTGGGGAGGAAGCACAGGCCATCCCCGAGAGTTGGTTTCAATCAAACACCAATTAGAAGATTGGTATACGATGATCTCACATGTTTCTAAACTCAATTACTTAGATCAACATCGGATAGTTTTATGGGGAACAGGTTTAAGTGGAGGTTATGTGCTCGAACTTGCATCAGAACTCAAAAATATCCAAGCTGTCATGGTGCAAATTCCATTTGTAGATGGAGCAGAATCAGCGAAATGTTATCCCATGCAACAGTTACCTAAGGCGCTGAAATTATCGAGTCAAGATTACATGGCGTCTAAAGTTGGTTTCGAAGCCAAAACTTTACCCGTTGTACATCCTTATGCATTAAGTTTTTTCCCGACTTCAGACAGTTATCAGGGATTTATGTCGATTGTAAATCCTGATTATTTTTGGAGTGGAGAAGTACCTGCAAGAGCGTTATTTCACTTAATTCGTTTCCGTCCGATTACATCCGTGCGGAGTATTAATATTCAAGTTTTGATGATTGCGGCAAAGAAAGATCAATTGACGCCAATTGCGGTAAGTCGGCAGGCAGCGACCAATATTGCACCATATGTACAATATCATGAATGGGAAATGGAACATTTTGACATTTATCATGGACTTTGGTTGGAAAAAGCGCTCGCAACTCAATTAGAATTCTTAAATCAACAGATAGGTATTGATCTATGATTATTGTATGTCCTGAATGTGGTGCAAAAAATCGAGTACCAGAAGAAAAGTTAGATGTTCAACCTGCTTGTGGTCAATGTCATCAATCTTTAGTTCCACTGAAGCCAATTGAGTTGAATGAACAAAATTTTAGTCACTTCGTTTCGAACAGTGATTTACCAATTTTGGTTGATTTGTGGGCTGAATGGTGTGGTCCTTGTAAAATGATGGCACCTCATTTTGCCGAAGTGGCAAAAACAAATCCTAAAGTAGTTTTTGCAAAAATAGATACAGAAGCAAATCCAAGATTGAGTGGTGCATTTAATGTACGTAGTATTCCTACTTTGGTTTTAATGAATAAAACCACTGAAATTGCTAGAATAAGCGGCGCACTTCGTGCTAATCAATTGCAAGAATGGTTGGATCAGCAATTAGCTGCTCATTCATAATCGCCAATATTTGGAGTAAACGTGTCAGATTCTCTCGTAAAACCAGAAGGTACTTTATCCCTTCAAACCATTGCTATGCCTGCTGATACAAACTGGAGTGGGGATGTTTTTGGTGGTTGGATTGTCTCACAAATGGATTTGGCTGGTGCAATTCATGCAGAGCGTTATACCCAAGGACGCTGTGCAACCATTTCAATTAATCAAATGACGTTTTTGGTGCCAGTCAAAGTCGGGGATGTCATTAGCTGTTATACCAAAATTTTAAAATTGGGTAATACCTCAATTCAAATGCAAATTGAGGTATGGGACAGTCATGATAGTTCACGCCCTGCAAAGCGAGTCACTGAAGGTGTCTTTACATTTGTTGCAGTGGATGTGAAAGGTGCAAAACGTCAAATCCCTGAAGAGATTAAGCAAAAATTTTTAGAGGCTTAGGTCCTTTAAATAAAAAAAATCCCAAGAACTTTGGGATTTTTTTTTGTTAATTGCTTTTTAAGGACTTTTTAAGTTTTTTAAAACATGGTGTTGGTATTTGCACTTGATATTGTGATCGGTTGGATCACATCCCAATGTTCGACAATTTTTCCATTTTCTACTCGGAAAATATCAACAATAGCTTCACCTAGATCTTGATTGTTTTGCACTGAGTGCACATGCAGTACGACAAGATCACCATCAGCGATCACCCGTTTAATGGAGTTCTTCGCTTGCGGTTTTTCTTTAAAATACTGAGTAAAATAATTTACAAAAGGTTCTTTTCCATCAGGCACATGTGGATTATGTTGAATGTACTGACTACCAATATAGCGGTCAGCATATTCTTTCACTTGATGTTTAAGAAATACACCTTCATAAAAATCAGTGACAATTTTTTTATTTATCTCTGTTTTATTTATCTCTGTTTGTTGATTTTGATCAGCGACACTGACACGTTTATTTTCAGCTGCCTGCGTCATAGTGAGCGCAGGGAAACTCAAGAGTAAAACGCTCGCTAAAATTATTTTTTTCATCACATTGCTCAGTCGTATTTGAATTGTACAAACTATATTGAGCAATGAATGAAAGTTTAAATAGCGTGAATTTGTGCATGCTTAGTCAGAATAAAGTAACCATTGCACTTACCTAAAAGTAAGTTTTATTTACAATTATTTATTTTTCAGGTAGGACTTAGACACCCAAGCCCAGAGCATTTCACATTGCACGGGTTCTTCACCTGATTCATCCGAAACGATGACTTGTACCAATGTTTCGCCTTTTTCAGACTCTTGCATTTGTTTTTGCTGTTCTGAACTAATGGTTGCCGTTGCAGTCATGGCGCCCTTACTTGGACGCTTAAAATCAACTTTTAAGCTTTTGATTAAAACGATAGAGCTGTCAGGAACATTCATACCGGTAACAAATCCAGTGGCTGTTTCTGCAATAAGTGCCATTGCACACGCATGAAGCTGACCAATATGGTTTTGCATGGCTTTATGGTTTTCTATTTTGACAACAACTTTGGAATGTGTGACTTCTAAATAGCGAATTTTAGCAGAACCCACCATAGGAACGACACGGCCGAAAGCTTTACTCCATAAGGTGCTACGAATTCCTTGCGGAAATTTAGACGTTGCTTTAACCAGTTTAGATAAACGATTGCCTTGAGCCATAATCCATTCCTATGTTGAGTATTAAGAACAATTAGTCCTTAAAGTTGTTAAATTGTAGTGGAACACCAAATTGTTGTTCTTTTAAAAAAGCCATAACTTGTTGTAATGTATCGCGCTTTTTATCGGTGATACGAATCTTATCACCTTGGATAGAAGATTGCGCTTTGATGCCGCTTTCTTTAATGGCTTTATTAATTTTTTTTGCGGTATCAGAGTCAAGTCCATCTTTTAATTTGATCACTTGAATCACGTTTTTACCCGAAGCCGTCATCTTTTGCGGATCGAGGGCTTGAATATCGACTTTACGTTTAAAAAAGTGATTTTCCAGCATGCTGTAAACTTGTTCACATTGGAAATCACTTTCCGTTGTGATTTTAATTTCTTTGTTTTTTTCACTCAATTCAATTTTTACATCATGTCCACGGAAATCAAATCGTGTTGCGATCTCCTTTTCAGTGTTTTGAACTGCATGATTTACTTCAAAAATCTCTAATTCTGAAACAATATCGAAAGATGGCATATTTTAGACCTTTACAAGTGGAAAGAATATCTGAGATGCTAGGGATGTTTTCTTCATTTGCCAAGTGCTGTTTACATCAAAGGAGTGCGTAATGATCCGTAAACAAGATATTACTACATTTGAGTTTCCAGAAAATTCAATTATCTGGGATGTACGAGATACAAATGCGTTTGC
>JAHLFF010000058.1 GCA_018883945.1 Candidatus Acinetobacter avistercoris
GTATATGACAAAGCGCAAAGCATCTTAAACATGGTTTATGCGGGCAATACATTAGTCCGAGCAATCAAGGATCTCGTTTAATGATAATGAAGCCTACGGATGACCAGGGTGAACATCAAGACGGTGTGTTAGGGACAATTGCCACATTGTCCCAGTTGCTTGCGAATGAATACGCCATATCTGGATATTCATTAACTGAAGTGGACATTGAGATAGCGCTTTGCACCGACTTTATTCTCTATTCTGGGTGGGCCACATCCTACGTCCAGGAACAAAAACTAGAGACTACGGCGGATGCAACACAAATCATATCTTTTAACGATTGGTCAGTACTTGAAACGTTAGTTCGTGCGCATTGTGAGCTCATTCAGGCACAACGTGTAGAGGGCACAGGATCATTGGGTGGTGAACGTTTTGGTTTATCCGTAAGCGAAGCCTCACAGAACTATATCAATGCAAAAGCTGAAATGAAAAAAGAAGCTTATATCGAACCGCCGTTCACGTTTTAAAGGATACATTCATGCGAATAATGCTAAGCAATGGTCAAACAATCCCGACTGATCGATTTATCAGTGGGGTGTTGCGTTTTGATTGTACGCCTATTCCCGCCACGCTTGAGTTTCAAGTCAAATTAACGGCTGAAATGGACGCATTATTGCAAGACAACAGCATTATTCGTGTTGGTGACAATTATTTGGACCTGATCATCGTCAAGCGGGTGATCAACCAAACTGGAATTATTAAGGATGATGAAAGTATAACGATCGGCGCTTACATCGCTATCATAAGCGGATGTGAGTCATTGATTAAGCCATTAAAAAGAGCCATTCATCTTGAAAATACAAGTGTTGGTTCTGCATTGCGCGCCAGTGGTAATAAGTTACGAGTTCAATCTGATGTGCCATTGATGCTTTATTTTTGCCCGTTGGGTGCAACGCCTACTTATGAAATTGCGAGAAAGTGTGCTGAAGAGGCAAGCGTCATTTATTGCACGATAGGCGGCAAAATTATTGTCATGCGTTTGTCTCAGATTATGAGTCAGGATGTTAAAGGCGAGTTTGATAAGAACTCAATTCAATGGATTCAAAACCAGACCACACTTAATCAAAAGATCCCCACATACCAGACAATAAATGCAGACGGTGTAACCATTGAGGGCAGCTTGAGTACTGGGACGACTACGGCGTTTTATCCCAATTTAGATGCAAGACGACTCAAAAATCTAAGTACTGTTTTAGTGGTCCGAGGTACTACGGTTCGCTCATATTCGCCTCAATTTATTGCGGGTGATTTAATTTTAATTGATTCAAAAAAATATGTGATTTTAACCGTGGCTCATCGATTAGATACGGGTGCCATGGGTGGTGTCACTGTATCCGCTTCAAAATTTTGGCTTGCAGAGGTCGTGAAGGCATGAGCAAAACTTATTTGGGCTTTTTTAGAGCGAAGATTGTTAGTTATAACCCCAATGCTAGAACGGTGAAAGTATCGATACCAACTGTGACAGACGGGATTGATGACGGGATTACAGCAACCTTAGCGTATGCCATTGGCCAAGATGATCGTGATACAGAAATCGAAATATTACATGGTGCAGATTGCTATATTTTTTTCGAGCAAGGCGACCCGTCTAGCCCCGTGGTGTGGTCATATAGCTCACACGGCATTAATACAACAATTGATCATCGCCGTATTAGACAAGAAAATATTGAACTTCTGGCCAGAGCTAATATCAATCTTAATGCTGTAGAAACCATTCACTTAAAATCATCAAGAATAGTTCTTGAGGCGAACCAGGTAATCATCATAGGAAACTCAATTACACAAGGTGATAGTACGGTGCAAGGTGTGAGTGATTTAGTCGGTCTAACAACGATTGAAGGAAAACCATTTCTATTCCATGGCCATAAAAATGTTAGGTCGGGTACTGATGATTCTGGGCCCGTTTCTTAATCATTGGAATATCGAAAAAGTACGTCAATTTAAAACCTGAGAATAGAGCCTAGTTATTATGATAATTGGGCTTTTTAAATGAGCAAGGTCGGAAAATACCTATCAAATGTGTGGTCAGAGCAGCGTATTGAACAAAGCGCCGCTCCGACAGCCAGTATTCAAAATGTAAGTAATGTTTATGAAGCCTATGAGCCCTACTCACTTGGTGTTTATTACGGAAAAGAGCTTAAAAGGCGTGATCGTAAATCGATATACACCGAATACAAAATGATGATGCAAGATCCGACCATTCACGCGGCTTTAAATTTATTGGCAACAGCATCACTTGGTGGCCATGAATCACGGGGTGAAGTGGTATTTATTCGACCCGCTGATAAGTTACTGGTTGGTGGCCAACGGGCTAAAGAGCTTAGAACACTCGTAGAAAAAGAATCCGAACACTTACAATCCGTTATTAACGATATGATTTTTGTATTGACCCGTAATGGCATTGGTTACGGCGATGGTTATGCGCGTGTCTATCCGATGCACGGCAAAGGTATTACACATGCAATTTGCAATGAAACCGTTGATCCGCCGTTAATTCAGGCTTTTGAACAAGCGGGTCGTACAGTCGGATATCACGCCCTTGAAATCAATGATTTTGAGATTCGACATATTACAAAATTACATAATCATCAATTGATACGAATGAAAATGCCACGGGTTACGCCGTTGCCGCAATTCCGTATCGATCATGTTTTACATCGTCAGTTATTGAGTGAAGATAACCCCAATGAAGCACCTATTATACCGTCTCAAGTCGGCGGTTCATTCTTGCAAGCCGTTGCCCCCGCGTGGAAAGACTGGGTATTGATGTTTACTGCATTGAATAGCCAACAAATTGCAGACAGCGTCAATAATCAGTTCATGTCACTTGATATGTCGGCAATGCCTGAGGCATCACGCGAGAAATATAAAAGCGGTCTAAAAACGGCGTTATTAACTCTTCAAGATAAAATTAAAAGTTCACTACAGGGCGGTGAAGCACTTTATACAACAAACTGGACATTCTTGCCGACTTGGGGAGACAAACAAGTCCTTAACCCGATTGGTGATTTAACAACGCGTACAGCGCCTATTTCGCTTGAATTGGCCATGACGCATTTAAAACGTGGTGTTGGTGCATTGGGTCTTGATTTGTCATTACTGGGATGGATGGAAATGATTAGCGGTGGCTTAGGCGATGGTGGTGCTTTTCATACATCGGCTCAAGTAGCACAGCAAAGCGCATTAATTCGTCAAGCAATTACAGAACCCTTAATTGACCTATGTTTAATGCATTTTGCATATAAGCATGGCCATGTTTTTAAACGCGGTGACTTGCCTTTTAAAATCGAGTTTTACAGCGATATTTCTGCTTCAGCCACAGAAGCCCTAAATAACAAAAACACACGTGCCAATACACTTGCGATTACAGCTAGTGCGATTTTAGCCTTGAAAGAATTAAACCTAGATGAGCAGTCGAATATTATTTTCTTAACTGATGTTCTGGGTATGGATGACGTGCAAGCCGTTAAAATTGCGAAATCTTTATCTAGTCAGGCTCAAGCTGAAGTAACGGATGACGGTACGGGGGGTGAATAAATATGGCATTTGATATCGGAAAAATTAACGAAATTGTGGTGAAAGGCAATGAGTTAAAAAATCAAGTAAGCCAGGCTCAAAACTTTATTGTCGATGTGAGAAAACAGGCCGATGGCTTATTGTCAAAGGCCCAAAATTTAAAGCAACAGGTGAATAGCCTGGTCGATAATGCGAAGAATGGAAATGCCTTAGCGCCTTTACAAAGTACGGCGCTGCAACAAAAGCGATGGTTTGGCCACACGGCGGCAGAGTTCAAACAGATTCAAAATAATATTTACGAATTGGGCCAGATCTTAACAGCCAATTACTACGTGATGTTTGAATCCTATAAAAACGGCAATCTGGCCAGTATTCCATTATTTGCCGATTCCATTTATATGTACCTGGCAACCGAAACCAATATTCCATTAATTAATGCAAATTTTGAAATGGTCCAAGCGGGAACGGTGCAGATCAACAATTTTACAGGGATTAATTTGCCAGAACTTCAGATTAATATGCTTGAGACTGGCGAAGGTGTTGTTGCCAATAGTTTGCTTGCTTGGCTTTCAAAAATGATCAATGAGGACGGGAGTATCAACCCTCCCGCAAGCTATGTGGGTCGGGTTACTGTGGGTTTGTTTTCTAAAGATTTCGGCTTAGAAAGTAAGCCTATTGAACGTACATATCTCGTTGCGCCGTCTGCCTCTATGATTGACTCACTCAACAGCAATGGCATAAGTGAAGTGCTACAAATTCCAATGACACTTGTTGTTATGCGTGAGTTTATGGAATAACGAAAAAAGCGCCTTTTTATTTCAGTCACAATATTAAAAATAGCTGAATAAAGGCGTTACCCCCATGTCATTAGACCATTTGTTTAAAGCCCAATTTACAAGAGGGCAAACAATTAAAATTGTTACACCCAAAGGCGCGATGCTTGATGCCTGCGAAGTCAATATCGGAAATATCACAGGAAAAGCACGTTCAATCCCTGCAATCCTATGTGATGGCGTGACCTCAGATGACCCATGGCATATCGTCAATGTGATCGATAGTACTAAAGTGCTTTTAGATCATATTGCGGTTAAAGGCGCGGTTAGCTTGAGTCAAGCCGAACGACTTTGTCACAAGTACTTGCCAGTGATGGTGAAAGGCCAAGTTCGTAATGTCGTGTCAATGACTGACAATGCAATGAAAACATTCTTAGATAGTACAAGTTTGCCAAGCAACACGCCGTTTGTACTTGATTCTGATGCAATGTTATTAGACTCAATGACAACCGTTCAAACTGTTCAATGGGATGAAAACAATAAACTATTATCACACGGCGGTCATATTTCTGGCGTGATGTATGACATGGCATGTTGCGACACTCAAGGCGACTTGCTTACACGTGTGAGCCCGCGTGATATTGCTGCAATTTTGATTGATGAAACTTGCGAGTTCGGCGGAATGTTGGACGCAATGATTACTCAATATAATAAGTTTGACAATGTCATGCTCAAAGTCGCTGAAGCTTTAAAGATTTATGACAATGAAGACCTATTCGTGAAGTCTGTAACGCCGATAGAGCCCTTTAAACGTAATGGGGTAGTAAACATCGGCACAATCTTTGAAATGAGCGACACGCAGACAATCACAGTGCTTTTCAATAACCCAGATATAACGCCGTCAAAACTATTGAGTACTGATGTTTTAACTTCATGGAAATGGATGCTCAACAAGCGCGATGTAACAGCAACGCTTCAGCCACGTGCAGTTGAATCTAAAAAATATCCAGTGATTGCGGGTCGCATTATTAAATTGTTGGCCAAGAATCATGATCGCTTTAAACGTGCTCAAGCGGTCCGCCAAAAAGAAGAATTATTTTTAAATGAGTTGGTGGACCAAGTCGAGGCGGAACAGTCAGGATTGCGTTATTTAGATAAAGAAATATTACGTTTGCAGCAGATTATTGATAATGAAACTGTGCGTAAGCAAAACCAAACTGAAGTGGGTAAAGCTGATCAAGTTGATTTGTCAGCTGAAGGTGCAGAGCAGTTTCATAATGATTTAAAAGAATCACTCGAACAAAATGAACAAAGTGTTCAAATGAACAATAGACAAGCGATTATGCAAAAAGCGACTGATTTAAACGAGCTTTTAATCTCAAATCACGACTTCACCACTGATACCTTGGCTAAACAAGGCGAACACACACATAACTTACTCACAAAAAACGACGCACATTTGGCAATTTCCACTTTTATTGATGAGACTGCGAATGGTATATGGACGTTGGGATTAAGTTCAGGTGGTGAGATTAATAGATTAGCAGAGATTGATACGCGTGCTGATATAAATAAAATCGCCCAAAAACTTGTTGAATTTGATGAGAAGGTCACTGTATTAACTGGTGATGAATTTGGTGAATTTAATCTACCTGAAGAACAAAAAGAATTGCGTAAAGCAGTACAAGTAGTCATGAAGGAAATGGTCGGTAAATCATATCCTTGTCCCGCTTTAGGTCGTGACGTGCAAATTAGAAACAGCGGTATTAAAAAGATTCTAAGCAATAGCGCAGATACACGAAAACTTAAAGCAGTGGCAAAATTACAAGAGCTATTGGCATCGGCTCAATTTGTAGAGTCTAATCCAAGTTATGCGGGTGCGGATGAGTCAAATATCAAAGCGTATCATTCTGTGAAATCAAATCTATTGCTTGAGGATGAATCACTCCAAGTATTATTTGTAATTCGAGAAGATGATAAAGGCAATTATCACTATGACCATACGATTCAAAAGTCTATCGTTCAAAATGCAAAAAGCCCGCTATTAGACGGGCTTAGTGCAACAGTTTTTCCAATGACGGATGCCATAACTGATGTTAATCAGAGGGAGCAGACCCGTATCGCAAACTGTCAGCGTACAGACAGTATAGAAAACAATCAAATGACTGTCAATGCCATGCTTGATAGCGCCAATGATGACGGCGAAGTTTTAAATATGTTCATCGTTGAAACCGTGCCAGAAGCGAATGATGCTGCCATTACTGAAAAAGCGAAGTTTTTGAATGATGTGATTGATGGAAAAGCGGATATGTCAGCCCCAGAATTTAGTGAAAAATTGCTTGAACTGGCTGAAGATCTTGACCCGTCACTAGAAGAGCTATTCGAAAAAGCATCTGATGCTTATGCCGACTATGCAATCGCATTTGAAGTTTAAGGAATAAAAATGAAAGCTATTCAAAAAAATAAACTTTCAGACGAGCGTATTAAGCTAGTTGCTCAATTGAAAGCGAAAGACTTAAAAGGGCGCGATAAAATCATTGCATCTAAGCGCATTACTGAAATCGTAACATTACTTACTGGTGCTAAATCCGCTGAAGACACAAAAACAGAAGTAGGTTTATCGCCGTTCGAACGCATTGTTCAAAATGGTGAAATTACGATTGAAAATCTTAGAGGTGCAGTTGAATCAACTAAGATGCTATTAAACAGCGTGTCGACTCCAAAAGTATTTTTAGATGCGGTCCAGATTGTGAGCGCCAAACTCAGTGATGGTTCATTAATGGATAGTTTGGGTCAGCCGGGTCTTGATTTGATTGTGGAATTAGACCAGGCAATTAACTTGATTGAAGATGATGGCCAGAATGTTAGAGATATCGCCACAATTGAAGATATTCTATTTGCGTCTGGGTGGGCCAAGTCCATTGATGGTTTTTATAGCCAGTCAATCGAGCAGTTTACTTTCTTGATTAAAGATAAAGGTCTAGGCGGCTTTGATGTTGAGGTCTACCAAAATCAAGCTTATGTGAAAACGATTACAAGTAAGGGGCAATTCGTTCACCAGGTGATTGCAGACATGAACCAATTCATTCAAATAGAAGGCAACAAACTACGCTTTGCTCAAAGCCCGAATGACGTAATTTTAACGATTGAACATCACCAAGAAAATATCAATGATTTATCACCCATTACGATTATTGATGCTCTAGCAAACGGCTCAAATACAAGCCGACAAAATGAGGGTGAAACCCCAACTCAAGAGCAGCTGCTTGCTAATGATTATAAAACGGCAAAAGTGGTCATTGCGGGAATGCAAATTGCGATTGAAAATCCGATCGGAAGTGTCCGCCGTGGCGTTGATGAAAAGGGTGTAGCTTGGGAAACGACAATGACTGCACATTATGGTTATTTTGAAAATACACTCGGTGCGGACGGTGATGAGTTAGACGTATTTATCATGCATAACGTATCTCAAGACTATGAAGGCCGTATATTCGTTATTAATCAGTTAGATGCTGATGGTAATTTTGACGAGCATAAAGTCATCATAGGTGCAGTTTCTAAAGTTATTGCGAACCAAGTCTATCGATCACATTATGATGAAAACTTTCAAGGCCAAGGCGGAATAATTGAACTCAGCATTGAGGATTTCAAAACCCGTGTATTTACGGGCTCTACTGCAATGCTCGACAGTGTTCAAAAAAACATGTTGGATTCGTGGTCTATTGATGGCTCATACGATTTGATACCAATCAGCAAGCTAGAAGTAAGTCAGTTAGGCGATGGCTCTAAAGAGGCTAAAGCATCGATCAAAGAGCCGATTGTGGTTTATCTGATTGGTGCTAAAAACTATGTGATACATGGCCGTAAGCGTTTAGATATTGCAATCAAAAGCGGTGAACGTTTTATTCCATCTATCGTCTTTGATGCAAAGATGGATTACACCAGGGATGATATTAAAAAGGCATTCCGTAAAAGCGGAAATATCGTTCATGCTGAAGCATTGGGGGCATTAATTCAACTTATTGCAACCGACCGAGCCGAGAAAGAATTAGGGTAATTTTTTTTCTTGTATAACATCACTGACAAAGGCATTTAAAGAATTACTTGATGTTAAAAGCCTAACGGTTTAATTCAGGGACATACTCCCACCACTTTCGCCTAGCTCAAGTGGTGGGAGTATGCCAACTTTGTTTAATTAATATTTGTTTTAAGTGTAGCTGTGGTATTGCTTTTATAAATACAAAATAGTGCCAGAGCTAATAGTAAAAGAGCCGAAACTCTCGATCCATCCATAGTGATAACAGCATTATTAAACCAACCAAAATGATCAATTAATAAACTCATTACTAACTGTCCACTTATTACAGCAACAGTGGTTGCAGCAGCACCAAGTCTAGGCATAGCAAATACAACTATTAGCATATAGGCAACACCAAAAAATGCACCAGTTAGCTGCCATCTTGGAGCGGTAAATAAATTTAAAGAATAATGTGGTTCAAAGAAGAATGCTATTAAGAAGCTAACAAGTGTGCCCATCACAAATGTTAACCAAGAACTTTCTAATACTCCTACTTCTGAACCTAGACGACCATTAATTGATGATTGGGCACATAAGACAGCTCCACCAAAAATAACAACGAGTAACATCATATAAATCATGGGGAAAGCTTCCTTATTGAATAAGCCACAATGCAGCTAAAATGGCAATGAGTGCCCCGATACGATACTTGTCTACAGCTCGTTTATTACTTCCTAATAAGCCCCAATGATCAATAATTAGGCTGGTCGCTACTTGACCAAATAAAATACCTACCATTGTCAAACCAACGCCAATGAGGGGCGTAGCTACAGTTAAAGAGACGACATATATTGGACCCAACAGGCCGCCTGCAAGTAACCAGCGTGGTTGTTTGAACATAAGAGAGAGTCGTGGACGACCAAAAATAAGACCAAATGTTAATAGAATGGAACCTAACGCAAAAATGCCTAATGTGGCCCAAATATGCCCAATTTCTTCACCCAATGGTCCCAGCAAACCAGCTTCAATAGAGAGCCCCATGCCAGCAAAAAAGACCAATGGTAAAATCCATAACTGTTTCATACATTACTTACTTAGTAAGAGGAGACGTGAATTATATTTGGTTGTTAGAAAGCTACAATTGATCATTTTTTCAAAACATAATTGCTATAATCGCAACAATAGTCTTACTCGATATATTGTGGGGAAAAATATAAATGCAGTTAAAAGCATTACGTTACTTTGCTATGGTTGCGACTACTGGCAGCTTCTCAGCGACAGCCAAACATTTTCAAGTTCCATCTTCTTCTGTATCTCGGTTTATTTCTAAACTTGAACAAGACATTGGACAGCAGCTTTTTTTTCGTAATACACGGTCTGTTCGGCTGACTGAAATTGGGGAGAAGTACCATATCCAAATCAAGGAGGTACTCGATACGTTGGACTTTGCCAACGAGGAGGTCACAGGGAAAAATTCAAATGTGAAAGGATTGGTACGTATTAATACGGCAGTTGCTCTAGGGCGATTACATATATCGCGCATTGTTAATCAACTTCATGATATCTATCCCGACCTTTCAGTGGAATTAATCCTGACAGATACATTTATTGATCCTGTCCAAGAAGGTGTCGATATTGCGATTCGGATTGGATCACTACGAGATTCAGCACTGATCGCAAGAAAAATATGTGATCAGACTTACGTATTATGTGCGAGCCCTGAGTACCTTGAGCGCTACGGAACACCTGAAAAACCTCAAGATATCAAGGAACATCAATGCCTTGTTTATAAAGGCGTTTCGGGTAGTCAGAGATGGTACTTTCGCCAAGATGAACTCGAAAAACCTTTTGAAATAGAACCCCAAGGTCCTTTAACAAGTAACAATGCTGAAGTTCTGGTTTCAGCAGCATTGGAAGGTAGAGGGATTGTATTATTCCCTACATGGATTTTTGAAGAAGATTATTTTAAAGACAAGAAATTGGTTAAATTACTCCCTAAATGGCTTTGCACAGTAGACCCTTATACTGTTGGGATTCATTTAGTCTCACCTGAAAACAGAATTCGTTCAAAAAAGGTGAGAACAGTTTTAGATTTTATATTGGATGAAATTGGAAACCCTCCGTATTGGGATAGTATTCTTAACATTTAAAGCCAACTAAAAACTGAGGGTATTTTAAATAGCGTGTTGATTATATTTTGCCCGCAATGTGGATATAAAAAAAGCGTTAAAAATACTGCTAATTTATTTTACTTATTTTGATTTTTTCTAATGTAAACATAATAAATTTTATAAAGGTCAAAATGGAATTATTGAAAATCCCATTTCTACTAACTTATTTAATAATATTATATCATGCCCATGATGCTAGCTAGACATATTGAATACGTGAAATTCACTTCATCCTATTGCCATCTTGATCAATGATGACTTCGCCATCCTCTTTACTAAATGCATTCAATTGAGGGGCACTTAATAGATCCAGTACTAACTCCGATGGCCGACATAATTTAATACCAAGATCAGTTACTACAAATGGGCGATTAATTAGAATTGGATATTCAAGCATAAAACCGATTAACTGATCATCAGTCCAATTTTCTTGCGCCAATTCCAATTTCTCATAAGGTTCAACATTTTTACGAATAGCTTCACGGACTGAAAGCCCAGATTTATCAATTAACGTAATGAGCTCTTCTTTACTAGGCGGTGTTTTCAGATACTCAATCACTTCAGGTTCTTGCCCTGTATTTCGAATAAGTTCAAGCGTATTTCTTGAGGTTCCACAGGCAGGGTTATGATAAATCTCAATCTTTTGTGACATAACTTTTCTCAGAGCAAAACAATATTGCATTTATATATGGATATGCGTATATTCGCAATAGTAAATATAGTGAGTTATAATAAAATGAATCAAACCGATTTCTTTAAGTGTCTTTCTGACCCGACTCGTTTGGATATTTTGAAGTTAGTGATGGCCAAACAAAGTGTTTGTGTGTGTGAACTGACAGAACAGTTGGAACTTAATCAACCTAAGATTTCTCGCCATTTGGCCTTACTTCGAAATCTTTCCATTCTGCTTGATCAAAGACAAGGGCAATGGGTGTATTACCGTTTAAATCCAAATCTTCCTGAATGGGCAAATGATGTTTTAAACATTATCTCAAATCAAAATGACGACATCATGAACAACCCTCTTGTTCATTCTTCAATTTCAGTGCATTGCGAGTAATACTAATGAAATTCTTATTTTTATGTACAGGTAACAGTTGCCGCAGCATTCTTTCAGAAGTGTTATTCAATAGCCGTGCGCCTGAGGGTTGGAAAGCTTACAGTGCTGGCAGTAAGCCTTCAGGTCAGGTTCACCCACTCACCATTAAAACTTTACACAACTTAGGCTTATCTACTGATGGGTTATCAAGCAAGACCATTGATGACTGTGAACAGTATCAACCTGATGTGGTGATTACAGTCTGTGATCAAGCTGCTCAAGAAGCTTGTCCGCTTTATTTAGGTGGAGCGATTAAGGCACATTGGGGCTTATCTGATCCATCTCACTTAGACCTTCCTGAAGAAGAAAAGCTAGAGGCTTTTTTAGTGACTGTTGACCACATCAATAAACGCTTAGATGCTTTATTTGCATTGGGTATAAACAAGTTTTCTCGTTCAGAGCTGATTGCAGAAATCAATAAAATTTCAAATATTGAGTGAGATTATGTCTACTTCAAAGCTTTCATTCTTAGACCGTAATTTAACACTCTGGATTTTCATTGCAATGGCGTTGGGCGTGGGGATTGGGGTGTTTTTTCCTCAAGCATCTGTTGCTTTAGACCAGATGAGTATTGATTCAGTCAATATCCCAATTGCGATTGGCTTGATTCTGATGATGTATCCGCCATTGGCTAAAGTGGACTATGCGACCTTGCCAAAAGTGTTTAAAGATAAACGAACACTTACCTTATCTTTGATTCAGAACTGGCTGATTGCACCGTGTTTAATGTTTGCTTTAGCCATCATTTTTTTACAGTCCTATCCTGAATATATGACTGGTGTCATCCTGATTGGATTGGCTCGATGTATTGCAATGGTTTTGGTGTGGAATGGCTTGGCCTGTGGCGATAATCAGTATGTTGCCGGATTAGTGGCATTTAACAGTATTTTCCAAATCTTGTTCTTCAGTACCTATGCTTGGCTATTTTTGACTTTCTTACCACCTTATTTTGGTGTAGAAGCACAAATCATTAATGTCAGCTTTTGGACGATTACCCATGCGGTACTGGTTTATTTAGGGATTCCTTTTTTACTGGGTTTTTTAACTCGTTTTATTCTTGTGAAACAAAAGGGATTGCTTTGGTATCAAAGCAAATTTATTCCTAAAATTAGTCCGCTCAGTCTGCTTGCTCTATTATTTACCATCGTGGCTATGTTTAGCCTAAAGGGTGGTGAAGTGGTCAGTTTGCCACTCGATGTACTTAGAATAGCCCTTCCTTTGACGATTTACTTTGTTCTGATGTTTTTTATAAGTTTCTTTATGAGTAAGTGGATGGGGAATGACTATCCCAAAACTGCTGCTATTTCGTTTACTGCAGCAGGGAATAATTTTGAATTGGCTTTAGCTGTTGCTATTGCGACCTTTGGGCTCGCATCACCTGTGGCTTTTACAACAGTCATTGGGCCATTGGTTGAAGTTCCCGTACTCATTGCTTTGGTTAGTGTTTCACTGTGGCTAAGAAAAAAAGTTTTTAAAGAGGTATAACGGTATGACTCTCCCCAATATAGATTTAAATCTTCTGGAACAACCGACACTAGACAAAGTTCAAGCCAAAGCGATTGATCACCCACCGCGTATTTTATTGCTTTACGGCTCAAACCGAGAGCGCTCATACAGCAGACTTGCAGTGATAGAAGCAGGCCGTATTTTGGAATATTTTGGTGCTGAAGTAAAAATATTCCATCCAAAAGGATTACCTTTACCTGAAGATGCAGATACTGAACATCCTAAAGTTAAAGAGTTGCATGACTTATTAGTTTGGGCGGAAGGTATGGTGTGGTGTTCACCTGAACGACATGGTTCGATGAGCTCTATTTTTAAATCGCAAATTGACTGGATTCCACTGGCTGGTGGTGCGATTCGTACAACGCAAGGAAAAACTTTAGCTTTGATGCAGGTCAGTGGCGGCTCGCAGTCATTTAACAGCTTAAATCAGATGCGTATTTTAGGTCGTTGGATGCGCATGATCACCATTCCAAATCAGTCGTCTATTCCCAAAGCTTTTCTTGAGTTTGAAGAAGATGGACGTATGAAGACATCTTCTTACTACACAAGAGTTGTGGATGTGATGGAGGAGCTATATAAATTTACGCTTTTAACCAGAGGGCAATCCGCATATTTAACGGATCGGTATTCTGAGCGTGTTGAAAGTGTGGAAGATCTATCGAAGCGTGTAAATCAAAAGAACATTTAGTTAAGAAGATTGATAAGGATCGTTCTAGGGGATAAGTGGTGGAATTATAACTCCACCTCATTTTTTTTAGGACAGAGAGAATATCATCATGTAATGCTATAAACCACTTAACGCCTTGCATGATGATAAACTCATTATTGGGCCTGTCGACAAGATACTCGAACTTAACTATCAGAAATAGAGCATTCCATCCATTGGTGAGGGCGGCTAAAACTAGCTTTTCCACCACTTATTTCCTAAGTATTTTTCAATACTAGCAAAAAAACTGTAATAAATGAATGTTATATTGAATAAAATAATTGAGGTTAGCTAGATGAATATTAATGCAAAAGAACTAAACAATAAGATTGTTGAATTTAAAAAAACCAACAATCCGAAAAGATTAATCATGGGCTATAAGACTTATTCAAAATTATTAAAAGAAAATAACTTTTTAGATAAAATAACTAAAGATTCCGATGATCCAATGAATAAATGTTATCAAGAGATAAAAATAAAAATAGTTACACAAAAACATTATTTTGATATTGAGTAGTTATTAGATAGGTAGGTTTTAGAAAAACGTATGAGCATTTTTATAGACAAGTGGTGGAAACGCTAATTATGGTTAATCCACTAATTTATCGAATTTGTAGTTTCAAAATATAGTTTCTATTCTTGAGAAAGCTAAGATGTGGATATTTGATTTTAGTTTAAATTTCTTCTGTCCACTTCCCAATGGGGGAAATTCTATTTCTGAATTTTAAACATGAAGGATCTGCCTAAAAATGCATATTATAGCCAAATTTAATTTTAAAAAATCTTAAGCTTATGTTTTGATTGATATTGTGTTAATGTTTGTGCATGTATTTATATAAATTTTAATTATGAGTTCTTCAGTAATACCTTATTTTTTAATAGCTCAAATTTACGAATTTGTTAAAGCAAGGCCCGAATTTTTAAAAAAAACTAATCGTATTATGGTCATTGATTTTTTAAGGGAACTCCATAATGGACCGTCATCCAAATTTAAAGTAATTGAACCATATACTGTTATTGGCAGTTTTGGAAATGTTGATAATATAGTTATTAGCTGTGCTGCTGATTTTATGGATAAAAAATCCTTTTTAGATTGGTTAAATCGGAAATTAAACAATAAAGTAGGTTTAATTAGATTTGGTTAAAACTGGTTGGTTTTGATATATTTTGTTAATTATCATGTGTTAAATTCTTGTATAATGCTTCCGCAAAACAACAACCCAAATCAGCGCAAATGGTTAGGGGAGGTCCACTGAAAGGTGGGCCTTTTTACTGTCCAGATTTGGGCTTTTGTTACATATAAGTTATGATTTGTTATCAAATTCAATTGGTGGATTGTGTTGTGAATATTTGTATTGGTGGTGTGCTGGACAGTCAGGTTTATGTTGTAGACGTTGATAAGTTTACATCGGAATTGGACAGTCATGGTAAAGTATCTAAGTACTATAAGCAGCGATTTATTAAAGATAAAAAATCATACGTATTTTGGATTGATCAAACATTCAATTTTCATGAAGCTACAAGTCGTGCCAAAAAGATTCTTGATGAAAAATGTTAATAAATTGATTGAATCTCAAAAGCGATAACTAAGTAGCTAAAAGGTGGCATAATTTGTTCAAATTTGATTTGGAATATGAAAATAACAGTTAAAATAATTCATCCATGATAGCCCTATCCACAAAGTAGGGCTTTTTTATGGCCAATCAAATTGAAGTAATTAATAAGCCGCAGCCGAGCGCACAATATTTGAATCGTTCAAATAACGGAAAGCTAAGCGATATATACCAGGCGCGTATTCGTCTATGTGACAAAGAAGGTAAAGGCATCGGGAACGAGCAAATCGTGGCCATTGCTCAAGAGGGTGAATTGGTCGTTGAAAGTCAATATTCAACGCCGTTCGAAAATTCCAATCCTGAGCATCGATTACCGACATTGATGGGAATGCTTCAGTCAGGTGATTGGATCAATACACTAGAAACAGTGGCCTCAAGTGTGTTTGGTGTTTCATTGTCTAGTGATAGCCAAGACTCATTAAGAAGTCTTGAGGGTCGAAGTAATTTAACGAAAACTAATTCGACTCAGATCTTTGTCAGTTCAAGCGTACAGCTATCAATGACCCTTATTTTTTCAGCCTGGGAAAGCGCAAAAACTGAAGTAGAAGATCAAGTTAGATTGCTGCAACAGTGGTCATTACCTAAAAAATTAGAAGAAGGCAGCATTGTTGCCAGTGTCGCTGAAGGTAAGTCACTTGAATCTCTATTCCCTTCACTTGTTCCGCCTTTTGTCAGTATTTATTACGGTAATAAACGCTATTTACCTTTTTTGATTCAATCAGTTTCAGCACCGTTGGTTGTGCCTATGGATTCAGAAGGCAATCGAATGAGTTTGCAAGTCACCATTAATTTCTTGTCGCGTACCGCATGGGACGCTGAAAATATCACTAATATTTATTAATGAGGCCTTGAATGTATCCGATTATCTCGATAGCACAACGTGACTATTCTTTTCAAAATTTATTAGTCGGCGATATTTTAGTTTTATCCAAAATTGACAAGCGATATTACCAACAGCAATTGTCTAGCATTCTTTCAACGATCGTGGGTGCTGAAGTAAATCCGATGCTTTTAACGTGTGAAGAACGATATGCAGCTTTATTGGTTTATCTGGATATCACACGTGACCACAATGACTTAAATCAATCATTAGATATCAATCAATATCTATCCAAAGATTTAGATAATTTTAATAAAGATCGAATATTTGATGAAAACGGCGTGAGTGTTCGTCATTTGCTTGGAATTGAGGCACACGCTTTAGAGATTGGTTGCGAAGGTACTGAGGACTGGATTTTAGGTGCGATGGCAATAACGATCGGCTGTGAACAATTACCGCCTATTGACGCCGCGACTTCATTAGATTTTGCGGGGAAAATGATTAAAAACCGCATGGATGAATTACGAAAACTAGAAGTCATGGAATTTAACAGTTTGATGGCCGCTTATTCAGAATTACAAATAAATCAGGACCATTTAGTAAACATGGCATTCGATGGCGGTATCGTTTTAGAAAAAATTGATTTAAGAGGTGCAGATGACGCGCCCGTTCGATTTCAACCTTCTACCGCGTTCAAAGGATACAGCAAAGAGATATTATCAATTGCAACTAGAGCAAATACAAAGCTTTAGCATTGATTCAGGTGTTTCATTCGACCAAGTTTTAAAAATGCCCCACTGGTTGATGCATGATTACTACGATTGTGGCGCTTGGAATATCAAAAAGCCGCATATAGAAAAGGATGATCAAATAGTGATGAGCGTTCTTCAGCTGCTTAAAAATGTGATTACGTTGCTGAAGTAGCCATTGACTAGATGAGTACTAATAATGATTAAAGAGATTGGGGCTTTATGTGATTTAGCGGGGCGAATAATCATTTTATTCGTTCCGTTTGCAATGGAATACGCCATTGCAAGCAATTCGCATGACCTACTAACAAACGATGGGTTACGCCTTATAGTGGCAAGCTATAGCTATATATTGTTGATAATTTTAAGCCTGATATTTTTAATCATTGGTTCAATTGTCGGATACTTTTATCCGACCCCGCGATACGGATTAAGGCCATATCCTAAGCCGATCAAGGTGCTTATATCCGTTGCGGGTGGCGTTTTAGCATTCATCTATTACATTGAAACAAAAAAAGATATATCACCTACTATCATTATTTGGGTAGCGTGTGTCTCATTTGTTTTCCCCGCAATCATTCACTTAATTCATGCATTTGCAATTAAATTCACAAGCAATAAACTGAATTTAAGTGACGAAGATCTCAAGCGAATATCCCAAAGCTTGGGTAATAAAGATGATCAGGAGAATTAAGCCATGACTATGACAATGTTTACAGGTTTAGGGCTTGTCGCTATATCGATTTTAGCTTTATCTTTGCCGAATAAATTAATCGACACAAGTACATGCAAAAGAAATTGGATAGCAATCTTCATTATTCTGATCGGCGCGACATTCATCATTGATGAGGCACAGATATCGTTGACTTTAATTGCGATTCTTGTTTTAGGAATATGCATAAATTACGGTTTTGAAATCCTTTTAAATGTCCTGAAGATATTTAATTGGAAAAGTGACCCATGAAAGAAGCATTAAAAGATATCCAGACTATTTTAAAGAGTATTAACTTATACAAAGGCTCAATTGATGGCCTAATAGGTTCACAGACCTATTTGTCCATTCTCGAATTGCGTAAATACAAAGGGCAAAAACAACCTTTACGTGAGATACAAAAAATACTTGCAGATAGACGCGTATATTTTGGTGAAATAGACGGTATTTTTGGCAATGGTTCAATATCTGCATTCAATCATTTAATCCCTGTACCAACGCTCACAGATGCTTTGTTGAAGAGAATTTATAAGAATTGCGCCGTAGGCTTTGCAGAACAAATCAATTTATATGCAGTAATATTTCATATCAAAACCAAAGCGGATATGTGTGCCTTTCTTGCAAATATTATTCATGAATCTAGTGGCTTTACAGCATTACGTGAAAACATGAATTACAGTGCCATTCGTCTAGTTGAAGTATTCAAGATGAAATACTTTCCTAGCCTGGCATACGCGCAACAAATTGCTAAAAAAGGATCTATAGCCATTGCTGATGTGGTATACGGCGGGCGCATGGGTAATAATCGCAATGGTGATGGTTATAAATATCGGGGTGGTGGTTTAATTCATTTAACAGGCCGTAAAAATTACACTTTGGCCAGTATCGGTATTGGTGAAGGCGACACGCTTATTAAAAATCCAGAACTCATTACACAGCCTAAATTTGCAGTAAAAACGGCGCTATGGTTTTGGCAATCTAACTTGTGCTCAAGACAGGCCAATTTTGGTAATTTTGATGAGGCTTGTAAAATAGTCAACGGCGGCACGAATGGTTTAAAAGAGCGTCAGAATTTGCACAACAGAGCATGGAATACC
>JAHLFF010000059.1 GCA_018883945.1 Candidatus Acinetobacter avistercoris
AACCCGTTTGAGTTTCATCATGAAGATGCGTTGGATGTGATGAATGTGTCATTTGAATTCCCTCTACGTTAAATTGATTTAAGCTAAAGTGATTTAAATGCAACTTGCATATGATCTTACATACAATCTTAGATCTGAACTTACATCTGAGCTTAGACGAACTTAGATCTGATCAGTCAAAGGAATATGAAAACAAAGATTCATCCTCAATGGTGCAACAGTTTGTTTGTTGTTGTGGTGTGGATGTAAATTATGCAAGGCTAAAATGATTCAACACAATTTCGACTGAAATATTTTCATCGCAACCTCTCATTATTTTTGTGGGCTATCTGGTTGTATTTAAGTGATTAAAATTAAGTATTAAACAAACTTCATCTTTTAAGCGTGATCAAAAAATCCTCATGAGAGGATTTTTTGACTTACACTTTTAATGTTTTATAGACGGAGCTATTACATTATTTTTCAGGCGCTTCGCTAGATTCATCGTTTGTAGCTGTTTGCTCTTGCTCAGCTGGATCGACATCTGGTTTATTTTCCAATGCTTTTTCGAGCACTTCTTTGAAAATATTCACAGGTTGAGCACCCGCCAAAGCGACGCGTTGATCAAATACAAAGAACGGTACACCAGTGACTTTGAGTTGATCACGTGCGACTTCTTCATCAAATTTAACAAATTCTGAATATTCTTCAGAGTCTAGAACATTATCCACTTCAACTGGATTCAGCCCAATACGCGCTGCAACATCTTCCAGCGTTTCACGTTCGCCAATGGCTAAACCCTGAGTCATGTAGCTAAAGAAAAAGGCTTCTTTTGCTTCCGAGCCCAAACCCTGACTTTGTGCCAAATGAATAATACGATGAGCATTAAAAGTATTACCTGAGTTGGCTTGTTCCCAATTAAATTCGATGCCTTCGTCTTTTGCCATTTGAGCAATATTACGTTGCATCTCTTCGACTTCAGTCACAGTGCGGTTATATTTTGTAGCAAGACGTTCAGTATTCGACACTTCTTGACGTTGAGGAGCATTAGGATCTAACTGATAACTATGCCAATGAACTTCAAGTTCAATACCAGCTTGGATTGCTGCTTTCTCTAAACGTTTTTTGCCAATATAGCAAAACGGGCAAACCACATCAGACCAAATATCAACACGCATGTTCATTCTCTAAAAGACTTTAATCACATATATAGTGCGGGTGAATGTTCAAAAATTAAAGCGCTAAACATAAAACACTTTGTTTTAGATCTGAAACTGAGCAAATTTAGTCAAGTTAACGCTTAATTCTGATTTTTGAAATAACGAGCAAAGAAGTGGCTAGAAATAAAGATACGAGCGAAATATGAGTAAGATATTAGAAAGAGAGGGGAAAGAATCTAAATTTGAAAAGGATCGATTTATGTATACAACGGTTTGAAGCGACGACTAGAGGTGACATTTCGTATCCACCTTAAAACTGCTGTGTTGAGCGTTTTAAAGCCTGCTGCGAAATTTAAGTTATACGTTTAAGGAGATGAAAAATTATATATCTCAAATGTATATGCTATATATTGTTTAAATATTATTCGATAAAAACATTTAAACAATAAACTCAAAAGCTATGACGTGGGTATAATTCGACGTTTTTTTGAATTTGGAGCTGTGTATGCGCCGTATCTTAATTCTGATTGTGATGATAATGCTGTCATTGGGTGGCTACTTTCTCTATCAAAAAAATAAACAACAAACGGAAACGAACCGGCAAATGTTTGACATCGTCATGTCGGAAAAAATAGAAAAATTATACGTGCAAGCCCGAAATTGGAAAGAACCTTTAGATTTTGAGGTGCCTGACTCTCGTCTGCAAGGCGATTATAAAATCATGTCAGAATTCATATTGAACTATTGGGTGGATAATATTGAAGCGCGAAATTATTACTTACGTCAATTGGATCAAGCCCAATGGAATCATTTCTTAAGTGCTGAACGCTTTGAACAAGATAAAAAAAATAGCTATCAACAAACTGAAAAAATGCTGATAGATGTCCAAAAGGCCATGACCGAATATCAAGCAAAACAACAGCAGACCTATACGGCCGCTGTCACCAAAGTGGATGCTTTAAATATTAATAAAACACTGCGCCAGTCAATGAAGGAAAAACTGATTCATAGTCGTGAACAGGAAGATGAAAATGATCTGTTAAAGATAGAACAAGAGATCTATCAAAAAGCGCAATCTATGTTTGCTTTACTCAAATCGCATGAATGGAAAAGGAAAGGGAAGACCTTTTTATTTTTAAAAGATGAACAAGTGAAACAGTTTAATTCACTTTATAAGGACATTTTAAAATTACAGTCAAATACTGATGAAATGAGAAAACAGAACGCACAGGTTCTGAGCGGAGAAGACAAATAATTTAGCGAAGCTTTGCTGAGAAAATGGATCATTTCGACTCGTTTTCTTGGCTCAATGTGCGCTTTATTGGATATTTTTCTCTAACCATTCTTTGTGGCTTGAGTAGAGGGTTGCTGAGCAATTCGAGAGGCTAACGTGCAGATGCATTAAAAGATAACAATTTAAGCTTAAAACGACACATTTCGTTAAATCTTTAAAAAATAATATGAATATATTCAGTTTGTGAAAAAATGATTTTCATGGCTTTACCGCCTATCTGAGGCTTGATGAATCAGAGACAAGATCGTTGTAGCCTATACATGAGTTCTTATCTTTCTTGCTAAAAATGCGTTCTAAATTCACGTTTTTTAGTGTGATTCAATTCAGGGTATAGCTATGAATACGACCAAAGCTTGTTTGATTGCCAGTATGATGTTCTGTGGTGGTTTTTCTTATGCCTATGCAGAAGATGTTGCCACGCTCCCGACCATTAAGGTGATGGCAGATGCTGAATTGCGGAATGAGGTTTTAACGACGGTTCAACCTTTTCAGGAAGATGATAAAGTTCGCCGTTCTTTACAGCATCAGATCATTAAACAAGAGCAGGATATTCAAAATAACGTGTTTAATAGCAATCCCTCTGCATTGAATGTTCAGCCTCAAACGGGATTGCCTGATCTCAGTCAATTGTCACCTTTACAGCAGCAATATGTGCTGGCTGTCGCATCAGGTTTACAGTCTTCTGACCCGAATTCTGGATTGTTTAGAATGCTTGAGCCTTTAGGGATTAATCGTGAAAGAGCGTTGGAAGGAATACGCAGCGGCGCTCCCTTGCAGATCCGATTTGATGAGCAACGGATGAGTCAATTGTTTGGTGATCAGTGGCGTAATAATTTGAATGGGAATTGATTTTTCATTAAATTATCTAATTTTGGACATATATTTTATTTTGATAAATAATTTATATTCTATTTAAATATAATTATTTTTAAGTTTTTTTGTAAGATATTGAAATTTATATTTATTTTTTTATGTATTAACTTGAGTAATTTTGCAAGTTTTGCTATTGTTTATCTAAAGCTAGTCATTGTTGACTACCTTTTTATAATGAGTATAATAAATAACCCTAAATTTTAGGTGTTCATACGTTTAGTTACTAGAGGTAATAGTTATGTTGAATAAAAAAATTATTGGTTGGGGTAAATCAGATGGTTACGGATTTGGTTGATTTTTGTAAAAATATGTTATAAAAAAGCACCTATGATTGGGTGCTTTTTTATTGGGTGCAATATGTCAGCGGGATCCATTACAACATTAGATATATATTTATTAAATAGTTTTAAAACTTTAATATTGTTAACTCCTTATTTAATATTGATAATTTATTTTTGGTTTAAAAAAGATAAGTTTTTTTTAAAAACTAGAGCGGAGACCCAATATAATTTAGCCATAGGTCTAGTAGGAATTAGCTTCGGACTATTAATACTTTGGCAAATGAGCACATTATTACAAGACCAATCGTTTTTAAATTTTTCTATTGATAGTAAAGATATTACTCATAATATTAGAAACTTAGATTCTTAAATGAAGTGCAACAGAGATTAAATTATTGGAAAGAAGCAAGATGAGATAGCATTTTGCTTCCGACCGACCAAAGTCAAAGTTGCATCATGAACTATACTCATCTTACTCAAGAAGAA
>JAHLFF010000060.1 GCA_018883945.1 Candidatus Acinetobacter avistercoris
AATACTTAATTCAACCTTAAATTCTAACCATTAAAAAGTATGGCCAAATTGGCCATACTTAAGTCATCACATTACTGAGTTTGAGTTGACGTATTTAATACAGGGACCTGCCGTGAAACTTTTGATTTACGTACCAATAATAATGCTGCGATCATCGCCATCAAAATTAGTGGAATACTTGCACCAATCACCATCGCTGAGCTTGAACCAAACGATAATAGCATGCCCGCAAAAAGTGGGCCGGCAAATGAGCCAATTCGACCAACAGCGACAGCTGCACCGACGCCGGTACCACGCATTTCTGTTGGATAGAACATGGCAGCCAAGCCATATAATGCAGATTGACCACCCACAATAAATAGACCACATCCCACAGCAGACAGTACAAGTAGCGCCACTGTTGGTGAAATCGCTAAACAGCACAGCGATACCAAAATACCAACATAAATCAGTTTAATGACGACACTCATACGAATCTTATCAAGTAAGAAGCCCATTAAGATTGAACCAAAAATACCACCAACGTTGTAACCAATTTGCACATAGTTTGCTTCTGTTTTTCCTAAGCCTTGTGCACCCATCAATAGTGGCAACCAATTTAAGAGGAAATATAAAACAACGAGGGTAAAGAAGAAACTAATCCAAATTTGAATGGTCGAAAAACGACGTTCTTTGGCAAACAGCACTTCAAAGAATGGCGTCGATGTTTTTTGCTTCGCTGCCGTCAAGTAATCTTTCGATTCATGCAAGAATTTCATTAATAAGGGAATTAATAAAATAGGTGCAAAACCACCAACATAGAAGATATGACGCCACTGTGCATCACCTGCAAGTGCCATTGCGACAAATGAGGTCAGCATTCCGCCAAACGGAATACCACTGTACATAATACTAACAGCTATACCTTTATGTTTCTCCGACACAGCCTCCGATGCCATGATAATCATCATTGGCAATGCACCACCCATTCCTAGACCGGTCAAGAAACGAATAATGAGTAACAAGGTATAGTCGGCTGCATATGCTGTTAATACCGACATAATACCAAAAATTAAAATACTGATTAACAGAACTGCTTTACGTCCAATTTTATCGGCGTACCGCCCACCAAGAAGTGCACCTGGTAAGGTCCCTAAAATTGCGGCACTAAATGCCCATGCCATTTGCGCATTGTCTAATCCAAACTCCGCTCGCATACGTGGTGCTGCAACGCCCATCGATTGAAGGTCGAAACCTTCAAACACCGCAATTGCAAAACATAATACGAGTGTAAGCGTAGCTTTGGCTTTGCTACTTACACTATTTTCCATTCGTTATTGTCCTTTCTTAGATTTCTAATCTATACATATCCTATGTATTGCTTCCGTCCTAGCAACAGCAAAAATATCACCTAAACTTATAATTTAATCAATATATATTTTCACAAAGTTACAAACAAAATATAAATTACATTGTTTTACATAGTCTTATAAAAAATATGTGAAAAAATCAAAAAAAGGCTTGAATGTAAGTTTAACTGATATTATCTTTAATCTCATCAGGACATAAATCAAACATCAAGGAGTAACACATGTCTTATCAAAACCGCTGGGAAACCGTTGACGTACAAGTAGATGCAGGTATTGCATGGGTCACGTTAAATCGCCCAGAAAAGAAAAATGCAATGAGTCCAACATTAAACAAAGAAATGATTGATGTACTCGAAACTTTAGAATTAGACCCTGAAGCACGCGTATTAGTATTAACAGGTGCAGGTGATTCATGGACAGCAGGTATGGACTTAAAGGAATATTTCCGTGAAGTCGATAACCAACCTGAAATCTTCCAAGAGCGTATTCGCCGTGATGCATCACGTTGGCAGTGGCACCTACTTCGCTTCTATTCAAAACCAACGATTGCGATGGTCAACGGTTGGTGTTTCGGTGGCGGTTTCTCTCCACTAGTGGCGTGTGATCTTGCCATTGCAGCAGATGAAGCAACCTTTGGTTTATCAGAAATCAACTGGGGTATTCCACCAGGTAACCTTGTAAGCAAAGCAATGGCTGATACTGTGGGTCACCGTACTTCGATGTATTACATCATGACTGGAAAAACCTTCTCAGGCGTTGAAGCTGCAAATATGGGCTTAGTTAACAAAAGCGTTCCACTTGAGCAATTACGTGCCGAAGTGACTGAACTTGCCAACAACTTGCTTGAGAAAAACCCAGTGGTACTCCGTACTGCGAAAAATGGTTTCAAACGTTGCCGCGAACTGACTTGGGAACAAAACGAAGACTACTTATACGCAAAATTGGATCAATGTAATCACCGTGACGATGAAGGCGGTCGTGCACAAGGTCTTAAACAATTCCTTGATGACAAGTCAATTAAACCTGGTCTTCAAGCCTACAAACGCCCTGCTTAAGCAGCCATGATGGACATGTAAGGAAACATTCACCATGCAAAACGTACAGTTACTTATTCACGGTCAATCCGTCGCAGCAAGTTCAGGACAAACTTTTGAACGCATCAGCCCCATCGATGGCTCTGTAGCCTCTATCAGTGCGGCTGCAACCTTAGATGATGTCGATCGTGCAATTGAATCAGCACATGAAGCATTTAAAACATGGTCTGCCCTTTCCCCAACAGCCCGTCGTTTAAAATTGCTGAAAGCGGCAGATTTAATGGATCAAAAAACTGAACAATTCATTCAGACTGCGATTCATGAAATAGGCTCAACTGCTACATGGTATGGTTTTAATGTTCACCTTGCAGCCAATATGCTACGTGAAGCTGCAGCCATGACCACACAAATTGATGGCAGTATTATTCCATCAGATGTGCCTGATAATATGGCAATGGGCATCCGTGTACCCTGTGGTGTCATCGTTGGGATGGCACCATGGAATGCCCCCGTGATTCTTGCAGTACGTGCTTTGGCGATGCCTCTTGCATGTGGCAACACGGTGGTACTCAAAGCATCTGAAGCTTGCCCTGCGACGCATCGCTTGATTGGTGAAGTCTTACATGAAGCAGGGATTGGCGATGGGGTTGTCAATGTGATTACCCATGCAGCTCAGGATGCGCCTCAAATTGTTGAGCGTTTGATTAATCATCCATTAACTAAACGTATTAACTTTACCGGCTCAACCCATGTCGGACGAATCATTGCTGAAACTGCAGCAAAATATTTAAAACCGGTATTACTTGAACTGGGTGGAAAAGCACCCGTAATTGTGCTTGAACAAGCGGACTTAGACGAAGCTGTGAATGCAGTGACTTTCGGTGCCTTCTTTAACCAAGGACAAATTTGTATGTCGACAGAGCGTGTCTTGGTCGATGAAAAAATTGCCGATGCATTTATTGAAAAGCTCGTTGCAAAAGTCAAAACCATTCGTGCAGGTAATCCACTGAATAGTGATGCTCCCCTTGGCGTTCTTGAAAGTCTGAAAGCCGCTACACGTATTCGCAAGTTAGTTGAAGATGCACGTGAAAAAGGTGCGAATTTACCACTCGGTTTACACATAGACGGTGCTATTATGCAACCGACCATCGTGGTCGATGTCACCAAAGATATGCAACTTTATGCAGAAGAATCCTTTGGTCCTGTATGCACAATTCAACGCTTTAAAACCGTGGATGAAGCAGTAGAACTTGCTAATGACTCAGAGTTTGGTCTTTCAGCAGCAGTATTTAGCCAAGATCTAGGCTTAGCGCTTGCAGTTGCGAAACGAATTGATTCTGGCATTTGTCACATCAATGGGGCAACTGTTCATGATGAAGCACAAATGCCATTTGGTGGTGTGAAACAAAGTGGTTATGGCCGATTCGGTAGTAAGGTTTCTGTAGCAGAGTTCACCGAACTACGTTGGATTACCATGCAAACAAGCCCAAGACACTACCCTATTTAAAGAAAGCATAAAGAGTTGACATGACGTCAACTCTTTTCTTTAGAAAAGAATAGATAAAAATACATGGAGTAATAACAATGTCGAACATGACGGTTCAAACGCATCAATATCCTGAACGCTTTGTTAAATTAGGTAGTCATGAAATATGTGCTGAATATAAAAATGGCGCTTTATATATCTCTCCCAAGGAACAACTCAAATCGTATCCACAAAAATTAACAGATCGTTTACTCCAATATGCAGAGACACATCCAAATCGTATCTTTGCAGCAAAACGTGGTCCTTCAGGACAGTGGATTGAGCTGACCTACGCTGAGACCGTAGATCGTGCATGGCGTATTGCACAGAGCTTAAAACAGTACTCGCATTTATCGACCGAACGTCCGATTGTCATTTTGTCTGGCAATGACCTTGAACACCTAACACTTTCGATGGGTGCCATGTTAGCAGGTATTCCTTTCTCTGCTATTTCCCCAGCTTATTCTTTGATTTCAAAAGACTTTGGTAAGCTAAAACATGTATTTGATACGCTCACACCAGGTTTGGTATTTGCCAACGATGGTGATGCTTTTGCAACCGCAATCAATCACTGCCGAAATGCTGATGATATTGCAGTGGTGACAATTTCAGGCCAACTTGGTGAAGAACCATGTACTGCCTTTTCCACACTACTCGAATCAGATATCACCGATATCAAAGCACATTATGACAGCATTGATGAGCATCAAATTGCAAAATTTTTATTTACCTCTGGCTCAACCAAAATGCCAAAGGCAGTACCAACAACACATTTAATGCTGTGTACCAATCAACAAATGTTGTTGCAAACCTTCCCTGAATTTGAAGAAACCCCGCCTATTTTGGTCGATTGGTTAGCATGGCATCATACCTTTGGTGGCAGCCACAATGTAGGAATTGCACTCTATAACGGTGGCACGATTTATATTGACGATGGCAAACCTGTCCCAGGGAAAATGGAAGAAACCATTCGTAACCTGAAAGAAATTGCACCTACTGTCTATTTAAATGTGCCAAAAGGTTGGGAAGAAATCACCGTTGCACTTGAACAAGATGCTGAACTTCGTGAAAAATTCTTTAGCCGTGTCAAAGTTTTATTCTTTGCAGGTGCTGCATTATCTGAAGCGGGTTGGAATCGTTTAGATCAAATTGCACAAGCACACTGTGGTGAACGTATCCGTATTATGAGCGGTTTAGGAATGACCGAAACCGCACCTTCATGCGTGTTTACCACAGGTCCTAAAGTCATGGCAGGCTTTATCGGTTACCCAGCACCAGGCTGCGAAGTTAAATTGACGCCATATGGTGACAAACTTGAGTTTTGTGTGCGTGGCAAAAATGTCATGAAACAATATTGGCGCCTACCTCAAGAGCAACAAGCCGAAATTTTTGATGAAGAAGGTTTTTACCGCACGGGTGATGCCGTCAAATTGGTTGATGAAAAAGATCCAAGTCAAGGCTTAATGTATGACGGTCGTATTGCTGAAGACTTTAAACTGAACACTGGAACATTTGTCAACGTTGGCACACTTCGTAATAAAGTATTAATTAACGGTAATTTATTGATTCAAGATGTCTGTGTAACTGGATCAAACCTAAATGCGATTGGTTTCTTGATTTTCCCTAAAATTGCCGCATGTGCTGAGTATGCAGGGCTTGATTTCAACACGACGACTGCAGATGACATACTGACTCATCCGAAGGTACAGCATTGGTTTAAACAGTTCTTACTCGAGTTCAACAAAGATGCCACCGGAAGTTCAAATACGGTCTCCATGTTGTATTTAATGACTGAGGCTCCTCAGCTTGATGCCGGTGAAACCACCGATAAAGGCAACTTAAATCAAAGTGGCATTTTAAAACGTCGTGCGGCAATGATACAGGAACTGTATGAAAAGCAGATTAACAATCCATTAATCATTCGTATTCCGACCCTCAAACAATAATCCATTTTTAAAATTCAGCAGTGCTCTTGTGAGCGCTGCTTAGACCATTGCATCCAAATTAAGGATAATTCCATGCAAAAAGATAGTGACTTTGAGTTGTTTCGTGACAACTTCCAACGTTTTTTAGCTGAACATGTAGCACCATTTTATGAATTATGGGAAGAACAAGGCTTAATCCCTCGTGAACTTTGGCACAAGCTTGGGGAAAATGGTTTTTTATGCGTCGATGTCCCTGAAGAATACGGAGGTTTCGGCGCACCGATTCATTATTCACAAATGTTGGTACAAGAAACAGCAAAAGCTGGCTTTACTGCTTTAGCTGTCGGGATTGGCGGTCAAAGTGAATTGGTTTCTCCGTATATCCAAAATATTGGCAGCGAAGAACAAAAACAATATTGGTTGCCCAAAATGGTCTCAGGCGAAGTAGTCACTGCAATTGCAATGACTGAAGCCAATGCCGGTTCAGATTTACAAGCAATTCGCACCCAAGCCATTTTAGAAGGCGATCATTATGTGGTGGACGGTTCCAAAACCTTTATTTCCAACGGACATCATGCCGACTTAATCGTACTGGTTGCAAAAACTGACCCGCAAGCACGAGCCAAAGGCATCTCCATTTTACTCGTTGATGCTCATTTAAATGGAGTGAAAAAAGGACGTGGCCTGAAAAAAATTGGACTACATGCCCAAGACACTGCTGAACTGTTTTTCGACCAAGTTCATGTACCTAAAAATCAACTTTTGGGTCAAGAAGGCCATGGTTTTAGCTATCTGATGCAAGAACTCCCACGCGAACGTCTCAGCATTTCACTCATGGCACTTGGAGCAATCCAAGGTGCCATTGACATTACCAAAGAGTATGTACTTGAACGTAAAGCCTTTGGTCAAGCTTTATCCCAATTCCAGAATACACGTTTTGTGCTTGCGCAAGCGCAAATTAAAGCACTTGCAGCTGAAGCATTTGTAGAACGCTGTAAAGACCTATATAGCAAAGATGTCCTAAGTGTGACTGAAGTGGCCGCATTGAAATGTTTTATTACTGACACCCAATGCGAAGTCATTGACCAGCTCCTGCAACTGTTTGGGGGCTACGGCTATATGCAGGAATATCCAATTTCGCGCTTCTTCGTCGATGCGCGTGTGCAAAAAATTTATGGGGGAACCAATGAAATTATGAAGGAGATCGTAGCACGCGAACTCTTGGGGAAATAAAACACGCATGACTTAAAAACAATATTTTCAATAATGTTTCAGGATGAAATAATGATGAAAAATTTATGGATCACACCGTTTTTACTTTTAACTACACCTGCTTTTGCCAATAGTTTTATTGAGCAAAGTAAAGCGGATTTAACGGCTCGCAACTTCTACTTTGATCGCGATTTCCAGGTTGAAAACCGTTATCCGGCACTCCGGGACTGGAGTCAAGGTTTTATTTTCAAAGCTGAGTCAGGTTACACCGAAGGTCCTATTGGATTTGGTATCGACATTTTGGCCACTGCCGGTTTTAAGCTGGATGGCGATGCAAAGTATGGTGGTACAGGAAACCTACCACGTAATGCCAGAACGAATGAGCCAGCAGATCAATATGGGGAAATTGGGATCACGGCTAAAGCCAAAGTTGCTCAAACTGAAGTCCGCATCGGTACATTACAACCGATGACACCAGTACTTGTCGGTTCCCCTGCGCGCCTGTTACCTCAAACCTATCGCGGGGTTGCGGTTCAGTCTAAAGATGTGCAGGGTCTCGATTTACAAGCATCCTTTATTGACAAGGTCAATCACCGTGATTCGACCAATTATGAAAACATTAAAATCTCTGGGGTAAACGGCCGTTATAGATCGGTTGAAACAGATCATTTGTACTATCTTGGTGGCCATTATGATTTCAACAATTATCCGCTAAAACTGACAGCCTTCCATATGGATGTCGAAGATCTGTATCATCAATCATTATTGGGCGTCACCTACAAGCATGCCTTTAATGAGGATACCGCACTGACCAGCCAGCTACGTTATTATATGAGTGATGCTGATGGTGCTGCCAAAGCAGGTAAAGTAGATAACAATCTAATCCATAGCCACTCAGAGCTAAAGCATCAAAACCATAAATTTATTCTTTCGACTTTCCATCATCTAGGTGACACGGCCTTTCCTTATCTAACTGGCGGTGAAACAGGCTTAACCATCGATACATGGACCGGCGAATTCTTAAATGCCAAAGAACGTGTTATAGTGCCCGTTATGAATATGACTTTAAAGATTATGTTCCGGGTTTACGTTTTATGACTCGTTATACCCATGGTAGCAATATTTATGCGCCGCAACTCGGAGGCACCGATTTTGAGGAAGATGAACTCGACTTTGACATAGGTTATACCGTGCAAAATGGCCCACTGAAAAACCTTGGGCTACGTGCACGTTATGCAATTTATGATAATGATATGCCAATTACTGCCAACATTAAACCGGCTAATGAAACCCGTATTAATATTGATTACACATGGAAATTTAAATAATACCTTCAAAGGCTCTAGTTTTTAGGGCCTTTTTTATTTTAAAGGATGATAAATGAAATATTTATTTAGCATTTGGATCGGCCTAAATCTATCTGTACTCAGTTATGCAGATACACAGTTTTCCCCTCCACCACTTAAACTTGAACCCTTGGCCACTTTCAAGGTTGAATTAAATGCTCCAGTTTGGGAGTTAGGCAAAACGGCAGATATGGGACAAAGACGGATTATTCCGATTACTGGCGGCACTTTTGAAGGTCCTTCATTTAGAGGACGTATTCTCAACAATGGCGCAGACTGGCAAATCGTAGATAGCAAAGGCCTAGCGATTATCGATACACGATATCTTTTGAAAACTGATGACGGCGCATTGATTTATTTACAGACTAAAGGTTACCGACATGCTTCACCTGAAATTTTAAAACAGTTAAGTACAGGTAAAGATGTCGATCCAAGTCAGTATTATTTCAAGTTGACTATGCAATTCGAGACCAGTGCACCCCAATATGCCTGGTTAAACCAAACCGTAGCTGTAGGCAGTGCAATGCGTTTAGGTAAGGCGGTGATTTATGAGGCATTTACCTTAAAATAAAAGAATTAGAAAAATTAGTATTTATAAAAATTGAAGGATTAATCACTATGGAAAACAAGATTCTGGAACATCTCCCACCAATTCATCATTTATTGGGGGGGCATAATATTCAGTGGGATAGAGAAAAGCGTGAAATAGCCGTGAGTTATACTGCACTCGAGAGCTTTACCAATCCGCGTGGTAGTGTAGAAGGCGGTATGATTTGCGCCATGCTTGACGATGCAATGGGTATTTTGGCAGCACTGAATCAGACTGCAAAACCTGCCGCGACGATTAATTTATCGATGGATTTTTTTAGACCCTGCGAGGTGGGTGAGGTACAAGCAAAAGCCTGGTTTGTTAAAGAAGGAAAAACAATTCTAAGTATCGAAAGTGAAGCATGGCAACATAATAAACTGGTTGCAAAAACCAGTGCCTCTTTTATTATTCTTTCTTAAATTAACCCTTAAATTTAGCTGATCTGATGTGGTTCTAGGATTTTAGACCACGCCTATAAGTGATAATCTACTCCCCAATAAGCATGGGAAATGCCACTGCTGTCCCATAGTTTGATTTAAATAAAAAACCTGAGTCCTAACAGTTAAAATATGAGTACGAACCAACACTTTAACGACTAGGATTCAGGTTTTGTCACATCAGAATAC
>JAHLFF010000061.1 GCA_018883945.1 Candidatus Acinetobacter avistercoris
CAATCATCAATCATCAATCATCAATCATCAATCATCAATCATCAATCATCAATCATCAATCATCAATCATCAATCATCAATCATCAATCATCAATCATCAATCATCAATCATTATTGAAGTTTGATAAGTAAGCAGTATTAAACAATAAAAAATTTATTCGAAAGTAGAAGATACAACATTTGATCTTTTTCAAAAAATCAAAATAGATGATTGAGCTGTTATCAATGGATATAAACACGCCTTCTCCCTCAGGGAGAAGGCTAAAATGAGGGAATACTCATAATGAGTGTGTTGTGTGAATAATGACTTTTGAAAGAAGTCTAATAAAGCTATGAAACTTATAATCAAATAAATATGTACATGAGGAAAATTTTAATCTTCAAGTGGTGCAGGATCACTTTCAATATCGAGTAAACGTGTCACCAGAAGCTGATCAATTTTAAAGTGATCAACATCGACCACTTCAAATTTATAACCGCCGAAAATCACAGTATCTGCGGGGCGTGGAATTTTACGCAGCTTATACATCATGAAGCCAGCTAGTGTTTCATAGTTTTCATCATCAGGCATTTCATCAATAGCAAGTGCATGTTGCATGTCTTCAATCGGCGTACTGCCATCAATCAACCAAGAATTATTGTCACGCTTGATAATCTGTACATCTTCTTCGGTCGGGGTGACCCAGTCTCCCATGACGGTAATCATAATATCAGAGAGGGTAATGACACCGACCACCAAAGCATATTCATTGAACACGACGGCAAACTTTTCTTTGCTGGAGCGAAAACGATCCAGTACTTCAGAAAGTGTTAAGGTATCTGGAATTGTGAGTACAGTTCGTATCGTTGATTCATTCAATTGATTAAATTTTTGATTGTTCAATATACGAATCAGAATATCTTTAGCGTCGACATAACCGATCACTTGATCAATATTTTCACTACAGACTAAATATTTAGAAAAAGGGAAGTTGGCTAATTTTTGACGAATACTGTCTTCAGATTCATTAATCGTAAAATAAACCACATTTTCTCGTGTGGTCATACTTGAGTGAACATTTCGTTCTTCAAGTTCAAATACATTTTCAATAAAGTGATGCTCTTGCTTTTGCAGTACGCCTGCTTGAGCACCCGCATCCATAACGGCAGAAATATCATCAAAAGTAATATTGTCTTCACGTGTCGTATTTACTTTGAATAATCGGAACAATAAATTTGCGATCGCATTGATAAACAATGCTAACGGCTTACAGATTTTAATGAAAATCTGAATAGGGTTAATAACTGAAATTGCGATTTTTTCAGGTGCGATCATTGCCATACGTTTCGGCATGAGATCTGCAAATAAAATAAACAATGAAGTAACAACAGTAAACGATAAACTAAAGCCGATAGCTTGCGTCCAAGGTCCTTGATAAACACGCTCTACGAAATTCACGATATAGGGACGAAAAGCAGCTTCACCTAATATACCGCCTAGAATTGCAACAGCGTTTAAACCGATTTGAGATGCTGCAAAAAAATCTGCTGAATTTTCTTGTAAATCTAAAACTTTCTGTGCGCGTTCATCTCCAGCTTCAGCTAAAATTTTTAATTTTACTTTACGTGATCCAGCCAAGGCGATTTCACTTAGTGATAAAAATCCAGCCCCCGCTATCAAAATCATGATGATCACGAAATTCTGAAACAGACTCACAAAACACCTTTAAATTTAAATTATTATTGAAGTTTTATCATAAAAATTAATCTGGCGGTAAACAAATTCACCACCAGAATTGATCAATAGACATGTATTGCACAATGAATCTGAGATGTTGTTGAAATTAATACTGAGGAAAATGAGTATTATTATTCGACAAGAACTCTCGATTCTCTTCTTCAACCATTTGACGCGCGACATATAAAATAAGCTGACGCAACCAACGGTGTGCAGGATGATGATGAAGTAAAGGGCACCACGCCATTTTTAATTCAAATTCTGGAATATAAAATGGAGGGTCTTTCAGGATTAAGTTTTGACTTTTGGCTTGTAAACGAGCAATACGAGAAGGCAATGTTGCAATCAGATCTACATTTGCAGCTAGTAGTCCTGGCATTTGATAATGTCGAGTAAATACTGATATCTTACGTTTTTGACCAATTCGTTCTAAAGCTTGATCAATCCAACCTAAACCTGCTTGTTTTTCTGGATTAACACCAAAACCAACACCCATACCTGTTTTAGATACCCAAATATGTTGAGCATCCAAATAGCTTTTAAGATTAAGGTTGGTTACAGCAGGATGTTTATTGTTTAATAAACACGAAAAACTGTCACGCCAAACGAGGACTTGATGAAAACTTTGGGGAATTTCATTGAAGCGATTAATCGCTAAATCGACTTTTCCTTGTTCCATGTCACGATAAGACACATCACTTGGAGTCAAGAAATCCAAGACCACATTAGGTGCTTCTGAACGTAGTGCTTTTACTAAACGAGGAACTAACGTTGCCTCAGCATAGTCAGAAGTCATAATGCGGAAAACGCGATTGGATGTATAAGGTCGGAACTCTGTTCGAGGTTCCAAAATCATAGATAAATCTGAAAGTGCATCACGAATACGTGGTTGTAATTCTAATGCCCGCTCTGTTGGTGTCATACCTTCAGAAGAACGGATAAGCAGAGGATCATTAAATAAATTACGTAGACGTCTTAAAATATTACTCATGGCAGGTTGAGTAACACCCAATTGTTCAGCAGCACGAGTTACGTTTTTTTCACGTAGCAATACGTCAAGATAAATTAAGAGATTGAGATCAACCCGCTCCAGATTCATAAAATAAATACCGAAAATAAATTCTTGAAATCATCGGTGATTATGCCACAACAGGAAGGCTTTGTGTAAAAGGAAGTCGAAAAAATCATCAGATTTGTGCTTGAAAAACCTAAAGTTAAAATTTAAAAAAAATAAGTTCAATTGAGCGTGTATAGATGTAATACATTTCACATAAAATAGATTGTAGCTCTCAAAATATTTTAAATTTTACTAAAATGAATGATATTTTTTTAAACAGATATTTATTGTTTTTCACAAAAAAATAGAGAAATGTGACGCTAGAGACTTAAGTCTAATGATTTTTTTATGAACAGAAAGTTTGAAATATGACCTGTTGATTTTATAAATAAATTATTATATTTCAGTGTTTTAATCATTATGATTGTTATTTAACTAAGACTTTAATCTACATATTTTTTAAATAAATACTGAAGATTCTTGCAGACTATTGGATTAATTGTAACAGTCAAACTAAGCTAGGTTCATAACAACGAAGTGATTTAAATCTATACAATCAGATTTAGTATTGATTTAGATCTTTAATTGATGAAATCCTAAAATTATATACAGGGTAAAATATCATGACTACATACCAAACAGCGATTGATGCAATCCGTGAATTAAAAGCAAAATTCGGAAGCACATGGCGCGACATCAGTCCAGAAGATGCTGCGCGTATGCAAATGCAAAACCAATTTAAAACGGGTTTAGAGATTGCTAAATATACTGCTGCTATTATGCGTCGTGATATGGCTGAGTATGATGCTGACTCAAGCAAATACACACAGTCTTTGGGTTGCTGGCACGGTTTCATCGCACAACAAAAAATGATTGCGAACAAAAAGTACTTCGGTACGACTGACAAGCGTTACATCTACCTATCTGGTTGGATGGTTGCTGCACTTCGTTCAGAATTTGGTCCATTGCCTGACCAATCTATGCACGAAAAAACATCTGTACCTGCACTTATCGAAGAAATCTACACTTTCCTTCGTCAAGCTGATGCGAAAGAATTGAATGATTTGTTCCGTGCGCTGAAAAAAGCAAACGAAGCAGGTGATACTGCTAAAGCTGCAGAAATCACTGCTCAAATCGATGGTTTCCAAACGCATGTTGTGCCAATTATTGCAGACATTGATGCTGGTTTTGGTAACGAAGAAGCAACTTACTTATTAGCGAAGAAAATGATCGAAGCGGGTGCATGTGCACTTCAAATCGAAAACCAAGTTTCTGATGCGAAACAATGTGGTCACCAAGCTGGTAAAGTCACTGTTCCACATGAAGACTTCATCGCGAAAATCCATGCACTTCGCTATGCATTCTTAGAAATGGGTCTTGATGACGGTATCATCGTTGCGCGTACTGACTCTGAAGGCGCTGACTTGACTCAAAAAATCCCAGTGGTTAAAGAGCCAGGTGATATCGCTTCTCAATACATCAGTTTCTTAGAAACCTCTGAAATTGACATCGCTGATGCTCAAGAAGACGAAATTCTAATTAAACGTAATGGTAAATTACATCGTCCTAAACGTTTACCGTCTGGTTTATACCAGTTCCGTGCTGACACACAAATTGACCGTGTTGTACTTGACTGTGTATCTAGCCTTCAAAACGGTGCGGATCTTCTTTGGATCGAAGCTGCGACTCCAAACGTTGATGAAATCGCTCACATGGTTAATCGTGTTCGTGAAACAGTTCCAAATGCTAAGCTTGTTTATAACAACAGCCCATCATTCAACTGGACCTTAAACTTCCGTCAACAAACTTATGACCGTTATGTTGCTGAAGGTAAAGATGTTTCTGCTTACGACCGTGCTAAGTTAATGAGCGCTGAATATGATGAAACTCAGTTAGCAAAAGATGCTGATGAAAAAGTTCGTACATTCCAAGCAGATGCTTCTCGTGAAGCTGGTGTGTTCCATCACTTGATCACACTTCCGACTTACCACACAGCAGCTCTTTCTACACACGAACTTGCTAAAGGTTACTTCGGTGACGAAGGTATGCTTGCTTATGTTGCTGGTGTACAACGTAAAGAAATCCGCGGTTCAATTGCATGTGTTAAACACCAAGCAATGGCTGGTTCTGACATTGGTGATGATCACAAAGAAATCTTCGCTGGTGACAATGCATTAAAAGCAGGCGATGACTCTAAAAATACAATGAACCAGTTTGGTGGTTAATCCTTCCGAGTAGTTCAAAAAAACCCTGCGAAAGCGG
>JAHLFF010000062.1 GCA_018883945.1 Candidatus Acinetobacter avistercoris
TGATAAAAATATTATTGCTTTTAGAGTTCGTGATAATAGTACGATTGATTATATAAAAAAACCATTCAGAAGTTTCACAGTAAATACCTATGTATATAATATAAACTCAAATAAATTTTCGGCATTTTCTGTTTTGAATTCTGAAAGCGAATTAGATGGGAAACAATTAAATTTATTATCTGGAGATCAATTTACATTTAATTCAAAAAAGGGAATTTATACTTACTTAGCAAATATAAAGTATGCAAGTAATGATAGAGTGGGTATATTTAAAGTGGATTTAAGTAATTCTTTAAAATGTATTTCTGCGACACTAGGCTGTGAAAATGTAGGGTTAGATTTAGCTGAAATAAATAAATAGTAAAAAGCCGACTCTCGTCGGCTTTTTATTTACCCTTCCAAAATTTCTTCCAGCAATTCTTCACTTGGTGCAAAGAAGTAAGCTCCGTCTACCGCTGTGACAAAATGAAGTAAACGGTCATGAATACCATCACCAGATGTACCGAACATCTGTTTTAACATTTCATCCAAAATACTCAAATTTTTAGTATAAGCAATGAAGAATAAACCTTGATCACCGTGGCCATCACCATATGGCAGTGAGTGACGTAGAATCTCCAATTCTTCACCTTGTCCATCTTCAACAATTGCACGAGCAGTATGAGCATTCTCAGGTTTTATATCATCATCAAGCTCGATTGATTCTAATTTGGTACGACCAATCACATGTTCTTGAGCATCAACTTTTAATTTTTTCCACTTCTCTAAATTATGTGCATAGCGCTGAGCAAATACAAAAGAGCCATCAGCGAATACACCTGCCTCTTCACCAAGTAGCGCTGTTTCAGCACGATCATCTGGAAATTGAGGGTTTTCAGTTCCATCAATAAAGCCAGTCAAATCACGACCATCAAAATTACGGAAGCAAACACGCTCGTCTAAAACTTCAACTTGATTTTGAATACCGTCAAAAAAGGCTTGGCTTAAAGCAAAACAAATATCTGTACGCTGTGCTGCGATATGAATAATCACATCAGCAGGAACGACGGGCATATTGAAAGAGCCTGCGATTGGATCTAATTGTTTAAAACCAACTGGCGTTTGATCATAAAGTTGAGCCCAAAGCTCAGGACCAAATGCCACAGCAGTCTTAATTTGTGCATTAGGATGTTGAGTGATTAAGCGATCACGTGTAGTAAAGAGTGCGGCCAATTGTTCTTTTAATTGTTCAATTGTTAAATCTTTTAAACGCAAAGTAATAAAACGAGCATGATCTGAGGGTAATGGTAAAATTACAGATTGGGCAGTCATTCATGGCTCCTGAAAAATTATAATTTCCTGTGCGGCTCTGCTTATTGTGCCTGATGCGCAGGGTTGTGAACAGACCAATATGATATTTCTAGAGCAAAATTTACGACTTTAAAACGAGAATAGTCATATAATTCTCTTTGAAATTATTAGCCTTCTCACTATCTATGTCTCTACAAATTTGGTTTGCTTTTATGTTGGCCTGCTGGGTTATTAGTATTTCTCCAGGTGCGGGTGCAATTGCGTCTATGTCGAGTGGCTTGAATTATGGCTTTAGACACGGTTATTGGAATGCAATAGGTTTACAACTCGCTTTAGTGGTTCAAATCGGCATTGTCGCAGCAGGTGTGGGGGTGTTGTTTGCAACTACGCCATGGGCATTTTTAGCCATAAAATGGTTTGGTGTCGCGTATTTATTATATTTGGCTTATTTACAGTGGAATGCTCCTGTTCAAGCGATTGAAATTGCTCAGACATTTTCGAATAAGCCTGCATCAAAATTAGTCTTATATGGTTTTTTGATCAATATGAGTAATCCGAAAGCCATCGTATTTCTGTTGGCCGTGTTACCTCAGTTTTTAGATCTTTCTAAACCCCAGTGGACGCAATATGTCGTTATGGCAGTGACGATGATTACAATTGATTTGATTGTAATGGCTGGCTATACAGGTTTAGCAGCTAAAGTTTTAAAACTTTTAAAATCGCCAAAACAACAAAAAATGATGAATCGTACTTTTGCGATTTTATTTACAGGTGCGGCTGGTCTACTCAGCATGATTCATCAGTAATTATTTTGAGTGAATTAATTGGAGTGCATTAGTTAGAGTGAATTAGATTTTTGAAATTGCTTATAGATAATAACAAAGAAAAGAGTTGAGGTTTTGAGTGAATTATTTTGAGTTTTATGCCTATGTCATTACCGTAATCATCATGATTGCAAGTCCTGGCCCAGTCATGATTTTAGTGGCAAGTGCAGGCTTAAAAAGTGGTTATAAAAAGGCATTTGAAACCATTGTTGGGACTAATCTAGCCTCTCTGATCTTGATAGCACTGTCCATTTTTATTTTAAAAGGCATGCTCAACATCAATGAAACGATCTTTCTGACCATTAAGGTCTTAGGTTGTTTTTATATTGGTTATTTGGGCTATGAAATATTAAAAGAGGTCTTTAAAAGTAAGTCTAAAAGTAATTCTCAAAGCAACTCTCAAAACATCCAAATGATCACTCCAATTCAAGGTGGTTTAAGAAAAGGTTTTTTGGTTGGAATATCCAATCCTAAAGATATTATTTTTTTCTCTTCATTTTTTCCGCAATTTATTGGCATTCACGCTGATATCAATACCAGCTTAATGATTCTGGTGGTGGCATGGATTGTTCTGGATTTTTTAACTTTGTCTGTGGTTTATTTCACGTTCAATAGCTTGTCTAAAAGTGCGCTGTATTCGAAAGTATTGGGCTTGTGTGGTTTCATGCTGATCGCGATAGCAGGATATGGGCTGTATATTTCTATTAAGGCTGAATCATTCAATCTTTTTTAAAGCATCTGGGCAATGCGTCGAAAATAGTTAAATGATCAAGATGTATCTCAACATTTTAAGGCGACGATTAACGCCGCTTTAGAATGAAGATGTTTACGCTATTTTTTTAACTTTTTGAATAGTGAAAATGAGGGTAAATAAGATCGACATGGTTAGAACAATACTCAAGCCAGTCGAAATGTTTAAGCCAGCACTTGACCACAAACCAACAGTTACGCCCACTTGAGCGACGATAAATGCCCAGATCACCATTTGCTTCGGTGAGTGTGCCAGTAATCGAGCTGTCAACGCGGGAATCACCAGCAGTGCGCCCATTAATAAAGATCCTACAGCGCGTAATGCCAAAACAGTAAAAAGCGCGAGTAATAACATGAAAATCAAGCGCTGCCATTTTGAATTGACACCTTCGCTGATGGCCATGTCAGGATCGATTGCGATGTGAATTTGAGCTTTCCAGTTGTAATAAAGTACGCTAAGCGCAGCAATAATCACGAGGGCAAAGACAGGTAAGTCTGACCATGAAATGGTGAGTAGATCACCAAACAAATAACTCATTAACTCGGGTCTTAAACTGGGCAAATGTTGAATCAGTAATAAACCCGAACACAACAGCGTCGCTGAGCAGAGTGCTAAAAGTGCATCATTGGGTAGGCGAGGATCATGTAGTACCCACAGTACCGCTACTAATAAAAGTGCTGTAAAGGTGACACCCAGCCAGAGGGGGAGGGTAAGTACGCCTGCAATTGCAACACCGAGTAATGTGCCATGCGCCATCGTATCAGCAAAAAAAGACATTCTTCGCCACAGCATTAAGCAACCCAGTGGGGCAGTTAAAAACACCAAAAACGTACCCATGATCCATGCAGGTAATAGGAGTTGTAACCATTCCATCATGGTTTAGGCTTCCGGTTCAGGGTGAATATGTGGACGAGGGTCGTGCTGGCAAGGCGTAGCACTATCACCGTGACCACAATGATCATGATGATGTTGATAAAAAGCGCGATTGGTGCCAAAAATTGCTTGGTATTCTGGATGTTGTTGAATACTTTCAGGTAAGCCGCTACAGCAAATATGTTTGTTGAGACAAATGACACGTTGTGTCCCTTGCATCACCCACTGTAAATCATGCGAAACAATCAAAATTGAACAATTATAACGCTCTGGTAAGCTCCGAACGTAATCATAAAGCTCAGCTTCGGATTGAATGTCTAAACCTTGCATCGGCTCGTCAAGGACCAGTAAGTCGGGTTGACGTAATAAAGCACGCGCTAAAAGGACACGTTGTCTCTCACCACCTGAAAGTTGCTGTACTTTCGAATCTTGTAACTTTACGATTCCCGTATCACGAATAATTTCAGCTTTTACTGCGGGATCACATTTTTCAAGTCCGAGCAAATCTTTAACGCGCAAGGGTAGGCTGTGAGAAGGATTAAATTTTTGAGGCACATAGGCCAAAGTTAGCTTTTTATTGGTTTTGATTTTACCTGAATTTGGTTTTACGATGCCCAAGATGACTTTGATCAGTGTTGATTTACCTGCACCATTTGGACCAATTAGCGTGACTATTTCTTTGGGATGAATTGAAAAATCAACATTTTTGAGAATGTCGCGTTCATCAATTCTTACATTAATTTTTTCTAGGTGAACCAATGTAGGCGTTGAAACTAATTCGAACACTGCTGACATAATCCTGAAATCTCAATAATACTGTGATGTGCTTTGAATTGATCAGAACTTGCTAAATGGTCAAGTTGTTGGATCAGGCCCAAAGCAGAGGCTTCTTTTACAGTATTGCATTGTGTACAAATCAAAAATGCGGCTTGATGACCTTCACGCGGATGACAACACGGGATGTAAGCATTGATCGAAGTGAGGCGATGAATAAAGCCTTTTTCTAATAAAAAATCTAAAGTTCGATATACAGTCGGTGGCGCAGCTGTACGTTCAGCATTACCTTTTAATTTGGCTAAAAGTTCATAAGCACCGACTGGACCAGATGCATTTAAAATCAGTTCTAAAACCTCTTTACGCAAAGGCGTTAGACGTGCACCCGTCGCTATACATTGATTTTCAGCTTCAATGAGGCGAATTTCAACATTCGGATGATCGTGCACGCCGTGTAAAGTATCATGATGTACATGCGAACATACGCTCATTGTCGACCTCAAAGATTGATAAAAAGAAAAACAGAATTATCATTCAATACTACCATGAAGCAAGAACAACTTACGAACAGCATAGGCATTTTTGACTAATTGTTATATTATAACATGAAATTTATAGTGGTATTCTTCTTTATGTTGCGCTTTATGGCTTTCTGTTTCATGTCTTTGTTGGGGATGAACACCTTTGCCCAAGCTCCTTTGGTGATTTCGACTCATCCGATTTATCTGATCGCGAAAGAAATTACAAAAGGGGTGGAGGTGCCGAAACTACTTCTTGAAAATCAGACTGGGCATGATGTCCATCTTACTCCTGCGCATCGAAAAATGATTCAAGATGCTTCATTGGTCATATGGGTCGGAAAGGCTCATGAAGCACCTTTAAGTAGCGTACTGAATAAAAATAGCAATGCTGTTGCGCTACTTGATTCTGGTATTTTGCAAACCATGCCATTACGTAACAGTCGTGGTGTTGCTTTGAAAGACACCATCGATACGCATGTGTGGTTAGAACCGAATAATGCTGTCCGCATCGGCTTCTTTATCGCTGCATTGCGCTCACAACAATACCCTGAGCAAAAAGTGCTTTACTGGCAGAATGCACAGAAGTTTGCTCGTGAAATGTTTGTAATCTCGCAGCAAATACAAAAGAACAATGAAGTTAAACCATATTGGTCTTTCCATGATGCGTATCAATATTTAGAGCGACCGCTTAATCTCAAGTTTGCGGGATCACTCACGGAAAATCCGAACATGGCGCCAACCATTGCGCAAATCAAATATTTAAATGATAACCGCCCAAAAACCAAGATGTGTCTGTTGGCAGAATCAACTGCCAATGAAAATCAGTTTAATAAGCTTGGAAACGTGAACTTTCAAGCAGTAGATGAAAGCTTTTCGAAACATGATAGTTTTGTGGTTGCTTGGCAAGTGTTAGCAAAAATGACACGAACTTGCGTACAAAAACAGTAAAAATGACGTAAAAGTGCTCGATTATTGTATATATCAACAGCAATCAAAGATTTAAAAATACCTGACTAAGGTCGGGAAAAGATTGCATGTTTAGGGGGGTAACTCTATAATGCCTGCGATTAAAAATAATCATCAGCTAAACTTGTCAAGCACAAATGCTGTAAGTGAGTAAAAAATGAGCCGAACTAGTCGCTTGATTGACCGACGATTAGCGAAAGCTTTGGTCATCTTGCAAGCGTGTATGATACCTGTTTCAGCCTTGGTAGCGTGGGTCTTGAAAGACTCGACTGCGGCTTTGAGTGCAGCTTTAGGTGCACTTGTGTGTTGGCTAGCCAGTTGTTATTTTTCATGGCAGTCGTTCAGAGCTGCAGGTGCAAGAGCTTCGAAACAGGTTCTTTCGAATATGTATCGGGGTTTGCTCGGTAAGTTTGCAATAGTGATTGTTGGATTCGTTTTGATTTTAATCAATGTCAAACCGTTGTCAGCGGGGGCATTGTTTTGTGGTTTTATACTCGTTCAGACCATGACGTGGGTCGCTCCATTTTGGGCGTCACGCCTATCAAAATGAGTTTAGTCGCAACAAAAATTGAAAAGTTTTTTAGAAGATTAACGAGATATCAAGCAGCACGCGATATTCGTTAACTCTAATTTAGTATTTGACATTAACCAGGTGTGATTTATGGCTGCTGACGAACATACCCTTACCTCGTCTGAGTATATTCAGCATCACTTAACCAACATGACGTATGGCAAAATGCCAGACGGCTCGTGGAAGTTAGCTGAGACTGCTGAAGAAGCGAAAGAGATGGGGTTCACTGCTATACACTTGGATTCGATGGGTTGGTCAATCGGCCTTGGTGTTATTTTCTGTTTGTTATTCTGGTGTGTAGCGAAAGCTGCAAACTCTGGTATTCCTACCAAGCTCCAGTCTGCAATTGAAATGATTATCGAGTTTGTTGACTCAAGTGTCCGCGACACATTTCATGGCAAATCACGCTTAATTGCACCACTAGCATTAACCATTTTCGTGTGGATTTTCCTCATGAACTTAATGGATTTAATCCCAGTTGACTTTATCCCGTATACAGCTCAATTGATCGGTGCAAACGTATTTGGTATGGATCCTCACCATGTTTACTTCAAAATTGTTCCAACGACTGATCCAAACGTTACCTTAGGTATGGCGTTATCAGTATTTGCGTTGACTATTTTCTATAGTATTCGTGAGAAAGGGATTGTCGGATTTGGTGCAGAATTTGCACTTAACCCATTTAACCCAAGTAACCCATTTTTAAAAGCTTTATTAATTCCAGTCAATATTTTACTCGAATTAGTTACTTTTATCGCGCGTCCAATTTCATTGGCACTGCGACTGTTCGGTAACATGTATGCAGGTGAGTTAATCTTCATTCTGATCGCGTTATTACCGTTCTGGATTCAATGGGCATTGTCTGTGCCGTGGGCTATTTTCCATATTCTTATTATTACCTTACAAGCATTCATTTTCATGATGTTGACTATCGTATATATGAGTATGGCTAGCGAAAAGCATTAATTATATTGCTCGACCACATTGAGTGGTTGAGCTAAAGTTTTTTTGTTTGATTTAAACTCAACCTTTGAGGATTTTTTCATGGATTTAGTAGTTGGCTTATCTGCTGTTGCAGCTGCTCTTTTAATCGCGTTTGGTGCTTTAGGTACTGCGATCGGTTTTGGTCTTTTAGGTGGTCGTTTCCTTGAAGCTGTAGCTCGTCAACCTGAATTGGCTCCACAACTTCAAACACGTATGTTCTTAATCGCAGGTCTTCTTGATGCTGTGCCTATGATTGGTGTTGGTATTGGCTTATTCATCATCTTTGCTAACCCGTTCACAACTTTGTTAGCTGGCTTGGTTTAATTCGCTAAATTCCGAAATCAACTATTTGAGGAATTGCAATGAATATCAACCTCACATTGTTTGGCCAAGCGATTGCATTTGCGATTTTCGTCGCATTCTGCATGAAGTTTGTATGGCCACCACTAATCAATGCGATTAGTGAACGTCAGCGCCGTATTGCTGATGGCTTAAATGCAGCTGAAAAAGCAAAAGCAGATCTTGCTGATGCTCAAGCGCAAGTTAAGCAAGAAATTGATGCAGCGAAAGCACAAGCGGCTCAATTGATCGAACAAGCGAACCGTCGTGGTGCGCAATTGGTTGAAGAAGCTCGTACCCAAGCATCTGCTGAAGGTGAGCGTATTCGTCAACAGGCTAAAGAAGCTGTTGATACAGAAATCAATTCTGCACGCGAAGAATTACGTCAACAAGTAGCTGCTTTGGCAGTGACTGGTGCAGAGAAAATTCTGAACCAACAAGTTGATGAAGCAGCTCACAATGCCATGCTTACTCAGCTGGCTGCTAAACTTTAAGCGAGGCGATTATGGCTGAATTCTTGACGTTAGCACGCCCGTATGCAAAAGCAGCATTTGCTTTCGCTTCTGAGCAAGGTGCAACTGACAATTGGTCTAATGTGTTACAAGTGCTTAGTGCTGCTGTGCAAGATGAAGCATTTTCCGCTTACTTGAGTCGCCCTGAGCTTACTCCTGTAGAGCAGGTGAGTCTTTTTGCAAAAATTTTAGGCGAAGATCAAACCGCAGCTGTGTCAAACTTTTTGACATTGCTTGCTGAAAATGATCGTTTGGCGCTTTTACCTGAAATTGAAACAGAGTACGAACTGCTTAAATCACAGAATAACAATGTTGTTGATGTAGTGATTGAAACTGCATTACCAATCAATGCTGAACAAGAGCAACTGCTTAAAACTGCATTAGAAAAACGTTTTAATGCGAAAGTAGATGTGACTGTTGAAGTTAAACCAGCGTTAATCGCAGGTGTTGTTATTCGTGCAGGCGACCAAGTGATAGATGATTCTGCGCTTAACAAGCTTGAAAAAATGCGGACTCGTCTTCTTGCGTAATATTGCTTGAAAATAGCTGCGTAGACGAAGACTGAACTTAATTAAAGATTGAGGTATAGCGCAATGCAACAACTGAATCCATCCGAGATCAGTGCGCTCATTAAACAGCGTATCGGCGATCTGGACACCAGCGCAACCGCAAAGAACGAAGGAACCATTGTTATGGTTTCCGACGGTATTGTGCGTATTCACGGTCTTGCTGATGCAATGTACGGTGAGATGATCGAATTCGACGGCGGCCTTTTTGGTATGGCACTGAACCTAGAACAGGATTCAGTGGGCGTCGTTGTTTTAGGTAACTACTTAAGCCTTCAAGAAGGTCAAAAAGCGCGTTGCACAGGTCGTGTA
>JAHLFF010000063.1 GCA_018883945.1 Candidatus Acinetobacter avistercoris
GACTTTCGTTCCATTTTGACGTAGCTTATGTGCGTAAATTTTTCCTTCATCATGCAGCACATCATGCCCTGCTGTAATCACATATGCAGGAGCGAGCTTTTTCAGATTCCCATTGATCGGTGAAATTAATGGATGATCTAAAGCAACTTTATGCCGTGTCGCATAATATTCCGTCACGTAATCTATATCCGTACCCGTCAGAACTAACCCCTCTTTATATGCAAAGAAAGATGGGTGGCGACTTTTGAAATCTACTGCAGGATAAATAAGGAGTTGAGCTTGAGGTGCATAACTCGCATTCACCGTGCGCTGCGAAACCACAGCACTGATATTACCGCCTGCGCTATCTCCCGCCACGGCAATTCTATTTTTTAAGATTTTAAACTGTCTTCTATTTTGATAAACCCAAGCCAACGCATCTTCACACGATTGAATCATAACTTGAGGCGACACTTCAGGTGCTAATGGATATTCAATACTTAAAACCTGTGCTTTGGCATGAATGGCCAACAAACGACAAGCTTCATCGTGCGTATTGACACTACCAACCACAAAACCGCCACCATGATAAAAAATAATCATCGGTAATTTTTTATTGGGTGCTGGATGATAATGCCGCGCAAATATACTTCCGCTCTGTAAAGGCATCCGAATATCTTCTACAAATTGTACGTGAGTAGATTTATGCGTAATCGATTGTATTTGCGTTTCAAACATTTTGCGTGAATGGGTGACATCGGCGCCAATAAAACCAGACTTACCTTGCTTTAATTGAGCGGCCATTAAACATTTAGTAAAACTATCTAACTCTGGGTAGTCATAGGGATAAGCCAAAAGCTTAACGAGTGACTCCTGTACCAAACTGGGTAATCGGTCTAGTGCACGTCCAGCAGATCCCTGCCCATTTTCGATTAGATGTTGTAATTTATTATTTAATGTACCCATCTTAGATCCTTCCCCTATTCTTCATATTCTCTACATGATCGGGATTTGACTGACTATATTGTTATACAAGTCTATATATCAATATACAAATACCAAACTCAGATACGCTAATCTGAGCATACAGTCTTGTCATTGACTATTTATCTAAATATCAAATTATTTTTGTTATCCCAACTATCCATATAAAGGTGAAAGCTATGGAGATTAAAGCACTATTTATTTCGATAGCAACGGCCGTTCTCGCAGTAGGATGTGTTGCATTCCCTGATGATGGCCCTTATTACTCAGGCGGTTATGATCGTTCAGATAGAAACTACGATCGTAACTATGACCGCAATTATGATCGGAATCGTTATGAACGTGAGCGTGCTCAACGTGCACACCAACTACGTTTAGAGCAAGAACGTCGCCAACGTGAATATAACATCGCCCGAAATCAACGTGACCAAGCCAAGCGTGAGCATGAGCGTCGTAAACATCTTGAAAACCGTAAGCGTGAAATCGATAAAAAGCGCCATGAAGATCGAAACCGCTGGAGAAACAACCCACAATCGAGACCCGATTTAAGCAATAACCGAAAGTCTTGGGAAAAAGCCCGTGAAAAACGTCAAGAGCAACGTTTTAAAAATAGTCGTGAACGTGATAAACGAGACTAAACAAGATCATTCAATTTGAATTTTCTGCTCATATTTGAAAGTACTGCATCTATTTATCGTATCTAAATTTCAAATTCCTCTTTGGCCTGATTAAAACATCAGGCCTTTTTTTTATCCGTGAGAATTTGATTGAGCAGGACTAAACTTCATTGTCTATAACGTCTATAACTTCTTGTCAAAAGCTTCTGATATAGATGAAAAGTTAAATAGATATAAAGTTAAAGAAAAAAATAGACAGGAGAGGCATCCGACCTCCTGTCTATTCTTCATTTGAAATGCTTTAACTATTTGAAGTTATTGACCCTACGATTTATTTCATAGGTTAAGTAGACGTAGCAATGCGTCCGTATCAACAAAAATAGTTATCGATTTCATTGCGCTCTGTCGTTAAAAAGATCTGTTGTTCAAAAGACCTGTTATCAGAAAAACTAATGTTTTAAACAGCTTTTTTTTAAACAGGCTTATTGAACAGGTTGTTGAGTTTCTGGAACATCACCCATCGGCGTTGCTTGCATTGGCTCAGCTTGTTCAAGCATTGGATCACTTTGTACAGCCACACCGTTTTGTGAACTTGATTCAAGAGTAGAGTTTTGCGCTGTGGAATGATCTACAGACTCAACCTGCTGTGATGATTGTGCTGTTTCAGGGGATTCAGTCGATGCACAACCCACCATAGTTAAACTTGCACCAGCAAAAACTAAAGATAAAAGACCTAACTTATTCATATAACTATTCCTTAAAAAAATCACTCGAAACTCTGTTTAGCTTCGAGTGCCTATCATTCCTAAGTTTGATTTTCTTTGCGTTTAAAGTTGGTCAGTTTTTTAATGTGCTCGCGTTACATCATCCTAAAAATTGTAAAATGATATTTTTAAGTCAAAATTCTAATTAATTCTGCAGCTAAACCTTTCATTAAATTTAAGATAATGGTCATTTTTATATAAATTTTCTTCATTTGAGTACGATTAAAATTACTGCTGCCAATAACATTGGTAATATTTATCACCTATATAGTTACATTGTAATTTCTTAATAGATAAACAAAAAAAAAGCTCATCCAAGGAGGTTGGATGAGCTATGAAAAAGCATAATTAAAAAAACAAATAGAAACTACAGCGTGAGTATCTGGTGAAAGATAATACAATTGATCAAATTTTAGCTGAAAGACTTGTTAAATATTAATTCATCGTTTTTAAGTCTTAATTACTAAGAATCGCTAAAAATCCTTAAAAAGTGTGCAAAACATCACATAATTAGAGCTTAAAATGCCGCTTATTGCTAAAACAAATCATCTTTATCGAATTTTTCCTTTGTTATCCCCCATTAGCAAATACTGATCTCGGAATTTTCTCATCTAAATTCCTTAAATAAGTCGCTTAGTAGCTTGAATTTTACTAAGTCGCCCACATTTCTTGTCTATTGATGAATTAAACACACATGGCAGTTCAGCATTAACATGGTTAATTAAACTGATGCCTTAAGGACTGTACATGTTTAAAAACCCATTTAAGCGGAGATCTTCCATGGCAAATGAGCAAATCGATCCAACTCAAGAAATTCAAGCAGACAACGTAGAACAGCAAACTGCTGCCGAGCAACCAGAATCGAATGTTGAAGATCTACAAGCTCAAATTGCAGCTTTAACTGAAAATCTGAAATATGAAAAAGCGGTTGCTGCTAATGCTAAATATGAAGCAGAGAAAACCAAAGAGCGTCTAGAGCGTGAAGCAGATATATCGAAAAAATTTGCTTTAGAAAAAATTGCGAAAGAGCTTTTGGACACTGTCGATAACCTTGAGCGAGCAATTGCGGCAACAGGTGAAGAAAAAACAGCACTTTCTGAAGGTGTTGAATTGACACTGAAATCATTGCTCACGACTTTAGAAAAATTTGGCATCGTTGTGGTGGATACCGACAACGGATTTAATGCAGATTTCCATCAAGCTGTTGGCATTGCGCCTGACGCAAAAGCTGGCGAAGTCGGTACTGTATTGCAAAAAGGTTATACCTTGGCGGGGCGTCTCCTTCGTCCAGCAATGGTTTTGGTTGGTCAATAAGCAGCACATAGCTAAGACATATTTGGCTAAACACTAAAGAATTCGAGAGTTTTTCATTTTTTTTTACAATTTTACTTGAAAAATTTTGAATGGCTCTCATATCGGATAACAAGCATAAACAATTGCAAAAATATTTTTGAGGAAACATCCAAATGGCTAAAATCATTGGTATCGATTTAGGTACAACAAACTCTTGTGTTGCTGTTCTTGAAGGCGACAAAGTTAAAGTCATCGACAATGCTGAAGGTGCACGTACTACACCTTCTATCGTTGCATATAAAGACGGTGAAATCCTTGTCGGTCAATCTGCTAAACGTCAAGCAGTAACCAACCCTAAAAATACATTATTCGCGATCAAGCGTTTAATCGGTCGTAAGTATCAAGACCAAGCGGTTCAAAAAGATATCGGTCTTGTTCCTTACAAAATCGTGAAAGCAGACAATGGCGATGCTTGGGTAGATGTAAACGATAAAAAATTCGCGCCACAACAAATCTCTGCTGAAATCTTGAAAAAGATGAAGAAAACTGCAGAAGACTATCTTGGCGAAACGGTAACTGAAGCAGTCATTACTGTTCCTGCTTATTTTAACGATGCACAACGTCAAGCAACGAAAGATGCAGGTAAAATTGCAGGCTTAGAAGTTAAACGTATCATCAACGAACCAACTGCTGCTGCTCTTGCGTTCGGTATGGACAAAAAAGAAGGCGACCGTAAAATCGCAGTTTACGACTTAGGTGGCGGTACTTTTGACGTATCAATCATCGAAATCGCTGACTTAGATGGCGACCAACAAATCGAAGTATTGTCGACTAACGGTGATACATTCCTAGGTGGTGAAGATTTCGATAACGCATTAATCGAATTCTTGGTTGAAGAATTTAAGAAAGAACAAAGCTTTAACTTGAAGCAAGATCCACTTGCACTTCAACGTTTGAAAGAAGCTGCTGAAAAAGCAAAAATCGAACTTTCTTCTTCAAATGCAACTGAAATTAACCTTCCTTACATCACTGCTGATGCAACGGGTCCTAAACACTTAGTGATCAATGTTACTCGTGCAAAACTTGAAGGTTTGGTTGCTGACTTGGTTGCGCGTACCATTGAGCCATGTAAGATTGCGCTTAAAGATGCAGGTCTTTCGACTTCTGACATCTCTGACGTGATTTTGGTCGGTGGTCAATCACGTATGCCATTGGTTCAACAGAAAGTTCAAGAATTCTTCGGTAAAGAACCACGTAAAGACGTAAACCCTGACGAAGCTGTAGCAATGGGTGCTGCGATTCAAGGTGCGGTACTTTCAGGTGACAAAACTGACGTACTTTTACTTGACGTTACACCGCTTACACTGGGTATTGAAACCATGGGTGGCGTGTTAACAGCGATCATTGAGAAAAACACGACGATTCCTGCGAAGAAATCTCAAGTGTTCTCAACTGCTGCTGACAATCAGCCTGCTGTAGACATTTCTGTGTTCCAAGGTGAACGTAAAATGGCTCAGCAAAACAAATTGTTAGGCAACTTCCAATTGGGCGACATTCCACCTGCACCACGTGGCGTGCCACAAATTGAAGTGTCTTTCGACATCAATGCTGATGGTATCTTGAAAGTATCAGCTAAAGATAAGAGCACTGGTAAAGAACAGTCGATTCAAATTAAAGCGAACTCTGGTTTGAGCGATGCTGAAATTGAAGCGATGATTAAAGATGCTGAAGCGAATGCTGAAGAAGATCGTAAATTTGAAGATCTTGCAAAAGCACGTAACGAAGCTGATGCATTGGTTTCTTCTGCTCAAAAAGCAGTGAAAGATCTTGGCGAAACCGTTACTGCTGATGAGAAAACAGCAATTGAAACTGCAGTTGCTGAGCTTGAAGCTTCAACGAAAGAAAATGATGTTGAAGAAATTAAAGCGAAAACTGAAGCACTTCAAAACATCATTATGCCGATTAGCCAACGTGCTTATGAAGCAACTCAAGGCGCTCAAGGTGGTGCTGAAGGTTTTGATCCAAGCGCATTTGGTGGTGATGCTGGTCAACAACAGCAAAAAGCGGATGATGGCGTTGTAGATGCTGAATTCACTGAAGTTAAAGAAGACAAAAAATAATTTGTCGCTTTAAATAAAAGACCGCGCGAAAGCGCGGTTTTTTTAATATTGATTTTTAAATTTTTGCAAAATAATGCCGTTATTTATAGCTGATGATATAAATTGAAATTCGGGGGAATTCTGCTTTGCTTCATGAATTTTTTGTTTAGAACTTAGATTCTTAAATGAAGTGCAACAGAGATTAAATTATTGGAAAGAAGCAAGATGAGATAGCATTTTGCTTCCGACCGACCAAAGTCAAAGTTGCATCATGAACTATACTCATCTTACTCAAGAAGAA
>JAHLFF010000064.1 GCA_018883945.1 Candidatus Acinetobacter avistercoris
TTTATATTCGTGCCGATAAATTACTGATTGCAGCAAAAGCAGAGCTCGCAATGGGGCAATTACCAGGATCTAAATATAACTGTAGCACTGCATCAGTCAGTAAATGCGGAGGCTATGTGCCTCACGATAATTTTTCTAAACGTGATGATGTCCTGACCAATATTGCTTTTAAACTTGATGGAAATGGTGAGCTCCTGATTATTCCTGGTGTAGACCCAACCAGCAGTTCACCAGATACCAACTTCCTGTCATTTGATGCAAACTTTAAGTTTAGACCCCTTACCGCAGAAGAAAATGCAAACAAAGATAATCTAGGTAGCTATTTTAGTATCGCCAATGAAGATATTGATTCAACCGGGGTATTAAAAACTTCGTCAATTAACTTTAACCGGATGGAAGGTCATTTAGGTGTCAAAGCAAAAGTTCGTGTCAGTGCAGATACAGTGACTTTGGATAATCAGGTCAAACTCAATTATGAAAATAATATTGCAACACCATTTAAGACCAATTTTGCCATGGCGACCAATGGCAATATGCAAAACATGGCAAGTATTGCACTGACTGGTGGAACCATTCGTAGCACGATGGGAATCACACCACGCTGAAAATCAGGATGAGAAAAATGAAAAAAATAATATTAAAAAGTCTAGTGGTAGCTATGATGGGCCTAAGTGGTCAGGTATCTGCATTAACCTCATTGGAAGACCAAGAGCTCTCAGAAGTCAATGGGCAGGCTTTATTGTCAATGGAGGTTCAGTCTGGGTTTAACCAGATGGATAATCTAGGAGCTACTTATGACCAGAGTAATATCTCATTTTATAAATTAGGCCTGGAAGCCGAGATGGAAATTAATGCCAATATAAAAAAGCTACAACTCGGGTGTGGCGGTGTTAATGGTGCAACCGGCTGTGATATTGATATTGATCATATTGCCTTAAGTGGTAATCCTACGAATGGCGCGGATCGTGCCGCGACTTCAGCTCTAATTACTAATCCATTTGTACAATTTGCCATAAAAAATCCAAATCAGGCGTCTACACGTGAAGTTTTAGGTTTTCGTTTAAGTGCGGAAAAGATTTCAGGTCTATTGACAATGGGGACAGAAAATAGTGCTACACCAAATGGTATTAACAGTTTCAGTGGTTATATGAAAACAAAATCTTCATCGGGAGTTGCAACAACGGCTCCTCGTGTCATGGATTATGCTGCAACTGGAATGAATATTGAGGGCACGGTAAAAGGCACTCTATTAGGTCAACCATTACCTCTGGATTTACATTACACATCTAGCAATTATGCTTTCCAGTTAAATTCTACAACAGCACCTTTTACTATTCCTGCTACGATAGTGTCAGGAACACGAATGAAAGAAGTTGTACTAAAAGGAACAGGGACAGTAGGTCGTATTGATTTCAAAGGACCATTAGAAGCAGAATTATTGGATGGGGCATTAAAATTAAATAAAGATATTACAGGTTACTTAACCGGGCTACAGACAGACATTACCGTTAAACAAAATCTCGGACTTATTCATGCTTTATATTTAAATAATCCAGCTTCACTCTCCTTGCAATCCCAAAGCATCTTATGGCCTGGTGCAGCAATCGCGGCAAAACAAGGGTGGTGGATGGCAATGGAAGATGAAGTGGATTTAGGAAGTATTTCACCTTCATATAGTGTGCCAATTTCAGATGCTGTTTTAAAGCAAACTATTGCAGGAATTAACCATGATTTAACCAATAATGTGCGAGATTGTGGAAGTCTGGTTTTTGGTTGTGTGCTAGGGAGTGCGCTTGATGTAAAGGAAATTAAAAATCCTGCGCTACTTGATTTCCCTCTCACTAATTTAACTTTACAAGGCCAGAACTTTAAACCGAACTGCTTCGGCGGACATAAATTCTGCTAAATTTAATTATAAAAAATCCCGCATTACGCGGGATTTTTTATAAGAAAGCGAAATTATTTAGCAATTTTTGCCAATAATTCTTCTTTCGAGATATTTACTGATTCAGCATCGCGACGGCCTTTATATTCAAACGTACCTGCATCCAATCCTTTTTCGCCAATTACAATACGGTGTGGAATGCCTGTAAGCTCAAGATCAGAAAATTTCACGCCCGGACGTTCGTTACGATCATCTAGAATTACGTCATAACCCGCAGCAGTGAGTTCAGCATAGAGTGCTTCCGCAGCTTCTAATGTGCGTGGTGATTTATGGGCATTCATCGGTACAATGGCAACTTCAAACGGTGCAATCGCAGTCGGCCAGATAATGCCTTTTTCATCAAAATTTTGCTCGATTGCAGATGCGACTACACGCGTCACACCAATACCATAACAACCCATCGTTACAGTAAACGGTTTACCATCTTCACCAAGGACTTTACAGCCTAAAGCTTCAGAGTATTTTTGACCCAACTGGAAGATATGACCGACTTCGATACCACGTTTGATTTGAAGCGTACCTTTACCATCTGGAGATGGATCGCCTTCAACCACGTTACGTAGGTCATATACTTCAGAATACTTCGCATCACGTTCCCAGTTTACACCTGTTGCGTGTTGATCTGCTGCATTTGCACCTGCAACAAAGTCAGACAATACCGATGCTGCACGATCAACAATAACGGTGATACCTTTTTCGACCAGACCTTGAGGACCGACAAAGCCAGCAGTTAAGCCAAGTGCTTGAAGTTGTTCTTCAGTAGCAAATGTCAAAGGTGCAGCAATTAAAGGATGTTTTTCAGCTTTAATTTCATTCAGTTCGTGATCGCCACGAAGGAATAAAGCAACGACTGGTGCCGCTTGACCTTCTTCAGTCGCTACACCTTGAACCAATAATGCTTTCACTGAATGGGCAGGATCGGTACCCAAGAAGGCTGATACATCCGCAATGGTTTTTTGATTTGGTGTATCTGCCAGTTTGAGTTCTTGTGTCGGTGCTGCACGCTCACCGACAAGTACTGCTTCTGCCATTTCAATATTGGCTGCATAGTCAGATTCAGTCGAGAAAGCGATATCATCTTCACCGCTTGAAGCCAGCACATGGAATTCGTGAGAACCTGAACCACCGATTGAACCAGTATCTGCTTGTACTGGACGGAAATCTAAACCAAGACGGGTGAAGATTTTGCAGTAGGCTGCATACATGTCGTCGTAAGTTTGTTGCAGTGATTCCTGATTGGCATGGAAAGAGTAGGCATCTTTCATGATGAATTCACGTGAACGCATTACGCCAAAACGTGGACGAATTTCGTCACGGAATTTGGTTTGTACCTGGTAGAAGTTTGCAGGCAATTGCTTGTAGCTTTTTAATTCGTTACGTGCAAGGTCAGTGATCACTTCTTCATGCGTCGGACCCAGAACAAATGGGTTGCCATGGCGGTCGTTGAAGCGTAAAAGTTCAGGGCCGTATTGTACATAACGACCTGATTCTTCCCATAAAGACGCAGGTTGAGTCACCGGCATATAAACCTGAAGTGAACCGACTTTGTCCATTTCTTCGCGAACGATCGCTTCAACTTTATTTAATACGCGAACGCCCATCGGCAACCAGGTATATAGACCTGAGGCCAACTTACGAATCATACCGGCACGAAGCATCAGCTGATGTGAAATAACTTCAGCATCGTTCGGGGTTTCTCTTAACG
>JAHLFF010000065.1 GCA_018883945.1 Candidatus Acinetobacter avistercoris
TGATATGTTGGATGCGTAAAAAAAGAGAGCTAATTTGCTCTCTTTCTTCCTGCGGATTTCTTCTCTTTCTGGCCTAAAATCAACTCGGCTTCATTTGGTCTGTATTTGCATTTACGACCCACACCTTTATTAATTGCTGCAAGCTTGGTTCTTACCGTGTCCTCACTAATCCCATACTTCAAAGCCAATTCTTGAGGTGATACAAAATCAGGGCTGATATCTTTTATTTCGACTACTTTAGCTCCACCATCAAGCACCGCACCAATAAACATTTTTAATTGCTCGCCAGTTGCGGTGATTTGAAACATTTTCATCAACCCACCTCCAATCTTTTACCTGCTTCATCAGCCTTCATAAAAGTAATCCAGTGCGTATTCGCGCGCTTCCCACTAGGGTGGCCAAACAATGGTTTTTGATCTGTTAAAGCTAAAACCTCACTAACTTTGATTTGTGTTTCGTTCCACTTGAAGATCAAAGTTCCATTTGGCTTCAACACTCGAAAGCACTCTGCGAAGCCTTTTCTGATATCTTCACGCCAATCTTGATTTAATTTTCCATATTTAAGAGCCAACCACGATTTCTTCCCAGCACGAATCAAATGGGGTGGATCGAATACAACTGCATAAAATGAATCGTCTGGAAACGGCATATCTCGAAAATCCATCTCAATATCTGGTGCAATTTCTAATGATCGACCATCACACAAAATATGGCTTTCTTTTCTAATATCGCCGAATACAACATCGGTATTCTTGCGATCAAAGTGGAACATTCGAGATCCGCAGCAGGGGTCTAGTATTTTTGCGTTCACTGTAATTCCTCCACTTCAATGTCGTAAAAAACCTCACTATCAATTTCCTTCACAAAAACACAGATGTCATCAATAACCACACCAGTCTTTTCAGTGAAGACTCGAAGCACTTCATTCAACCCAGTTTTAAGATTTTGGATTTCGATTGGTTCAGTCATTTGACAGCTCCTGTGCTTTAGTTAGCAATCCTTTGACGCGATTTAACTCTTCTTCGCTATGAGCAATACCACCACCATTAATATCTAAATAAAAATTTAATAAATCTTTGCGAAATTGAAAATCATACATTTTCACAACTATTTGTAGATCACGTAGTATTGTTCGACGTGGCAAGACATCAAAACCCACACCAAAAACTTTCATTTCCCCAGCTATAAAGCGTCGGATTGCCGTTAATCGCTGCAAACCATCAATACAGACCATTTGGTCTAACAAATCTGAATCTTTTTCACGATCATTCCGCCATGAGGGGCGGTTGAATCGAACAGTTAATCCACTTTCATCGACAATTCTACGGAGAACATTCTCAATATATTTAACTTGTTGTTCTTCGCTCCAAACATGCCCACGCTGAAAATCTGGAATTAATTCAACACCATGCATAATGTCCAAACTTTCATTTTCAAGCCAAGTTTCTAGATATGAAAATCCACAGTGCCAAGTGCGGGTGGGGCGCTCAAGAGGATTTATAAGGCGTTTTAATTCTTCATACGTCATGCCTTTTGCTCCTGTGCTTCGATCACTAAAGACCAAATTTTGTCGTGATTAATTTCACTAACAGATACAAAACCATCATCAAATCCATTTCCATCTTTCCAGACGTCATCTAAATAATCATTTAGTTTTTTGATAAAAGCTTCGGATTTATTTTTAGGCACCAAAACAAACCCTTCAGGCACACTCGCTTTAACAATGGTTTTTAAATTTTCAATGAAATTATTTGTATCTAAGCTAATTCCACTTTGTTCAAACCGATCAATCTCATTAAGTATTTCTTCCCGAATATCCATCACTCACCTCAACTAAACTTAGTTTTACGATTTTGCATAGCTTGATCAGCCATGTGATCTGTGCACTGGACAAGCAGGCCTTTAACTTTTTGAACCTTTGCGGGCTTTGTTACACTGAATAAACACCCGATTGCATTTCCAGCCATACAGAATGCAAACTCCCTTGCCTTGTCAGCATCATGACGTTTAATTTCTTCGTACGCTTTGCCAACTAACTGTTGAAAAATTTGCTCTGCAATATCCTTTGCATCACCTTCAAGTGTTAAGCCTGTAATATCCATCACTTCACCCCTAATCCATCTAAAAATTCTTTGCCATTCTTAAGCCACATCTTGCAGAACAAATTCCATCGAGCCTTCATCGCTTCATTCATTTGGCAATTCGTACCGATGAAAAGGGCATCTTTGCCTGCTTTGTAATACTGAACACCGCAAGGCGTGGGCTTGACTTTATAACCACCACAAAAGATGAATTGGATGAATGCTAGTTGTATTTTTTCAGGTACTTTCATGCTGCAATTCCTTTCATATCAAGTAACTCAGCCAATTCAATCTGCGCCACTCTAACCTTTGCTAGCATTTGTTTTTCTTTCTTTACGTCGCGTTGAAATCGGAGGGTTGTTACACGCAAAGCCATGTCGATATGGGCAACTTCATGGAGATTCTCATCTTCCATGCCTATCAATTCATATGGTGTGTCCACTAAGCAATAAGCCAATTCAGCTTGGTTCCTATCCCATAAGTGCATATAAGCAAGTAGTTGCCACTCATAGCCTTTTTTCCCACCAAGTCGAAGGCAGTAGGGGTGTGTAGCTTTCGACCAAGAAGACTTGATATCAATAATCAAACTACTATCAACATCATCAATGTCGCATTCACCAGTGATTAAATTCGAACTCTTTCGCTCTGTATTTTTCACATACGAAGTGAAGTTAAACTTGTTATAAAGATCGATAGAGTCCTGCTCAACATCACGACCTTTTTGTAGGGTTCTAAAATCAAAATCTTCATCCCAATCTAAGGCGACTTGAGAGGCTAAATTTTCAAGGTATGTGTATGCACCCACACCCAATTTATCTGATTCAGGATTAGCCATGATCTTACTAATTGAAGAAGCTCTAATTAATTTCATGCACCAAACTCCTGATTCATTTGATCAATTTGAGAAGATGTTAAAGCGTAATCACTGAATAACTTGTTTGGATCATATTTGCCATCACGAACCTGTTGCATGGCTTTTTCGAAGCGATCTTGAGCTAATGGCTCTTTAACGGGTTGAGCATTTGGAACATCTTTTCGTATGCGAAGACAAGCAACTGTTTCGCCTGCCACACGAGTAGAAGTCTCGTAAACCGTAATTGATTTACCCGCCCAATCCTCAAGATATGGGCCATACATCTTCTCAATAGTCTTGCAATTGGTGCGATTAAGAATCATGGGCTTGGCATTTGTGAGCTGAGCAACAGTGCACTCTTCTTTTTTCCCACCATCACCAATAACGATTTCACGACCTACTGATTTAATAGTCACTGTCATATCCTGACCATTCACCAAGCAATACACGCCTAAATACTTGGGATTAACGAGTTGCTTCCAATGCGTTCTATTTTGTACTGGTGCATTCATATTCTTTTCCTCAAGCTGCCATTTCTAATTCAAATTTGCCTTGACATATATCAACAAGCCACTCGTTTAAGCATGCAACTTGAGCATCAGTGAGCTTTATTTTCTGACCATCAACCAGATCAACGTCATAGCGAGTCGGCGTGATTGGGGTGTCTGCATCAACTTCAAGACGTGTATAAGGTTTATCTTCACCGCTCTCAGGATTCGCTTGAGGCTCTAAATAAATAGAGTCGCTGTATTCGGTTGCTTGAGCCTCACACTCGATTTCAACAACACCGTATTCAAGCGTAAATTGCACCATGTCAGCATCGATTGAAACTGACTGTGATTTGATGGCGAACATTGGATAGCAAGGAGCAAATAGCTCAGGTTTAATTTGATATTTCACTTCACACCTCCAAACTGAATCTGATGCTTAACCGCCATTGCATGTTGACGCTCCACATCATCAGCACAGCCACGCATAACAGTTAGAGATGTGAAGATGAAAGCTGCACCGATAACAACGATCAGCGATATGTTCTGAAGCGTAGAGATGGCACCTTGAATGAAAGAAGGGTGCATCTCGGCTTGAGTCGGCTCTTGATATAAGATTGGAGTTGTTTGACTCTTTGGGTTGTTTTGATTCATAATTACCTCGTTGTGTGAAAAGCCCGTTTGATGTGAGAGTCGCGGGCTTTTTGCTGTCTACGAGGCTTATTATTCATTAGTGAATAGAATAATGCAATAGTTAATTATGCATAAGTGAATTATTTTTTAATTTATGTTTTAATAGACAAAAGAAAACCCACACGAGGTGGGTTTTCATTCAAAGCTTCTTTATTTTGTGTGGGTAAATATTACTGTTGCGATTATTGCTGCAGCATTAACTACTAAGAGCGATACAAGTGTAATCATGACTCAAGTTAAGTGTGGGTTAAGATTAAATTATAATCCTTAAAGTACGTTTTATATACATATTTTTTTTATTTTTATACAAAAGAAAACCCACACGAGGTGGGTTATTTGGAGTTTGTTATGAGTGAAAAAGAAATTGCAATTATTCCAAAGGGTAGCTATGTAAGTATCATGGGTTGTTCATATTTATTACTTGAAGACACCAATGTGGATGGGAATCAAACCTACCTAAATGACGCATTAAAAGCTCAGAGCGATTACCGTAATGGGGTAGGTGTGTGCTCAGGTAGTGGAACAAAAAACATCAACCAAGCCACTTAATTACACCTTCATCTAGGTTTTTAGATGCCCAATTAAAAGGTGGCTTAACTTCAATAACAAACAAAGAGTCATCACCATCAAGGTAGTTAATTAAAAAATCTCTAACTTGCAGGGCTGGTTTGTTTGACTCCAAAACATAAAGCGTCGCAAGGGGTTTGCACCAGTTGGATGATAAACTAATAATCCCTTTATGGATTTTTGAGTAATCTCTAATTTTATGTAGATCGTAGCTTACAACATAAAATGCCATTATTTTCTCCACCCGATCCAAAGGACTGCGTCGGGTTCGCAGTTTAAAAACCCACTGAAACCCAACAAAGAGCTACAACCACAAAGAGCAACCCCAGACCTAAGTAGTCAAATTTATTCATAACTCTGAATACTTTTCCACAAACTCGTCTAACCATCCTTGAGCCACCTCAATATTGGTTATATCAACCAGTTTTAGATTAGTGCCTTCTGCTTCGTTAAATCCCTCAATAATGGCTTCAAAGATATTTGCCTCACTAATGACTTCGTGTGCAATTTCCCCAACGTCATAGCTTTGCTTGGCTTTTTTGAGCGAGACTATTTGTTTATCTATTCCCGTACCGATCTTGCCTAATGCCAATTTAAATTCTTGACGATTAATCGATAGCGCAGTTTTAGATTTATTAAGCGTTGCGATCATTATTTTCTCTTTTCTTTTAGGAATTTTAATTATCTAGCTCGCCAATTTTGACGAGCCGAGGGGGTATTTTTATTACCATCTTTCCAGTGTTGCAATTTGCCAAACCCAGCCAGTGATTTGAAAATCTTGCTCTTTGATTTGGTCTGCTGTTAATTGAATTTCTGGAAACTCGTCTGAATTATCTGAAACAATTCGAACACCACCAAAAGGCAGGTTATATAAGCGCTTGCAATAAAACAATCCACCAATACAAACAGCAAATATCTTCCCATCTTTAATAGTTTTTCTTCCTAAATCCACATAAATGGTATCACCATCTTTAATTGTTGGGCTCATCGAATCACCAGATGCGGTGGCAGCTATAGCATTATTTTTTTCAACCGTTAGATTTCTTAAAGTTGATTTTGCCATTCGTAATTTGCGTGTTTCATTAGCCATTGCCTCACTAATAGAACCAGAGCCACATGCAAAGCTAAAATCTTTGAAGAAAGGGATTTCCACTTCATCATCGTCAAGTGGGGTATTGCTATCCCAGTCGTCGATCTTGATTAGATTAGGGATCAAATCAAGCATCTTTAAATCCTTTGTCAGTAAGTCGCCCACATCAACACCTGACCACTCAGAGATAGCCTTGAGCGTGCTTTGTCGTGGATTTTCGGTTAAGCCGTTCTGGATACGAAAAATAGTTGATTGAGGAATTCCATGTTTCTCACTCAATTCATTTGGATTTGTTTTGTGCTTTTCTAGTAGGTAATCAATATTCGACTTTAAAAACATAACGCAGACTCACTTGCTAATAGCTATATATTATTCAAATTTGAATACCAATGAATAAATAATTCATTAATGAATTGACACCTATTCACATATGAATAATAATTCAAATAATGGAGGATCAATCTATGAATGAAGAACCAACTGTTCGGGAAATGCTACAAGCACTTTCTTTATCACTCACTCAAAATCAAATTTCTAAATTAACAACCATCCCCCAAAGCTCTATCTCAAAAATTCTTAATGAAGAATTAACAGAGGTTACGTATAGCAAAGGAAAAGAACTTCAAAAGCTTTATGAGCGAGAGGTGTGTGTATGAGCAAATTATCAACCGAACTGCCTGCAAGCGCTAGAAATAGCATCACACGTGTAAATCGCATCATTACAGGTACTAACAATGCACAGCTGTCAGAGAAGATAGGTCTAGACCCAACAACATTCTCTCGTATGAAAAATGACAGAAAAACCAATGGCTTGAGTGATATTGAAAATGTTTGCGCGATGTTGGATGCACTTGGACTAAAAATCGTACCGAAGAAATACAAGCTAATTCACGAAGAAAAGCTAGTTGCTTTGTTGATTATGTCGAAAGGCTATATGGGGCGTTTAAACACCGTGGATGATTTATTTCAAGATGATATTGATGATTTTGGAATAGATGAAGAACTTGGATATTAAAAAACCACTACCAGCAGTAACTGGGAGTGGTCTTAATTCAAAGCATTTTGGAGGGCATTGAATATGAAATCAAATTTAGCACATGAACCAGTTGATCCGCAAGGTGAGCTAGTTCGTTTCCCCAAAAAAGAGCAAAAAGCCATGTCGAAGAAAGAGGATGGGTTTACACCTCTGCCCAACTTCATTTGTGACGAAGGGTATTTAGCAGTATTAAGTGGTGAGTCAATCAAATGCCTCGTTCTGCTAAATAGACACATCAACGGATTTCATGCAAAAAATAAGGCCATTGGCGAAGCTTTGGTAATGAAATTAACGGGATTTAAGGATAAGAGAACTGTTCGTAAAAATATGGCTGAATTGGCTAAATTTAAGCTTGTTCAAATCACAAAAACTTTGGGCAAAGCGACAACTTATTCACTAACTTTTGATGATCGTTTAGATGTTCAACTAGTTACATCAAATGATACTGGTGCATTAAATGTAGTTACATCAAATGATACTGGTGTGGTGACATCAGATGTAACCAGTACTAGTGACATCAAATGTCACTCTGTTAAACAAATATCTTTAAATAAATATTTAAATAAAACACACACACAGAATCCGCCTCAAAAAACTCAAGACGAATCTTGGAAACCAAACCTTGATCTTCTGAGTTCAATTCTGAAAACCACAAAACATTCTCAACGAGTTTCTGAAATTTTAGGAATGGTTGATTTTGTATTCCACCTTGGCAATTTCAATGCTCACTGGGAAGACAAGATCACACTTACTGAAAACCAAAAAACGCGAAAGTTTGTTTCTTGGATTACTCAAGAGTTTGAGAAGTCGCAAAGAGTCAGCAAAGCAAAACCTGCAACACCCAACCGCAACGTGAACGATGCATGGGGCGCTGAACAGCAATATGCACCTGCAAGCGATATTGATTGTGGAGATCTGCTATGAACGCAAATACGCTCTCTAATTTCAATATTCAACAAGCAACAGAGTTCTGCTCTCAACATCAA
>JAHLFF010000066.1 GCA_018883945.1 Candidatus Acinetobacter avistercoris
GGTTGTAGGTGTTAAATCAAAACGTCCTGCGACTTGCCCTACAATATGGCTTCCAAATTGTTCATGATCTTCGAGACGTAAACCCACTTGAGTATGCAGTTGCTCGGTATCTAGTTTATGTTGAATGTAATAGCCAATGGTATCTAAATTTTGTTTTTGTCCATTAATGGAATAACTTTCAATATTGGCATAATTTAATGAAGAACCAATCAATACATTTTGATGATCCGTCATTTTCCAATTTAGATGGAGGTCAGCTTCATCACGTTCTGTGTAGAACAAATAGCCGTAGCCTTGACTGATTAACTCATCTTCAAAATTAGAATATTGTGCATTTAAACTAATCTTTGGATTTAATTTAAATTGTGTCGAAGCAATCAGAACGCGATTTAAAAAGTCCTGCGAACTATAATTAAATTCGTTGATACCTTGATTTTCACTAAAGCTCAAAGACGATTTAATCTGCGTTGTATCTAAACCGATTTTTGTACTATACCCACGTTGGTTAAAAGCTTTATTTTGTTTAGATTTATCGGTGACAGGCGTACCATCACTTTCTAAATTTTGTGCTCTAACTTGCGCATAAAAACCTGATGAATCTTTTAAATCTGCTCCAATAACCGCTTTATAAGTTTTATTTTCACCAACTTCGGTGGTGATAAACGTAGCATTTTTTTCAGGTGTTTTAGTAATGACATTAATAACACCGCCAATAGCATCAGTTCCATATTGTACCGAAGCGGGGCCTTTTAAAATCTCAATTCTCTCAAGATCGCTCAAATCAATATAAGGAATATTAGCTCCGCCATCTAGTGCTGTATTTAAGCTGACGCCATCTTTTAAAAATAACAGGTGCTTAGAGTCTGTACCACGTATGAATCCTGAAGTGGTTTGACCAATACCACCACTCTGTACGATATTGAGAGAAGCATCTTTGCGCAGTAGATCCCCGAGGTTTGAAATCGGTGATTGGTGAATATCTTTTTCAGAAAAAACGGACATTCGTACAGGCACATCCTTGATATTTTGCTCACTACGAGAAGCTGTAACCACAATGGTATTAAGCTTGGCTTGTGCTGTTGGAGACTCGTTGGCAAAACTTGATGAAGAAAAACCCAACGCAAGTGCGATCGCACCTACCAAGGCAGTAGGTTGAAATTGAATAGACATGAAATGCTCCATACATTCACTGCCCCGTGAATGATTGAGTTGTAGAACACAACAAGCAGGTTTCCGGACTTAAATGTGCAAAGCAGCGGCTTCGCTGTCTATCCACCTTCCCACATCGCAGATGCAGTGGTGTAAACCGAAGAGTTTAAATTGATAGCCGTTTCATTTTTTACCGTTGCGGGGGCAGTGCTGGATTTACACCAGCTTCCCTAAAGCCTGAAGGCTTGGACTTGCTGCAAAGTGAGCGCAGTATAAAGTCAGTATGAGTTATATACAATCTGCATAGAGAATAATCCGGATGAACTTTACGCAAGTCAGAAAAATTGCATTACAATGATTTGCCCCAATCTTATAGATTGTTCAATACATTGGTAGATCTAGAGCCAACATAATATGCGAACCCGTGCCAAAATTTGTGGAATTACCCGAGTCGAAGATGTACATGCCGTAGTCAATGCTGGCTGTGACGCGATAGGATTTGTATTTTATCCCCCGAGTCCGCGTCATGTCACTTTAGAGCAGGCTGAAATCCTGATCCGGGCGATTCCGGCGTATGTGCAGGCTGTAGGTTTATTTGTGAATAGTCATGCAGATGAAATTCAGGATATTCTGAAAACCGTTCCACTGGATATTTTACAATTTCATGGCGATGAAACACCTGAACAGTGTCAGGCTATCGCCCAGCAGGTCGGACGCCGTTGGTATAAAGCCATCCAGGTGAAACCGGGTTTAGATATTCAAGCCGAAATTCAAGGTTATCAGGATGCAGGGGCAAGTGCTGTGCTGTTAGATGCCTGGCATCCAGATTTAAAAGGGGGCACCGGGCATAGCTTTGACTGGACTACTTTTCCAAAATTAAATATTCCGCTCATCTTGGCAGGGGGCTTAAACCCTGACAATATCGAGCAGGCAATTCTCACCACACAAGCCTATGCTGTGGATGTGAGTGGCGGTGTCGAGTCCGCTAAAGGTATTAAAGACCAACAACTCATCGAACGCTTTATGCAAGGAGTCCTTCGTGGATCAGCAAACTGTTAATCAAAACGATCAAGTGATTGACTATACCCAATACCCCGATGAACGTGGGCATTTCGGTATCCATGGCGGGCGTTTTGTGTCAGAAACTCTGATGGCGGCTCTAGAAGATCTAGAAAAGCTATACTTCCGTATGAAAAATGACGAACAGTTTTTGGCAGAATTCGACCGTGACCTTAGCTTTTATGTCGGTCGTCCAAGTCCACTGTATCATGCTGAACGATGGTCGAAAGAGTTGGGTGGTGCGCAAATTTACTTAAAACGTGAAGACTTAAACCATACGGGTTCTCACAAAGTCAACAACACGATTGGTCAGGCATTGCTTGCTAAACTTTCAGGTAAAAAACGTATTATTGCCGAAACAGGTGCCGGTCAGCATGGTGTAGCAACCGCCACAATTGCAGCACGTTTAGGTCTTGAG
>JAHLFF010000067.1 GCA_018883945.1 Candidatus Acinetobacter avistercoris
TATCCCTGCACCGACCACCGATACATTTCAAACCCCTTTCATAGAGGGCAACATTTTACGCGAAGTTTACCCTGAATGAAAGATTAAAAGTAGGTTAGCTACAATTTTGGGTTTAGTTAGCGGCCGTCCCATGGTTCACATGCACCCGATGTTTTTTCCCAACATTGTTTACCTGTGCTGTCTATAGTTAAACTTCCTGTACTTTTCATTGCGCCAGTACTTTTAGGAGCAGCGGTGAGTGTCCAAGTTTGGTCCCCTGCATCTAAATCGATAGAGTACAGTGCATCATTGCTTGGGAAATCTACTGTAGTATTTGAACCATCTATCGTAGCTGATGAATAATTATGGTTGATAACATAATAGCTCTGCATTTTTTGTGCAATTTGCATCATTTCTGCTTGTGCATCAGCACGTTTAGTTCTCTGTACATAGTTTTGATATGAGGGATAAGTAATTGCCGCAAGAATTGCAATAATAACTACAACAATCATCAGCTCAATTAATGTAAATCCTTTCACGCTCTTCATTACCATGACTCACTATTATCATCATCACCACAGCTTACGAATGTGCTCACAACATTTTTTACTTTTGTCATACAGCGAAGGCCTGCATTAGTTAAAAGCAAATCATAATTACGTGGCTGTTTAGGCTCCGTGCCGTCTTTAACGCGTTCCACAGAAATAGCCCAACTCAATCCATTAACGCTCTCAGAATCAGTTGTTTCTGCACCTTCACTATTTTTTTCAATTGTCAAAGGTTTATGACGAGTACCACCATCAACTAAGGTAATGATATATTTAACATCTGAGCCACTCGCACCTAAAGGCAATGACAATTTTCCTGTCGCTTTGTCATAATAGCTTTCACTGGTAGAATTCCCATCGGAATCAGTACCTTGATAACCATATAAATACGTTGCATCAAAACCCTTATAACTAAAATTTTTAGATTTAAAACGCTCAAGCTCTCCTGCCAACCGTAAGGCTTCTTGACGAGCGATGGCAAGATCTTTACGTTCAATATATTGACTGTAACTTGGGATCGCGATTGCTGCCAAAATTGCAACAACAACAACCACGATCATCAACTCAATTAATGTAAAACCTTTTGCCTTTTTTAATTGCGCTACCGAATTTAATTGCAAAGCTGTAGCAGAAACAGTCAGCTGTGTATTATGCGTTCGTATTAAACTAGAAAAAAAGTTCATCTCTTTACTCCTAGCGTGTTTCATACCAACGCAATTGTCTTAAATTTGCGGTCGTACTAAACAATTGACATTCAGGCAAGTTTTTATTTGCAGTAACTTTACAATCCACACTACCCGGACGTGGCACTACCAAACCGGTATTATCTTTATTATTGTTATGACCTAATCCAAGGCCAGAACCTAAAATACCAGCACCTATTTTAACTTTATTAGGTTCACCTGATGTTGTTGTTGCAAACGGACATTTTCCTGTTGGTAAGCAGAACTGATACACATAGGAATCACCTTTAACACCAGCACCACAATTACCACCAATACCCGTACCATCGCGATGGAATACGTTTACATAGAGCATGCTATCCAGTGCATAAAGTTCATTCATGCCTTTATACACACCTGCCTTGTCAGAATAAGTATATTTCCAGCCATCGTTATCGGCGACAGGAACACCATCATCCATTACATCATTTAACGATTCTAAGGCTATATTATTCGTTACAAGTGTCAATTCATCATATAGTGCTGGTTTAGCAACATCTTTGTCATAAACAACAAATACACCATCATCTGCACTAACTGTAGACCCATTATGGTTTGTTCCTGTAGCTCCGACTAAAGGCTTACTTCTATTCCCAGAGCTAAATGCAACTGCAGCGATATAGCCATTGTTACTTTCATGAATCGATACACTTGGCATTTCATAGAAACGTGGGCTTGCACCACCCGTTACATGCTCATCAAATAAGCGAACAACACGTTTAGCAAAGTTAGCTTTTTTAGCATTTTCATCTGTACCCGTTGCAAGATTATTTAAATCAACACGAAAGCCTTGCCCTGCTAAATCGCCAAAATAAAGATTATCCACTAAACCATCATTATCACGATCGACTGCATTAATCTGGCTCACAACACTGTATTTCATATTGATATTGGCATCGCTCGCATCGGTGAATGCTTGAGCCCCTAAGGCTTTTGTAGCATTTGCGCTCGTCCACCACAGTAAATCACCCGTATCTGCATCAAACATATAAATGCCAGCACCACCACCTTTGGTTGTAGTTTGATTGTAATCAGCAGCTTCATAACCTGCCTCATAACCACCACCTACAAACATCACTGGGCGTTTTTCACCCCCAAAGTTTACATAAGCCAGCGTCGGTTTAGACCAACTTTGCCCCATGTAATCTAGTGCTTCTACAGACACTGTTGAGCCAGATTTATAAATTTTTGAATCGGTTAATTTTGGATCTATATGGAATTTCAAGCTAGGCTTATCTAAGTTTGTAAGGTCCAATGCATAGTAACTGTTACCGCCCATGCGCAGACCACCATATACCCATTGTAAGCCTTTGAGTGCTAAATCTGTGTTTGTACCACCATCACTTGTTTTATCAGACGCTTGTACTGTTAATGAACCATCCTCTTTCGAAACATATTGAGTATACGCAGTCCATGGTGCATCAATCCCATAAAACAAATTAGCAGATCCACCCGTGGTCGAATTTTCAGCTAAAAATGCATCTCGCTGTCTTTCCATCATCTCATGAGGAGCAAATGCAAATTTTTCTTTACCTGTTTTAACATCTACAACATGTAAAAGCCCTTGTGAGCTGCCAAAGAGTAAATAATCATCACGATCAGTTGTATCTAATGCGCCCGTTGCAACATCAACTTTAATTGCACCACGCTGGGTGAGTAAAATTGGTGTTGAGTGCATTACTGTACCAAACTGACGAAGTTCAGTAGCAGAAGACAAACTATTTAAGGTAATTCCCGTTGCATTAGCAGCAACATTGTAACCCAACAAGTTCAACCAATAATTTTTTTGCGGATCATTAACAAATGAGGCGTTAGTACCTGTACCAAACAATGCATTTACATTTAGTTCTTTTAGAGAATTTGTTTCAGTTGCGGTATATGGCGTCGACGAACTAATCTCTCTATTGGTAAAAATAGTCCGTCGAACATATGTTTTATTCTCCGAATCAAGTGCGGTACCTAAAGCCAATTGACCGAGCACACCACCACTCCAAAGACCGTTTGCGTTTGAGTTAAGCGAACCATCATCTTTAATCAACTTAATAGTATTGGAACTATTATAGAGTTGGCCATCATTGATATTATATTTATTAAGATTACCCATCCACAAACGGTATTCCGCCTGTGGCTTTGGTGTAAATGATGCGTAATAACCATAAGGTTGAATTGTTAATGGATTTAAGGCATCTTGCGGTAATGTTGGTGAACCTGTCGCAATGGGTTCAAAGTCAGGTGTTACATTTATAACGAATTTTATAATGCTATTTTTAATATCATCAGCATCTTCAGCATAGTAGAAACCACCATCACCATAAGCTGAGCTTCCCCATAAACATGCATTTTTTGCATCATCATTGGGCGCACTTGCACAATTATATGTACCATCTGTATTTTTTGTTAAACCTGAAAAAGAAGAACCAAAACCGACGACAGCCGTTTTAATTTTCATTTTGGCAGGGTTTTTGGTTGGATCTAAAATCTTCTTCGAGTATTCACCAATATATTCCCAACCACCTGTTTCACCAGAAAATAGATTTGATTTTAACCTAGGTGAAATTAACGTTCCAGTTCCAGATGGCTTACCTTTAAATTCATAATCCGCTGAACTTAGAGTTGTATTCATAATGGCTTGTGCCATATTATCTTTTGTTGAGTTAGGAGCCCCATCTGTCAAAAAGTAAATCCCATTACCATTACATGTATTTGCACTTCCTGCTGGATAATATTTACCTTTAGATATATCCTTACTATTTTCGACTGAGTACCTGTAACCACCTACCAAATTATCAGTGTAAGAATCTGCTAAATTAGTACTTGCTTTTTCAACTAAAGCAAATGGATTACTCCTATATGCAACAATGCCATACGCCGAATTGTTTGCATATGGCCCCCAAACCTTACCTACTATCGGCTCAATATCCAATGGCTCTTGATCCACCTTCATCCAACCACCATAACGCCAACCTGCAGGCAACTTACTTAATGTCTCCCAACCACTAGTCATTTCACCATTACTAGAGACACCAGCCGCTTTTAAAGCATTTTTAAAATTAGTCTGCCCTACAATTTGAATCCAACCACCATTTCCATCTGGTCTAAAAACCGTTCCACTTTGATTACTATTTTGATAAACGCCATTTACAACATTGGCACTAACTGTTTTATTGCGAGCATCTACACTTGGCCAATTATTAATACATTGCTTAACATCATTTGCTTTACCTGAAATTTTAAAATCAGAAGAAGTTAAGGCATTCGCTCCTGTTGTAAGTTCTACACAAATAAAATGCACTTGATCATATGGAGAATTAACATTCTGCATAGTCATTGAACCATCATATATCCACTCTATGGCATTTAAAGATGAATGTGAATTATTAACCCCCGTTGTGGTACCCATCATATAAGCTCCAGCTTCAGCATAAGCTTGAACAGCAGGTGTACCGCCAGCAGTTTTATACTGCTTAGTTCCTAAAGGATATAAATTACTAGATTTACGCAAGATATTTGATACGTATTTTGTATCACTAGTTGCAGAAATATATGACTCACCATCTACACCCAAACTTACCTTTTGCCTCCCATTACCATATGTTTTATTATCCAACGATTGAAACGATGCCACTTTCTTAGCCAACTCAACACGATGGCCATAATCAAGCTCATGGTTTTTTACTAAAATAGCACCTGAATGTCCGTCAATTAACTTTAATTCAGAACCAGATACATTTAGCTCAGTTTTTGCAGAAAATTGCCCCAAACCCATTACGACCTTATCTGATAAATCATTACCAGCCAATAAAGGAATTATTGCATCCTTTAAACGCGACAACCGATCATACTGCCAATTAACACCATTAGTACAACCACGCAGATAATATGTAATTGTAGTACTCTCGTTAGAGTTTTTAGAATTTACAATAGTGACAGTTTTAGATATTGCAGTAGCATTTGTAGAGGTTGTTTCCGCCTTTACAGGAATAGAATTTTGAAATCCTGCTAAATTATAAGTCCAAGCTTTAAAATTTCTAGTGCCACTTCCTGTTTCTGAAACATCTGTCCTACTACATAAAGATGCCCCATCAACATCTCCAGGACTTCCCCAAAGATAATTCTTAGGCATAACTAAAGAACTAATCCCCATACTCCCTGAAGTATCTAACATTAGTAAAATAGAAGTTTGCCCCCCAGTCGCATTTGTATAAATATCAATATCACTGGCTTGCGTTGCCACACTTTGACATAGTGCCAAAGTCATCATCATTGATACCGAAGCCGAAAGTATATTTTTTTGATATAACTTTTTCATCACTAAATCCTCTTTCCTTACGATACCAATTTTGGCTGACCGCCAACGACATAATCAGAATGTTGCATATTGTATGGAATATTTAAACCATCAAAACACGCTGCTACTTCTGAACTTTTCTTTTTAAAGCAAGTTTCAATATCAGCTTTAGATGCAGCAGAAAAGCTTGGTAATATAGAAATTACTGTCGCACCAATATTATTGGTGCTTGATGGAACAGGACTTTGACCAACACTGGTACCCTTAGGAACACTACTAAATGGTGCTTCGGTCGTTGTATTTTTAGTTAAATAAATTTGGGAAATAACAGCTGAACGTCCCATTGAAAACTGATTTGCTTTACAAAATCCACTGACACCTTGCTTAGTCGTTGAACCATCTGCAGAAATTGCACTTGCTTTAGACAACTTAAAAAAACTACTTTCACTAGCTCTATAGCAAAAAACCAATTCATCTTTTGCATTTGCCGCAGAGTTGAAATAAGCAAACATGCCATCTAATGCCATTTGTCTTGCAATTTGATTTGGGTTTTCAATATTAAATAATGCTGAGTCAGAATTCCCCATAAGTAGCGAATTAACCTGGCTATTCGTAGCAATTTTAAGCCCCAAAATACCCGATTTCACCGCAATTGTTCCTATTAAAGTAATAATGACTAAAATAATTAATACTGTAATTAATGTCGCACCTTTTTGTTGATTCATTACGATGCCCCCAATGTATTACGAATAGCAACGACTTGATTTACAGCTTGGCGAAGATATTTTTTGTTTAATGCCTCATCACCTTTTAAAGTTACATTCTGTCCTGCCACTTCAAATGTCTTTTTTGTATTTAGACTTGCATCTGCCCCAATTGTGCCAGTCGAACGAGATAATACGCCAACATCAATTGAAACCACATTTAAATAAGTATTTGTACAAGACGTCGCATATTTATCAGCCTCACAAGGCTCGGCATCTAAAATACCATCCATCTCATCTTTATAATCACCAATCGTCATATATCTTAAGTTTCCAGCTGGATTCTTAACACCTAAACGTATTTTAAATGCATCTACTCGTTGCATAATTTGTTGTGCATTCACACCCAAACCGTCTATCGTTGTGCTAGTCGATTCATAAGAACCGGCATCACAATACAAAGAATAAGACGTTGGCTCACCTGCAACTTGTTGTGGTGCTTCAGCAACAAAATAGCGTTGTACAATAATTTTTGATGAAGCATCATCAATGTTATTTCCTTCGCAATCAGTAATTGTTTCTTCCGCAGGAACATATTGCATTGTAAATTGATCACTATTCCCCGAAGTGTTATCAGCATCTTTATCTTGTGCAGTCGCATATTTACTTTCTAAATCACTAAAAGCAGCCAAAGTGGTTGGAAGATTTTCTTTAGTAAAAATGACACCTGAACCATTAGTGATATTGTTTACGCGCTGAGAAGACAATGTATTTAGGTTTGTATGACGAATATCATGCGTAACTACAGATAAGCCAAAATTCGCATTTTGTTGTAATTCGCCCATGCTGTTTTGTAAATTTAAGGATCTTGAGCTGCTAAAAAAGATAGCCAAGCCTGCAGCAACAATGATTAGGCCTAATGCTAATGCAATCATAAGCTCGATTAAGGTAAAACCAGCATTTACTCGATTACCATTGATCGAATAATAAGAAGTCATATGTCTAGTTCTAGCTTCCATAGTTATAGACCTCCATGATGATACATTGTGCATTTGGGATATACGCTGCACCGTTTGTACAGTCTGTTGCTGCCGTACCATTTGTTGCTGTAGTACCGCCCCATGCAACATATACACATTTACGAACCAATGTTGAGCCTTGGCAATTTAAAACATTCATATTCATACCTAAATCGGTAGCATGTTTATTTACTTGTGCATAATCGTATTGAGCCATTTCCGTAGGTGTACAAAATTCTGAAGCACACTTCGTTGCCGCACTCTCATCACTTTTATAGTCAAGTAAGCCTTCCCGATTCATACGCATTCTTTCTGCCAAATCACGTGCAATATTAGTCGCTTGAACATTCATACTAGCTTCAGTCGTTGCTGTAACAGCTCGAATTTGTAATGCAACAAAACCCAATACAGCAATACTAAGCAGTATGAGCGCGACCAACACCTCAATCAAACCAACACCTTTTTGAGAATTTATCATTATATTTTTCCCTAATTTCAGGTTGGGCAACTGGTTAAAGATTTGTTGTACACGACTGTTCCACCTTTTTGTACATAAACATAAGCCTTTAATGTTGAATCACTTTTATGTGAAAAAATAAAGCACTCTGCATTATCTGTCTGACCTAAGCGTTTAAATGTTATAGACGTATCACCACTATCTTTTTGAATATGAGACGGCACCCAAGTTTTATATGAATCTGCAACCGTTGTATTTACAGCTAAAATTTGTGGTTTCTGCTTAAAAATCGCTTCTGAACGAGTTTCAGCCAACAAATCAATAAAATCACGAGTATCTGTGGTTAATTGATAATTTCGAACTAATTTAATAAATGAAGGCGCAGCCATCCCAGCAATAATCGCCAACACTGCAATCGTCACCATCAGCTCAATTAACGTAAATCCTTTATTCTTTTTCATCCAGCCCCCAAAGCAACAAAACTTTACCCTATTAAAAATAA
>JAHLFF010000068.1 GCA_018883945.1 Candidatus Acinetobacter avistercoris
TTTTATATTCCAAAAATTTAGATCGTGTATTTATGCTGTGGCTTGTTTAATCATTTCACGGGCAATAATAATCTGCTGAATTTGAGTGGTGCCTTCATATAAACGGAACAGACGCACATCGCGGTAAAAACGCTCAATCGAATACTCACTGATATAGCCCGCACCGCCATGAATTTGTAAACAGCGATCTGCGACACGACCGCACATTTCAGTGGCAAACATTTTCGCGCAAGAAGATTCAGTCGTCACATTTTGGCCTGCATCACGTAAACGTGCAGCATCCATGACCATACATTTTGCGGCATAGATTTCTGCTTTAGAATCAGCCAACATCCCTTGAATGAGCTGAAAATTTGCAATCGCCTGACCAAACTGTTTACGTTCAACTGCATAATTCAGCGCATCTTCCAACATGCGTTCGGCCATGCCGACACTGTATCCAGCAATATGCAAACGGCCTTTATCGAGCACGCGCATAGCGGTTTTGAAGCCAATTCCTTCTTGTCCGCCAATCAACTGATCCTGATGTACGCGGCAATGATCAAAAATCACGTCACAGGTATAAGAACCATGCTGCCCCATTTTTTTATCAATTTTGCCTAAAGATAAACCCGGTGTACCGGCTTCAACTAAAAATGCAGAAATGCCGCTGGCGCCTTTAATCTCTGGATTGGTGCGTGCCATGACTGTAAAAGTCGTCGCACGTGGCGCATTGGTAATGAAGCGCTTGGTCCCGTTTAAAATATAATGATCGCCATCTTTGGTGGCTGTGGTTTTTAATGAGGCTGCATCTGAGCCTGAATCAGGCTCGGTTAAACAGAATGAACCAATATATTCACCGCTGGCATAACGAGGCAAATATTTTTGTTTTTGTGCTTCTGTTCCGTCAATCAAGATACCACTGGAACCAATGCCGTTATTGGTCCCAATCAAAGAGCGGAAAGCGGCCGAGGTTTTACCCAATTCCAGTGCCACTAGAATTTCTTCTTCCATGGTAATGCCCAAACCACCATATTCCTCAGGAATGGTTAAGCCAAATAAACCCAGCTCTTTCATCTGATTCACGATATGTTCAGGAATGGCATTGCTTTCTTCAACCTCGTGTTCTAATGGCACAAGCTCATTTTTTACAAAATTTCGAATCGTTTCTAAAAGCTGTTCAAGCATTTCTGGATCACGAATCATATTGATCTCCGTTTACTGTGTTACGGTAAATTCCTTTACCATTATTTTTGTTTCGTATTACGAAATAAATATTTTGAATACAATGTTTTAGATCATATATTTGAAACGAGCTCTGGAACTACAGTGTTCAAGTCACCCACTAACCAGTAGTCAGCAACCGCATTGATTGGCGCTTCTTCATCCTTGTTGATCGCAACGATCACTTTAGAATCTTTCATCCCCGCCAAATGCTGGATTGCACCAGAAATACCGACAGCGATGTACAGGTCAGGCGCAACGATTTTACCTGTCTGACCCACTTGCATGTCGTTAGGAACGAAGCCCGCATCCACTGCAGCACGTGAAGCACCTTGAGCAGCACCCAGCTTGTCCGCCAACGGATCAAGGATTGTGTGATAGTTTTCACCTGACCCCACACCGCGACCACCAGACACCACAATACGCGCAGCTGTTAATTCAGGACGTTCAGATTTAACAATCTCTTCAGAAATAAACGTAGAGATGCCAGCATCTTGAACGTCACTTACCGCTTCAACTGCTGCAGAACCACCAGTCGTAGCGACAGGATCAAATGCAGTACCACGAACAGTTGCAACCACGATAGATTCAGAAGATTCAACCGTTGCAATGGCGTTACCTGCATAGATTGGACGCTTGAAAGTTTTAGGGCTTTCAACAGCAATGATATCCGTGATCATGCTAACGTCTAGAAGTGCAGCAGCGCGTGGCAATACGTTTTTACCATTAGAAGTCGATGCAGCCAGGATATGTGAATAACCTTTGCCTAACTCGGCAACGAGTTTAGCCACATTTTCAGCCAACTGGTGTGCATAAGCCGCGTTGTCCGCAAGCAATACCTTGCTGACACCCGCAACTTGAGCCGCCTGGTCAGCAACGGCCTGAGCGCCAGAACCCGCAACCAATACAGTGATATCACCACCGATTTTTTGAGCTGCAGCAACAACGTTTAAAGTAGCAGCGTTTAGTGCTTTATTGTCGTGCTCAGCGATAACTAAAATACTCATGATTTTATCCTTCTGTATTAGATCACTTTCGCTTCGTTTTTAAGTTTTGCAACAAGCTCGTCAACAGATTTCACTTGTACGCCAGCTTTACGTTCTGCTGGTGGTTCAACTTTCACTGTTTTAAGTTTAGTGGTCGCTGAAACGCCATAATCTGCAGGTGACTTCACATCCAGCGGTTTTTTACGCGCTTTCATGATGTTTGGCAGAGCAGCATAACGTGGCTCGTTCAAACGTAAGTCCGTGGTGATAATGGCAGGAAGGTTCAATTCAACCGTTTGTAAACCACCATCCACTTCACGAGTCACCTGAACTTTGTCGCCAGCAACATTCACGACAGAAGCAAATGTACCTTGACCGGCACCCAGTAAAGCAGCCAGCATCTGACCGACCTGGTTCGAGTCATCATCAATCGCTTGTTTACCGAGCAGGATCAGTTCTGGTTTTTCTTGTTCTACAATGCCTTTCAAGATTTTAGCCACTTCAAGTGCACCAATCTCGTCAGCCGTTTCTACCAGGATCCCGCGGTCAGCACCCAGAGCCATGGCAGAACGGATTTGTTCTTGCGCTTCTTTAGGACCGATAGAAACCACAACGATTTCTGAAACTGTTCCTTTTTCTTTTAAACGAACCGCTTCTTCCACTGCGATTTCACAGAATGGGTTGATCGACATTTTAACGTTAGTCAGGTCTACCCCACTATTGTCGGGTTTAACGCGAACTTTAACGTTGGCATCAACCACACGTTTTACAGCAACCACTGCTTTCATTTTATACTTCCTCAGCTTTTAAATTAAAATTGGTTTCACTCTGTACGTGTGCCATATCTGCACGTCTATGATTAATCAGAGATAAAGCCACAGCACCAATTAAACCTGCCAAAGCAATTACCATAAAATTTTGTTGAATAGGTAAATTTAGCGACACAATCAAGCCAATTAGTAATGGTGCTCCGATTGCTCCCAAACGTCCCACGCCAGAGGCCATGCCAATTCCTGTTGAACGAATAATGCTTGGATAAAATTGCCCACAATAAGAATAGGCAACAATTTGTGCACCCGTGGTGCATGCTCCTACCATAGCAATGGTGAAATACAGCATATTGATCGACATTGGCAAGGTCATTAAATACAGGAATACGCTCCCTAAGCTATACATGATGACCAAAACCCACTTAATGTGAAAACGATCTGCCAACCACCCTCCACCTATTGCTCCAACAATTGCGCCCACATTCAAAGCGATCACAAAAGTAAGGGCTGAGCCAAGGGAGTAACCGGACATTGCCATCAATTTGGTTAACCAGGTACTTAAGGCGTAGACCATGAATAAACAGGTGAAAAATGCGACCCAGAACATCAGCGTACTAAAGGCACGTCCATCACTAAATAACAGTCCAATAGAAGGCTTAGCATTGTTTATATTGGCCTCATTCACAAATTTTGCGTCACTATCCATTTGAAGATCAGGCGCGATCTGTGTTACCAGACTTCTCAATTCGCTTTCTTTATTGTTTTTAGTTAAATAGCTGAGGGACTCTGGCATTGACTTCCAGATAAAGGGAATTAAAAGGACTGGAATAGCCGCAGCATAAAAGACAATTTGCCAACCAAACTCTACAATAAACTGCTTACCTAAAACTGCTGCTAAAACCCCCCCTACCGCATAACCTGAAAACATTAATGAAGTCATTACGGTGCGTACTTTTTTAGGGGAATACTCCGTCATTTGTGCAACGACATTTGGCATTACCCCGCCAATTCCCAAACCTGCAATAAAACGGATAATACTAAAAGTCACAGGGTCTTCAGCTAAACCTGCGACCGCAGTAAAAACACTAAATAAAAAAACACAGATTACAATGGTTAAGCGACGACCAATTTTATCCGCCAAACCACCAAAAAACATTGCACCGAACATCATTCCAAATAGTGCAGAACTCATCATAAATCCAGCAGTTGAAGCACTTACTCCCATTTGTTCCATAATTGAAGGTAAGGCTGCGCCAGAAACCGCAATATCATAACCATCTAAAATGATAATCACTAAACACCAAATCAGTACCTTGGCATGGAAACGGTTAAACTTTGCTTCACTTGCCATTTTTTGCATATCAATATGCTGCATAACCTCTACTCCTTGTCCGTTTTAATTCTTCTGATTCAACAAATTTCAAATTCGCTTTTCATTTTTTTAAATCGCGATATGACCCTTTGTTTGATGAGCTACATTCAAAAGTCTCAACACTCTTTTTCCGCTTTTCACTAGCCATTGATAGGTTAATTTAGGTGTAATTTTATGTCAACATCTTTACATAAGTTTTTATTTAAATTAAACAAATGCAACTACTTATACTTATTTATTTAAAAATTAAATATATGTATTGACATAAATTAAATAAATTCTATTCTTTTAAATACATCAAACCAAGGAACTGGCGCATGAGTGCGGAACTAAAATATCAAGACAATATCGCGATCATTACCTTAAAGCGCCCCGAAGCAAGAAATGCGCTGAATGCCGAAATGATTGCCAAACTGCAAGAATTCATCGCAGAAATTGCTCCACTCAACTTACGCGCTGCAATTTTTACAGGTGATGGTCATAAAGCATTTTGCGCAGGTGCCGATATTACAGAACTGCAGAACAAAACCCCTGCAGCGCATTTAAATACTATACAAATCGGCCAAAGTTTATTTGAGCAAATTAATCAATTAAAATTTCCTACGCTTGCCTGTATCAATGGCGCGGTTTTAGGCGGGGGGTTAGAATTGGCCATGGCATGTACCTTTCGAATTTGCAGCCCAAGTGCACGCCTGGGATTACCTGAAATTAAGCTTGGACTGATTCCCGGATATGGGGGTACACAGCGCTTGCCTCGCCTAGTCGGGCAGACCAAAGCACTGGAGTTAATTATCAGTGGAAAAATTATTACGGCAGAAGAAGCCCTTCATATTGGACTGATTAACCGCATTCTAGACTTGAGTGACCCCATTCAAACCGGTCGTCAATATTTGGATGAATTCGGGTTACAATTTCCCGCTGCGATTCAACATGCAATGAAAGCTGTTCAGGCAGCATCTGAACTGGATATTCGGGCGGGTTTGGCTTTAGAAGCAGAATTATTTGTCAATGTCAGCCAGACGGTCGATGCAGCAGAAGGCATTCAGGCTTTTCTAGAAAAACGAAGAGCTAATTTCACCCAGTGTTAAGTTGAAACAGAGCACTATATTAATGACCAAGTACAGCAAATCAGGGTTTGCTAAGCGAAATCAATTTTGGCTTGTTCATTTTATTACTACAGTCGATATACTATTTGCAGAATTTTCATATCAAAATGTGATCCATAATTATGCCAAGCTCAAATACAGAAATTTACGATCAATCTCTATATATGATTCATAATCGGCTTTTTTTTCGGTTATTTCAGGTAGGTAATAGTCTTGATCGCCAATGTTTAAATGAATTAGGTATTTCACCAGTACATTGGGCAGTACTTGGTGCCCTATCACGACCACACTTAACCGAAGCAGGTATGTCATTTTCTGACTTAACAGAATATTTAGGTATTAGTCGGCAAAGCTTAGACAATGTCTTAAAACGATTAGAGCGTGAAGGCAGTGTACAGCGTGTCACCTCTCATCAAGACAAAAGGGCTAAAAATGTAGCTCTCACGCCATCCGGACAGCAAAGCTGGCTCGACTTACAGGAGCAATTTTTTCAGTTCTACCATCAAGCAATGTCTGGCTTTGCCTTGGATGATTTAGCCAGTTTAATCCACTTACTCAACAAGTTGAATGCAGGCCTAAAACAGATCCACCTTGCACAACCTGATACTGGCACGAATTAGTACGATTTTTATTTCTAGCGATGCCTAAGGTTTAGGACTGATAAAATTTATAAAGTTACATAAAATCAAAATATGAAGATTAAAAGGAGTTTCGAATGCAGCAACATACCTTGGTGGATCAAGCCATTACCTCAAGGCATTCTGTGCGTGCTTTTAAAAATACCCCACTTGATACACAGACCATCAAAGATATTTTAAACATCGCCTGCCGTGCACCATCAGGCAACAATATTCAGCCTTGGAAAGTTTATGTGGTCACTGGACAAAAACGAGAAGCATTGATACAGAAGGTTTGTGCAGCACAAAAAGAAATTTTTTCCAATCCAGAAAATGCGGATCTATATCAAGAAACCTTTAAATATTATCCTATAAAATGGACTTCGCCATTTATTGAGCGCCGCCGTGAAAATGGTTGGAGCTTGTACGGTCTATTGGGTATTCAAAAAGGTGAACAAAATAAAATGCAACAGCAACTTTTACGCAATTATCAGCTGTTCGATGCACCTGTGGGTTTATTCTTTACTGCAAATACTATTTTAGAAACAGGTTCAAAAATGGATATTGCAATGATGATCCAAAATGTAATGATTGCTGCCAAAGCCCGTGGAATTGACAGTTGTCCACAAGCCGCATGGAATCCTTTTCATCAGGTGGTTGCAGACGTACTGGGTATACCGGAAGACGAAGAATTAGTTTGCGCTATTGCACTTGGTTATGCCGACCCAGACCAAGTGGTGAATCAATTACATACACCGCGTGTTCCTGCCGAAGAGTTTGCTGTTTTCTGCGATTAAAGCCAAAAGGTTAAAAGGCACATAAGGTGCCTTTTATTTTAGGGCGTGTCCTCATTTGAAGAATTGGTTTTAAATATTTAAAATCCCCCTTTAAGCTCTTTTCATTTCTATATTTTTCCAATGGCACGCACTCTTCTCACTGATGATATCTGGCAGCAAATTCAAGATACTATGCGATTACACGGTTGTTACTGTTCAAAGAATAGTAGAAATATCATGGAAGCGATCTTATGGAAACTGCGTACAGGCGCCACATGGCGTGATATTCCCCA
>JAHLFF010000008.1 GCA_018883945.1 Candidatus Acinetobacter avistercoris
GAAATTTTCTTTACCGATTTAGGTATTCGTAAACCTGATCATTTCTTGAATGCTGCAGGTGCAACAGGTGCAGAAACCATTGGTAATGTCATTATTGCTGTAGATAAAGTACTCGAGCAAGTTCAACCAGAAGCCTTACTGGTGTTGGGTGATACCAATAGTTGTATGGCAGTATTACCTGCAAAACGTCGTAAAATTCCAACATTCCATATGGAAGCAGGAAACCGCTGTTTTGATATGCGCGTACCTGAAGAAATTAACCGTCGGATTGTCGATCATACTGCTGATATTAACTTGACCTACAGTACGATTGCACGAGATTACTTATTAGCTGAAGGCTTACCCGCAGATCAGGTAATTAAAACAGGTAGCCCGATGTTTGAGGTGCTGCATCATTACAAAGCTAAAATTGAAGCTTCAGATGTATTAGTACGTTTAGGTTTAAAAGAACATCAATATTTTATTGTCAGCGCGCATCGTGAAGAGAATATTAACTCTGATCAAAATTTTTTAGACCTGGTTCAAATGCTGAATTCAGTTGCTGAAAAGTATCAATACCCAGTGATTGTTTCAACACATCCACGTACCCGTAAGCGTATTGAACAGGTGAATATCGAGTTTCACCCCCTTGTTCAATTATTAAAACCACTGGGTTTTAGTGATTACAATAAGCTGCAACTTTCTGCCAAAGCAACGTTGTCGGACAGTGGCACCATTAATGAAGAATCTTCAATTCTGAATTTCCCGGCTTTGAATTTACGTCAGGCACATGAACGCCCTGAAGGCATGGAAGAAGCTGCTGTAATGATGGTCGGTTTAACCGCAGAGCGAATTTTGCAAGGTTTAGATATCCTAGATTATCAACCACGTGGTGAAGAACGATTATTGCGCTTAGTTGCTGACTATAGTATGCCAAACGTGAGTGAGAAGGTGGCTCGTATTATTTTAAGCTATACCGATTATGTGAATCGTGTGGTGTGGAAGAAGTATTAAGGTTTCAGAATGAAAAACAAGATTTATTTAATTACCGAGTATTATCATGAAAACCAGAATACGACAGGCTATCTATTAGGGAAGCTATATAATTTTTTGAATAAGCAAAGTGATATAGATCTTGTTTTGATTGCAAAAAAAGATGAGCATTGTCCTCAATATAACAATGCTCATTTTATTACCTCACCAAAGGTGAATAAAGAGAGTTTGTTAAAAAGATTTTTATATGAAGCTATTATCTCACTCAAATTTCTTTTTTCGATTTTAAAAAATGTAAAAAAAGGAAGTACTGTTTTCACAGGGACAACCCCAATTTTTATATTAATGATTATTTTTTTTGCAAAAAAAATAATCGGTTTTAAATGGATATTATTAGTACATGATGTTTTTCCAGAAAATCTAATTGCTGCTAATATCATGAAAAATAAAAGTTATTTTTACAAGTTTCTAAAATATTTTTTCGATAAAATATACAAAAGTGCCGATCAAGTAATTGTTATCGGAGATGATATGAAAGAGTTGGTATATGGTAAGACTGGATTAAATAATATCCATGTTGTGCAAAGCTGGATTGATTATGATGATATTAAAATACAGGAAAAATCTGAAAATAAAATACTAAAACAGCTTAATTGGCACAATAGAGATACTGTTGTATTTCAGTTTTTTGGAAATATTGGTCGTCTACAAGGTGTAGATGTTATTTGTAAAGCAATTCAAAAAATGAAAAATCCTCATTTGGCTAAATTTATTTTTATAGGTGATGGAGCATATGCATCTACTCTAGAAGAGAGGATTAATAAGCTAAAGCTAGATAATGTTTATTACTGGGGAGGATTAGATCAAAAAGAGAAATCCATGGGTTTAAATGCTTGTGATGTGGCTATAGTAACATTAACAGAGGGAATGTTAGGGCTAGGTGTACCTAGTAAGTCATATTTCACTATGGCTGCGGACAAGCCTATTCTTGCTATTATGGAAGAACAAGCCGAAGTCTCAACAATGGTAAAACAGCATAATATTGGATGGACAACACCACCAGGGGATATTGAGGCTCTTACAAAGAAATTAGATGATATAGCAATGAACTTTCATCAATATACACTAAATTCACCACGTGATATTTTAATTCAAAATTATGCTGAACCTATTGCTATGCAAAAAATATTAAAAATTATTAATGAGTTCTATGATATAGGCGGTAAATAATGAATGTTTTAATTACAGGCAGCAGTGGCTTTTTAGGACGATATTTAGCTCAATTTTTGGCTGAAAAAGGTTATTCAACTTTAGCGCATACTCGTACAGCCCAAACATTTGCTCACCCTAAGATAAGTAATATCAACTTTGATTTAAATGATAACTTGGACAGTGTCGACCTTTCCCAAGTTGATGTCATTATTCACTGTGCCGGTCGTGCACATATCATGAATGAAACAGCTGAGTCACCACTCGAAGCATACCGTCAAACCAATGTACAAGGCACATTAAATCTTGCGAAAAAGGCTGTTAAGGTTGGGGTAAAGCGTTTTATTTACTTAAGTAGTATTAAAGTCAATGGTGAACAAACCGCGGCCCAGCCTTTTAAACCAAGCGATGCCGTGAATACTGATGATCCCTATGGCTTATCTAAATATGAAGCAGAACAGGCACTACTTGAATTGTCTAAAAAAACTGGACTCGAAGTTGTTATTATTCGCCCAGTATTGATTTATGGACCCAATGTAAAAGCCAACTTTAAAAGTATGATGAACTTGGCAAGTAAAAAACTCCCTTTACCCATTGGTTGCTTAGATAATAAACGTAGTATGGTGAGTATCTATAACTTGGCTGACCTAATTCATACTAGTATGACGCATCCAAATGCCAACCGTGAAGTATTTCTAGCCAGTGATCAAGATGATATTTCAGTTAAACAACTATTTGAAAAATTGGCAAAATATCAAAATAACCAATTGCTAATGCTACCTGTACCCAAAAGCTTAATCAGTTTTCTGGCAAGTTTGGTTGGGAAGAAAGCCGTTGCCTCACGGTTATGTTCAGAACTTGTGTATTCTTAGTAGTATCCACTACCAGTTCTGAAC
>JAHLFF010000069.1 GCA_018883945.1 Candidatus Acinetobacter avistercoris
TGTTGAACGCATTGAAGAAAAAACCTGAAGCGATTTTATTTATAGATGAAATTCACATGATTATCGGTGCGGGTTCAAGTATGGGAAGTACGATGGATGCATCGAACCTCATCAAGCCTGCATTGGCCAATGGAACTTTACGTTGCATTGGTTCAACGACTTTCCAAGAATACCGTCAGGTTTTCGAAAAAGATCATGCTCTATCTCGTCGCTTCCAAAAAGTGGATGTGAATGAGCCATCGATTTCAGAAACCATTGATATTCTACGTGGCTTGAAATCTAAATTTGAAGACTTTCATCACGTTCAATATGAAGATCAGGCGCTTATTTCAGCGGTTGAACTTTCAGCAAAATTCATCAATGATCGTTTCTTACCAGACAAAGCCATTGATGTGATTGATGAGGCGGGTGCTCAACGACGTTTAAAAGCTGAACAAGACAACACAATCATTACCGTGGAAAATGTCGAAGACATCGTGTCTAAAATAGCGCGTATTCCACCGAAAACGGTATCTAAAGATGATAAGTCTGTACTTGAGCATTTGGAGCGCGATTTAAAACGTGTTGTCTTTGGTCAAGATGAAGCAATCACAGCATTATCTTCTGCGATCAAATTATCTCGTGCAGGATTGAAAGCACCAGATAAGCCAGTCGGTAATTTTGTTTTTGCAGGTCCAACAGGTGTAGGTAAAACTGAAGTCACTAAGCAATTGGCTAAATTGTTAGGTGTTGAACTGGTTCGTTTTGATATGTCTGAGTACATGGAACGACATGCGGTTTCGCGTTTAATTGGTGCGCCTCCAGGTTATGTTGGATATGACCAAGGTGGTTTGTTGACTGATGCAATTCATAAAAATCCGCACTGTGTCTTGTTACTTGATGAAATTGAAAAAGCACATCCTGATGTCTTTAACTTGTTGTTGCAAGTCATGGATCATGGCGCGCTAACTGACAATAATGGTCGTAAATCTGATTTCCGTAATGTGATTATTGTATTAACTACAAATATTGGTGCAGAGAGTATTTCGCGGACCAGCATTGGTTTTACTGAGCAAGATAACAGTAATGACAATCAAGAAGCGATGAAGCGTGCATTCTCACCTGAATTCCGTAATCGTTTAGATGGTGTGATTCAATTTAAATCCTTGCCATCTACTGTGATTGAATCTGTAGTTGATAAGTTCCTGACTGAGTTGCAAGCACAACTGGATGATAAGAAAGTGGTGCTTGAAGTCGATCAAAGTGCTCGAGATTGGATGATTGAACATGGTTATGATCGTCTAATGGGTGCACGCCCGATGCAACGTTTAATTCAAGAACATTTGAAGAAACCGCTTGCGGAAATGATTCTGTTTGGTGAGTTAGCGGAAAATGGCGGGAACGTGTCTGTATCAGCGAAAAAAGAGAATGGCAAAGCAGTGGGTTTGAATTTAGAAGTCTTTGAAGATCAAGCTGCTGAGCCTGCATAATATTTAAAAATTCAGTTTAAACCCGTGCATGCACGGGTTTTTATTTACTTTGGTTTTCAAATACCTTTGTTAAAAAATTTTTGTTTTAAAAAACTTTGTTTTAAATAGTTTGGTTTTAAATCTTTAGATTTTAAAGATAATAATTTAGCTATGGGACGTCTTATGGATATACAAATAACCAAACTATTAAGTACCTTGGCTCTTTTTTTTATCACAGCATTGATGGAAATCTTAGGTTGTTATTTTCCCTATTTGATTTTAAATCAGGGTAAGACGCATTGGTATTGGGTGCCTACGTTATTGGCCTTAGCAGCATTTGTTTGGCTTTTGACTTTGCATCCAGCAGCATCGGGGCGTATCTATGCAGCATATGGCGGTATTTATATTATCAGTGCATTAATGTGGTTGTATTTTGTAGATCAAGTCAAATTAACCCATTGGGATTTGCTAGGTGGATTGATTGTTTTAATCGGTGCGGCACTTATTATTTTACAGCCGCAAGGGTTAATTCGTTAGTTGACGCTATAAAAATCATCTATAAAAAAAGCACCCGAAAGTGCTTTTTTTATAGTGGAGACTTAGTCTTTTCTTAAATTTTCATTGATTAAGAATTCAACCAAGGCTTTCTGAGCATGTAAGCGGTTTTCTGCCTCATCCCAAACCACAGCATTTTTATGGTCAAGCATATTTTCAGAAATCTCTTCACCACGATGTGCTGGTAAGCAGTGCATAAATAAGCAATCTGGGTGAGCTAAATCCATCAGGCGTTCATTGACTTGATAATCAGCAAAAGCAGCCTCACGAATCTTTTGTTCTTCTTCTTGACCCATACTTGCCCAAACGTCAGTCACGATCATATCTGCATTTACCGCAGCATCTTCAGCAGAGCTAACCAATTCTGCACAATGTGCAAACTCAGACATAAATTCAGGTTTTGGTTCATAGCCTTTAGGGGTCGCAATTTTTAATTTAAAGCCCCACATATGCGCAGCTTCAATATATGAATTACACATATTGTTGCCATCACCAATCCAAGCGACAGTTTTACCCTGAATAGAACCGCGGTGCTCGACATAGGTTTGTACGTCTGCAAGCAATTGGCAAGGATGATGATCATCTGTTAAAGCATTAATTACAGGCACTTTAGAGTATTCAGCAAAGCGCGTTACAATGTCATGTCCAAAGGTACGAATCATCACGATATCAAGCATACTTGAAATCACACGTGCTGAATCTTCAATCGGTTCGCCACGGCCCAGTTGAGTATCGCGGGAAGACAGGAAAATTGCACTACCACCAAACTGGCTCATCCCAGCTTCGAATGAGACACGGGTACGTGTGCTCGATTTTTCGAAAATCATTCCCATTACTTTACCAACAAAGGGTTGGTAGACTTCATTGAGGTGTTGCAGGCGTTTTAATTCGATTGCACGCTCAATAATGCGGTTTAATTCTGCAGTAGAAAGGTCACGTAAAGTAAGAAAATGTCGTAGAGCCATGGGTACTCCACAATCTTTGCTAGGCCAATATCATATTGAACCACAAGAGATTGTTGGTTAGTGAAAAAACAGAGAATCAACTAATATACTATATGTAAGCAGAATTGCAAAAAAACTAGCGTTATTGATGACCGTCTAAGAAGCGATCAACTGAATATACGATGTAATCGGTGGTTTCTTGATCGGATTCATCCGCTGAAATACCCATCAAAATACACCATTCTAAATTTCTTAAAATTCCAAAATAAAGTTGCGCTGAAAATAAAGGATTTTTACAGGTTAAAACGCCTTTTTGATCCGCTTTTTCTAAGGCATTTGCAATATCGAGTTGAACCTTTTTAGGTCCTTTTTCATGGATTGATACTGCAAGTTCAGGGTTTCGTTGCGCTTGTTCAAATACCAGACGCATAAATGCAGTATTTTCAGGTTTTTTAATATGATAATAAAAATTGAGTAGGGTGTTGATTAAATAATCACGGAGGCTGGATGATAAAGGGTCATAAGGAATACAAATGTCTTTAAAACATTGCTCACGACGATAGTCACAAATGGCTGTGAATAGCCCTTCTTTATTGCCAAAATACTTATAGATAGAGGCTTTAGAGCCACCAGCATGATGGACAATATCATCTAAAGAAACGGCATCATAACCACGTTCTAAAAATAAAGTATTGGCACTCAATAAAAGCGCTAAGCAGCGTTCATGTCCACGTTTGGTCTGTGGGACATCACGAGATAGAGGTTCAAATTGAGCTAAATCATGCATCTTTAAGAAAAACTGCCGAAGTGTATAAATAAGATTGCCATCATAGCAAATTTATGTACACATTGCTTTGATGAATCCGTTCATAAAATCAATCAATGTGTAAAGAATGAATGAAGATTCACTTTATATGACTAAAGTTTTAGAGTAAAAGCCCTATTTGGTCATTTTAGATTAAAAAATTGTGTTTATACTCAAACTTCAAGAATGATAGAAGAAACTGTGGAATAGGATATGACAGAACAAACATCTGCAGGCTTAAAATTTAGAAAAGCATTAGAAATTGAAAAGCCGCTACAAATCATGGGTACAGTAAATGCCTACGCAGCCATGATGGCAAAACAAGTTGGTTATAAAGCCATTTATTTATCCGGCGCAGGTGTTGCGAACTATTCTTACGGATTACCCGATTTAGGTATGACCAGTTTAGATAATGTATTGGAAGATGTACGTCGGATTACTGAGCGTGTAGACACGCCTTTGTTGGTCGATATTGATACAGGTTGGGGTGGCGCATTTAATATTGCTCGTTCAGTTAAACAAATGATCGCTGCTGGTGCAGCTGCTATTCATATTGAAGATCAAGTTGCGCAGAAGCGCTGTGGTCATCGCCCAAATAAAGAAATCGTGACTCAACAGGAAATGGTTGATCGTATTAAATCGGCAGTAGATGCAAAAACAGATGCGAATTTTGTGGTTATGGCACGAACCGATGCCTTACAAAAAGAAGGCTTAAATGCGGTAATTGATCGTGCTTGTGCGTGTGTTGAAGCTGGTGCGGATGCCATTTTTGCAGAAGCGATGACCGACATTACGATGTATAAAACTGTATGTGATGCAGTCGGTGTTCCTGTACTTGCGAATATTACTGAATTTGGTGATACGCCATATTATACCAAAGATGAATTAGGAGAGCAGGGTATTGCGATGGTGCTTTATCCATTATCACCAACACGCGCAATGCAGAAAGCTGCGCTTGAGGTGATGCAATCTATTCGTAAAGAAGGTACGCAAGTGAACGTACTTGATAAAATGCAACAACGAAAAGAACTTTATGATTTTTTGGATTATCACACTTTTGAAAATACCTTAGATAAATTGTTCACTCAGGAGAAATAAAAAAATGGCTGAAGGAAAAGTACTTACTGGTGCAGGATTGCGCGGACAAGTGGCAGGAAAAACCTCCCTTTCTACTGTAGGGAAAAGTGGAGCGGGTCTTACCTATCGTGGTTATGATGTGCGAGATTTGGCTGAAAATTGTCAATTTGAAGAAGTGGCTTATCTCATTTTCTTTGGTGAATTGCCGACCACTGAACAATTAAAAACCTATAAAGCAAAACTAAAATCACTTCGCACTTTACCGCAAAATTTAAAAGATGTACTTGAACGTATACCAGCTGATTCTCATCCAATGGATGTGATGCGTACAGGCGTCTCAATGTTGGGTAATCTTGAAACTGAAAAATCCTTCGATGATCAACAAGATGTAGCTGATCGTATTCTCGCTACACTTCCAGCGATTATTTGTTATTGGTATCGTTTTAGTCACGATGGTGTGCGTATTGAAGAAAATACGGATGACGATTCAATCGGTGCTCAGTTCTTGCATTTACTTCGTGGCGAAAAACCAAATGAATTGCATGAACAAGTCATGAATGTGTCTTTGATTCTTTATGCTGAACATGAATTCAATGCATCAACATTTACCGCGCGTGTATGTGCTTCGACATTGTCTGACATGCATTCATGTATCACAGGGGCGATTGGTTCTCTTCGTGGTCCTTTACATGGTGGTGCGAATGAAGCTGCGATGGAAATGATTGAAGCTTGGAGTTCACCAGAGGAAGCTGAGCGTGAAATGCTGGGCAAGCTGGAGCGTAAAGAAAAAATCATGGGCTTCGGTCATGCAATTTATAAAGACAATGATCCTCGAAATGACATTATTAAAATTTGGGCTGAAAAATTAGCCAAAGATGTGGGTGATCAGGTTCTTTATCCAGTATCTGTTCGTTGTGAAGAAGTCATGTGGCGTGAGAAGAAACTATTCTGTAATGCTGACTTTTTCCACGCTTCGGCATATCACTTTATGGATATTGCAATGAAACTGTTTACCCCAATTTTTGTGATGTCACGTGTAACAGGTTGGGCTGCACATGTAATGGAACAACGAGCAGACAACCGTATTATTAGACCTAGTGCGGATTATACCGGGCCTGAATTACGTAAAGTTGTTCCTATTGCTGAGCGTGTCGCTGCATAAATTAAAAATATGATGATCAAATAAATAAAGCCTCCTATGAGGCTTTATTTATGTCTTTAAAATTTGATGCTCTGAATATTTCATTTTTAAAAATGCATAAAGTAAAAGTTGAGCGGTTAAAATTGTCGCTTGTTAAGGAATGGTTATTTGCATAATTCAATGCGTATTCCATGGAATACACATTGAATTAAAATTTACCATGCACTTTAAGAGGTGATGATTTCCTCATCGTCTTCTTCTGCTGTGTCCATTCCTAATTCTTTAAGTTTACGTGTAAGCGTGTTTCGTCCCCAACCGAGTAATTCAGCAGCATGACGTTTACGTCCACGTGTTTGTTGAAGTGCTGCATTTATTAATGTGCGTTCAAACATCGGCGTGGCAATATCAAGTAATTTCATCTCACCATTTTTAAGCTTTTGAATGGCCCATTGGTTAAGTAATTCATCCCAATGTTGAATCGCGATAATATTTGGATGCGCATGCGGATTGTTGGGGTCGTCCGATTTTGTAATCGGAATTTGTTTCAATTCAGAAGGTAAATCTTCAGGATAAACCTCACGCCCTGTGATCATGACGGTCAACCAGCGACATGTATTTTCAAGTTGACGGACATTACCTTGCCAAGGCAATTGCTGCATATAGGCCACAGTTTCTGTGCGTAAGATTTTAGGGCTTACACCCAGCTCTTTACCTGCTCTGGCTAGGAAATGCTGAGCCAGCATTGGAATATCTTCTGAGCGGTGAGCAAGTTTCGGAATATGAATTCGAATCACATTAAGACGGTGGTAGAGATCTTCACGGAAACGTGCGTCTTGCACCAATTTTTCTAAATCTTGATGCGTTGCCGCAACAATACGGACATCAACACGAACAGGAATGTGTCCGCCTACACGATAAAACTCGCCATCTGCCAAAACACGAAGTAAGCGTGTTTGTGTTTCAAATGGCATATCGCCAATTTCATCTAGGAAAAGTGTTCCACCATTGGCTTGCTCAAAACGACCTTGACGTTGGGAATTGGCGCCGGTAAATGCACCTTTTTCATGTCCGAAAAGTTCAGTTTCAATCAGGTCTTTGGGAATTGCAGCCATATTCAACGCAATAAACGGTTTAGCGCCGCGTGGTGAATGGCGGTGCAGGGCATGCGCAACCAATTCTTTACCTGTACCCGATTCACCATTAATAAGTACAGTAATATGTGATTGCGACAAACGGCCAATCGCACGGAATACTTCCTGCATAGCAGGAGATTCACCAATAATTTCAGTTGACTGAATCGGTTGTACTAAAGATTTGGCAGACTCTTGTTGTTGTAACTTGTTAATGTGCATGATGGCACGATTGACAAGTGCCAGCGCTTCATCAATATCAAAAGGTTTCGGAAGATACTCAAAAGCACCGGTCTGATAACTCGACACAGCCGACTCTAAATCTGAATGTGCGGTCATAATAATCACAGGGAGATCTGGGTAGCTGCCTTTGACCTTGGCTAAGAATGCTAAACCATCAATTCCAGGCATGCGAATATCTGTCAAAATAACATCAGGCGTATCATCAGCAAGTTGATCTAAAGCAGATTGAGCCTCTTCGAAACTGGTAACATCAAAACCTTCTTCTTTAAAAGTTTTCTCAAGTACCCAACGCATGGCACGATCGTCATCAATTACCCAAATTTTATTTCGCGACATGGTTTAACTCCCAAGGTATATAAAGGCTAAATATTGTTTTTCCTGGAATTGACTGGCATTCAATCATTCCATTGTGTTGATGCATAATATTTTGAGCAATACTGAGTCCAAGTCCTGTGCCTTTGGCGCGACCTGTAACCAGTGGATAAAAAACAGATTCTAAGATGTCTTCAGGTACACCGGGTCCATTGTCCTGAATGTCGATACGTATCGCAGAACGGTGTAATACACTATTAATAGTAACTAAGCGTTGTATACGCGTTCTTAAAATAAGTTCTGGTTGTTGTTCTGTGAAAAACTCTTTATTTTCTGTCATTGCTTGAACCGCATTAACACTGATGTTGAGCATGACTTGAATCAGTTGATCTCGATCTGCTTTAACTTCAGGTAATGAAAGATCATAATCGCGGATAATGTTAATTTTCTTTTTGGTCTGATTCACGATGAGAGAGCGGACACGTTCTAATGGATCATGAACATTTACAGGCTCATAACTTGGGAGTTGCCGAGAACCCAGCATCGTGTCAGCCAGATTACGTAAACGATCAACTTCACTAATAATAATATCGGTAAATTCAGCATATTTAGGATCATTTAAGCTACGCGCCAATAGTTGGGTTGCGCCGCGTATTCCACCCAAAGGATTTTTAATCTCATGCGCCACACCTCGAATCAATTGGCGTGCGACTTGGTGTTGTTGAATGAAGTTTTCTTCTTTTGAGATCTTCAACATTCGATCAATCGGATTGAGCTCTATTAACAGTAAAGGGTGGTAGGGTTTCCCTGTATTGAGTTGCGCCACTGAGTAGTCAACATGTACATCTTTAAAATTGACGATAATGGTGGCTTCACGTCGTGTATAAGCTTGACCTGTTTTTAAACTATTATTTAAAGCATCTTCGGTATTAAAGGCATCACCCGGTGACTGTAAGATATTCAGTACGGGTTGTCCTAACGCACGTAACAAACTGATATCAAATAAAGCCTCACATGAGGAATTGAGATAAAAAATATTTAAATGATGGTCCACCAGCAAAATGGCTGTGCTTAAGTTATCTATAAGTAGTCGATAGTCAATCTGAGGTTGTTGATCCATTAACTCAATAATCCTGTCTTAAAATAGCGCATTTGCGATCTGATCAAATTTATATGTGCTCATAAAGAGGCGTAATTACAGATTAACGTCCCTTAATAAAGCAAAATACAAGCCAACTTTTTCTAATTGATGTATTTCGAGCGTTAAAAATGAAAAAAACTGCGATTATTTTTTAATATGAAGCTTTGTAACGATATTTAGAATTTCATAAGACTATCACTGCTCCAAAATAGTGCAACAATAATATTTTAATAAATATGTGGATATATTTTGGTGCGTTATACAAAGAGTGAAGTTTTCAACTGTTTTTATGAAAGGAAAAGTCATACAATACGCGGATTATAGTGGAGCGCAGATTCATGAAATCCCCCAAAGTCGGTTTTGTTTCTTTAGGTTGTCCTAAGGCATTGGTAGATTCCGAGCGAATCCTTACGCAGTTAAAGACTGAAGGTTATGATGTAGCATCGGATTATGATGGTGCTGATTTAGTTGTTGTGAATACCTGTGGTTTTATTGAATCTGCAGTACAAGAATCTTTAGATGCGATTGGCGAAGCCATGAGCGCTAACGGCCGCGTTATTGTGACGGGTTGTTTAGGTAAAGATGAAGACAAAATTCGTGCAATGCATCCGAACGTTTTAAAAGTAACAGGTGCAGCAGCATACCAAGATGTGATGGAAGCAGTACATGAATATGTACCTGCGCCACCGAAGCACAATCCGTTTATTGACCTTGTTCCTGAACAAGGTATTCGTTTGACCCCCAAACATTATGCATATTTGAAAATATCGGAAGGCTGCAACCATCGTTGTACATTCTGTATTATTCCAAGCATGCGTGGTGACTTAGTTTCACGTCCAGTTGGGTCAGTGTTGTCTGAAGCACAAGCATTAAAAAATGCAGGTGTAAAAGAAGTCTTGGTGATCTCTCAAGATACATCGGCTTATGGTTTAGACACCAAATACAAATTAGATTTCTGGAATGGTCAACCTGTTAAAACCAAATTCTTTGACATGTGCGAAGCATTGGGTCAATTGGGTATTTGGGTACGTTTGCATTATGTTTATCCATATCCACATGTGGATGCGGTGATTGACTTAATGGCACAAGGTAAAATTTTACCGTATCTTGATATTCCTTTTCAGCACGCCAGTCCGCGCATCTTAAAATTGATGAAGCGACCAGCTCACAGTGAAAACACGCTAGATCGTTTAAAAGTTTGGCGTGAAAAATGTCCAGACTTGGTGTTACGCTCAACTTTTGTTGTGGGTTTCCCAGGTGAAACTGAAGAAGACTTCCAGATTCTTTTAGATTGGCTCAAAGTTGCTCAATTGGATCGCGTAGGTTGCTTTACTTATTCTCCAGTAGAGGGTGCAACTGCAAACGATCTACCTGATCATGTGCCTGAAGAAATTAAACAAGAACGTTATGAACGCTTCATGCAAGTTCAGCAAGAAATTTCTGCAGCTAAATTAAAAAATCGTATTGGTCGCACGATGACAGTATTGGTTGATGATTTAGATGAAGAGTTTCCTGTTGCGATTGCTCGTTCATATGCAGATGCGCCTGAAATTGATGGTAATGTATTTGTAGAAGATATTGATAAGAGCCTCATTAAGTCAGGTGACTTACTCGAAGTTGAGATTACGGATGCTGACGAATATGATTTATTCGCCAAACTCATCCGAATCAAATCTGCTTAATTTTTTTTGATGCGTATAAGTCATTAAATAAGTAAAACGTATTGACGATATAAGATATTGGAGTTTGAGTAATGTTGGATTCGAAAAAACCACGCTTTGGGCGTATCTTGTTGAAATTATCTGGTGAGGCACTTGCTGGTAATAAAGATATGGGGATTGACGCACAAGTGCTTGATCACATGTCTTTAGCAATCGCTCATTTAGTCGGTTTAGGTGTGCAAGTGGGTATCGTCGTCGGTGGTGGTAATTTGTACCGCGGCAGCCAATTACAAAAAGATGGCTTGGTCGGTCGTGTGACAGGTGACCAAATGGGTATGCTTGCAACAGTGATGAATGGTTTGGCATTACGTGACGCGCTAGTACGTCGCAATATCAAAACACGCTTAATGTCTGCATTACCAATTGGAACTGTGGTTGAGTCTTACTCAAGTCGTGATGCTATTCGTCATTTAACACGCAATGAAGTATGCGTATTTGTAGCGGGTACAGGAAATCCATTCTTTACGACAGATACTGCTGCATGCTTACGTGGTATTGAAATCGAAGCAGATTTAATTCTTAAAGCAACCAAAGTTGACGGTGTTTACAATAAAGACCCAAGCAAATACGAAGATGCGGTAAAACATGACACCTTGACCTTTGATCAGATTTTAGATGAAAAATTAGGTGTGATGGATTTAACTGCTATTTGCTTATGCCGTGACCACAACGTGCCATTGCAAGTTTTTGATATGAATAAATCAGGCGCATTGCTTTCAGTGGTCATGGGTGAAAAAGAAGGGACTCACGTTACAAACTAATGTACGTGAGGCTTAAAGCTCTTTATACTAGCCAAAATTTAAGTTAAACCTTTAATATATATTAAGTAAGGAAGATCAAATGATTAACGATCTTAAAAAAGACAGTGAAGACCGCATGAACAAGACTTTAGAGTCTATGGAACATGGTTTTGCTAAAGTCCGTACTGGTCGTGCGCATCCATCAATTCTAAATGGCGTGATGGTTTCTTACTATGGTTCTGACGTAGCTTTAAACCAAGTGGCGAACGTTGGTGTAGAAGATTCGCGTACGTTACTGGTTCAACCTTTCGAACGTACGATGGTTGCGGCAATTGACAAAGCTATTCGTGAAGCTGATTTGGGTTTAAACCCAATTACTGCTGATGCGATTCGTGTTCCAATGCCAGCATTAACTGAAGAAACGCGTCGCGACATGCAGAAAGTAGCACGTACAGAAGCTGAAAATGCAAAAATTGCGATCCGTAATATTCGCCGTGATGTGTTAGGTGATATTAAATCATTGTTAAAAGAAAAAGATATTTCTGAAGATGATGAGCGTCGTGCAAGTGATGATATTCAAAAAATTACAGATAAATTTGTAGCAGAAGTTGAAAAACGTCTTGCTGCTAAAGAAGCAGAGTTGATGAAGGTCTAAGTTCTATAATGACCATATCAGAAGAGCAAGTTCTTCCGAAACATGTTGCCATCATT
>JAHLFF010000070.1 GCA_018883945.1 Candidatus Acinetobacter avistercoris
ATCTTGTCCTTGAAGATACTGAAAACCGTCGGCAAGTCCTGAGCGATAATGGCGCAGTTCTGGTTAGCATTGAACAATGCATGATCCAGCCACAAGATACAGATCAGCGTAGTAAAACCGAGCTGACGTGCTTTTAGGATGATGTTGCGGTGCCACAACCGATTTAAAAATTTGATCTGTGCAGCGTTCGGTTTAAATGGCAGTTCAAAAGTATCGGCTTCAATGACATTTCCCAGCTCATCCTTAAAGTCATCACCCTTAATTTTGATCTTGTACAGACATCCGGAAAATATCCGCCATTGCGGGTCAGCAAGACATCTTTCCAGTTCTTCCTTATTTGTTGGTAGTTCGGCTAAGTTGGTGTTATACATCATATAATCACCACTTTTGCACAATCATGGTGCAGTTTTATTGCACGTACGCGCATGAAATGATTTTGATGTGGGTCGTTAGTCGTTCTATTCACGTAGCGTCCCCATTTTCATTATCGAACTCAGGGTCATGTGCTACAGGCTGGAATGTAGATGAGTTGCTTTGAGCGATTCCATGGAGCAACGCAGTCAGGTCATCGGCTTTTTCTTCTTGTTTTTTATCCAGGCCATAAGCTTGTACTTCCAGACCAACCAAAGTCTTGAGTGTGTCGCCCAGATCCTTCATCGACTTCACTCGGTTCGGTAGCTGGATGATCTTCATGTACAGGTCATTCAGTTTGTCCTGGCCTTTGTCATCTTCCTTGCGCATGACATCGCCGAAGTCATCGAGTAGTGCAATGTTGTCCAGTCCGATCATGTGTTCAAGTTCATCGAACAGGCCCATACATAAATTTCGGGCACGCTGGATATCTTTACGCTGATTGATCTGGATGCTGGCGATCAGATTAGCATTGGCATCAATGGTCTCTTTTTCAGTGGCCTTATATTCAGGTGAGTTGCGTACCTCAGTGCGTACCACTTCAGTGCGTACTATTGCTTCGGCTTTTGCTTTGATCTTGCCGTTTAAATCGCGGGTCCATTCCTGTGTCTTTGCACGCTTGCGAATAGCACCATCAGATACGCCAAAGGCTTGTGCTATCTGTCTTATAGACTGCACGCCTGCACGATATTCGATTTCAATACGTTCCCAATCAGGAGCTACTTTCTTCTCTGACATCACACCACCTTTGCTTACAAGGTGATGATGGGAGTGCGCAGTGCGTACTGTCGAACCCTACAGTTTTACGCAGTGCGTACGGTGGGCAGATGTTCCACGGAAAGGTATAGGCATTAAAAAACCCTCAGTTGAGGGTTATGGTTTTGGTTCCAGTACAATGGGCTTATAGCTTTCCCATACAGCAAGCTTTTTTATTTTTCGCACATTTCCAGCATAGAAAGCTTTGTACTCTTTCAAAGTAACAACCTTATATGCATATACATCCTGAAGAATGACCGGAATGCCGTATAAAATAGGAAACGCTACTTCATTGGGTTTTAAATCTGGTTTAGTGTGCTGGGTTTCCTGTAGGAGTTTTTCAAAGTTCTCTTGATCCACCAGGATTGCATAAGGTTCATCGTCAACATTTGGCATAAGCGCTTCCATCTTGGCATGTGCTTCACGCAACTTACTGATCATGGACTGCCCATCACCTAGTACAGGATGCTCCATTCCGTTATGTACCATTTTCATCAAACAGGCCTCCTTGGATTTTCTCCTCATGGATCCGCTCAATACTGCGTGTAAGCTTACTGACTTGGGTAGCAATGTTATGTGTGAGGTAACTCATGCTCCGGCCCATCTCAATATTGCTGTGCTGCATGGCATCACTCACCATTAAACAGCCCAAATCTCGCCCTTCCTTGGGGGTTAATGTCAAAACAAGATCATCCCCGATCTCAATCTTGACAGTACCGTCATTCAGCACGGTCTTAGTGATCATGCGGGCCGGACGATGCCGTTGTACAGGCATATAAACGCCACGTTCTACACGATTTACCTGATTGGTATCGACCAAATAACTTAGACGGTCATCAATTTGGCCTCTGGACAGATGTGGAAGTGCAATCTGCAAGGTATCACGTGTAATAATCTGCCCTTGGTTATGCAGATCCACACATGCTTCAAAAATCATGATAGTCGATGACTTCTTTTCATCGTTCTGCTCTGCGTCTGTATGTCTCTTGCGCTCAGCCATGTCTACCCCTTTAAATCAAATCTAGATCAAGTACAGTGAGCGTGGCCCAGTGGACTGCACCTGTGTCTATGAAATAGCAGTTATGAAGTTTGACAAGCTGTGGTGAAACGCTGTGGCCAAGTATCACTGCATGTACATTTTCAACTGCTGAATACCGAGTTCCTTCCCAGTCCCCAAAACGGTCACGCCCCCACATCACATGATCTGCAACATGTCGACCTTCGACCACTGAATGCAAGTCGTTTTTGAAGTCATCCCAGTTGTTATGTTCAATATGGCCATGCACAAACCCAAAACGTTTGCCCTTATAGTCAACCTCAATCGCTATGGGCAGTTGAGCAAAGACATGGGCAATGTTGTACATCACCTGGCCATCAAGCATATAAAACCACTCACCACCATTGGCGATATGGCAGCGCTTCGCAGATTCGTTATGTAGGCCTTGAACACATAGATCTTCATGGTTACCACGTACAGCGCTAAACCATGACTGAGAAAGTAATTCGATGCACTGCAGGTTTTGTGGTCCACGATCGACCAGATCCCCTACAGAAACCAGATGATCTTTCTCAAAATCAAAGCCAATATCATGTAGTTTCTGCATCAAAAGGTTATAACAGCCGTGTAGGTCCCCAACGGCATAGAGCTTTCCTTCAATCTGCTTTTCCAATTTTTTGAATAGTGCCATTTAGACCTCTTGAATTTCTATGCCATGTTTCAACATCATGAGTTGCTTTTTCAGCGTATACACCGGATTTGTCGCAGTTGATTTACACTTCACATCTTCAACAATGGTCTGACCGGTCTTGAGATCGGTATATACAAAGTCTGCTTCATAATATCGTGCTGCAGTTCGGCTCTTTTTCGATGGATACTGCACTGAATCAATAATTTCAAAGCGTACGTGATGCTGTAAATCAGCAATCAATCCTATACGCTGCATGGTCTTTAGCTGCTCATACCGACGCTGCTCTTTTTTCGAATCAAACTTAAGCCCGTCTTTTTCGGTCTTAATGTTGTTGTATTTTGGGGTTTTCTTTTTTGGATCAGGTACAGGCTTAGCGCATAAGTGCCCCAAGCCTGCTTTCCGAAGTTCCCGATCAGTCAATACTGCTGGCATAGGCTATTTATTCAGCAGCCAGATCCCAGGCGCAAACCAGCCCGGTATTTTCCGACATGAGCTCATCCAAAGATTTAACTTCAGGTAAGCCCGTTACTGCTTTATCAGTATTCGAATTAAACGCTGCCATAATGCGACGTTCAAAATTGAAGTACATCCCCGCACTGGCCAATGCCAGGTGTAAAGTATTTGGTTTCAACATCATATTGTTCCCCGATTATTCTGAATCATTTGATAAGCCTTATAACCAACTCGAACCGGCATATAGCGGTATTCATCGCCGTCACGTAAAAATAATGCCGTCCCACGATTGGCCAGTAAGGTTGGGTAAAAATCCTGTGCCTTCACCCAGTCCTGATAATCCGCATGCAGATCAAATGCAGCCTCATCCTTATGTTTCTTAGATTCACACTGCATTCTTCTCTCCAAAAAATTATGCTTGTTGCTGCGCAATTTGTTCATAAACCCACAGTTGCCGCAGGTTTCGTTCAGCAACTTCAATGCCCTGTTCTAGCCATGAGTTCACAGCCAGATATTCCTTGTAGGTCGCAAGGCTCTTAAACTCGACATCAGCGCTGATATATATCTGCATATACTCAATAGCATGGCCTTCTGGTATATCTTTCCGGGCATCAATGGCATCAGACAGTTCTTGCTTTAAGCCCTTCCAACCCACTTTCTTTAATCCCATGCCCAGATCTACCCGAGCATCCGCTTTACCTTGCCAAAGTTCACAGTGATGCATCTCTGGAACCTTCTGTTCATACGGCACGGTAATCATGTTGGTTTCTTCATCTTCCACGTTCATCAAATGAATATTTGTATGAATAAACCACTCACACGGCTTGATATGATCGAGCGCCAGAACGATACCCATGTTCTGCCAATCGTATGCCCCTAACGCTATATGGAACGGTAACGTCTTGCTGTCTGAAAAAAGATCAAATAATTCTTTTTCATCTAATTTTTTGCGTTCAATGTACTCATGCACATGATGGCCAACATATTCCATTTCCATTGGGAACTTTTGGGCCATGTCACGACGCAATGATGCGTCGTGCTGGTACTGTCTGGTCACTGCCGGCGATATCCGGTTTGGGTTGAATTTCTTCTTACGAACTTTTAGCTTGGACATTCTTCTTTCTCGATTTCGCACAATCTACACAAGCACTATTTGAAACGTAACGCAGTTTTAAGCCACATTTTTTACATGGCTTACCCTCGTAGGTATCTGCCTCATGTGTTCTGTAAACCGTAGTAGACTGCCGTGCTCCACCTTTGCTTTGTCTGCCCTTGCTGGCATATTCATTTTCCGCTGGTTTATAACCGCTTTGTCCTGCTGGGATCTGGGTAATTTGGTTGCCCTGTTTCTTAAACTTTGCGACTTCTTTTTCCCAGTACTCGCGCTGTGTCTGCTTCAACTCAGGATTCGTAAATTTGTGCACGACTAGCTCAACGCGTGGCATAAATGTGTCTTGGCCTAAACTCATGCGGTAATCACCCTGTAATACTTGATTGAAATTTTGATAAAACATTTGAAGCGTTTGAAAAATTACTCACCCATCAATCTCCACAGTCATACCTGCATGATCCTGCTCAACTACAGACATTCCCCGTGTAATTGCTGCTTTACTTGGTAGTTTTTTGAAGTCAATGAGATTCACTTCATGGCAGTGTTTGCACATGAATGAGTTTTTCTTTTCCAGTTTTTTATAAATCTCTCGGGCTTCGGATAGAGCACTGTTATTTCTTTGCGTTGCCCGATTGAGATGCTTCAGATGCTCTTGGATCCACCAGATCGGATTTAAGCGAACATTGCAGTCAGTGCATAAAACTTCATTTTCTTCCGCTGAGATCTGAATGTTTTTATGCTCACAGTTACCGCGTTCAAACTTCCGTGAAAACTTAATAACGTTTTCTGCGGTATTAATACTTATCGTATGATCTTCTTTGTAGCTCACACCCCACCCCCTAATCTCACCAAAGCAGCTCCAATCAACATAAAAATAAACAGCAGTGTCTTGTTTAGGTCTTTCATGGAACTTGACCCTCAGTAGACTTGTACGCGTCATACAGCTTGATTGCATGAACAATCGCGTAGCAGCACCAGATATAGTGAAAAGTAGCTTTGGTGGTTGGGGCTTCAAAAAAATCTGTTAAATCCATGCCACCTGCTTCATCTGCATCCCAAGAATTGATTTCATTCCAGAAATCAAACTCACCTGATCCTTGAGTTCCACTTATGAAACTGGTGACAGCTTCCAGTGCCTGCTTGGATTTTTCTCTATCCTCGGGATCGCACAGATCTAAATCTTCCAGAAAATTGGTTAAATAGCCTTGTACAGACGAATTTGCTGTATCAATATCAAACTCACTAACAACACCAGCTTCTACTTTTTCTCCCCAGTAACCCGGATTGATGTAATAACCAGACTGGGGACGGAAAAACCCAAACATGTCATTTGTGCGCTGAAAAATGAAATCACCCATATCACCGGTAAACATTAAATAGCCCGGACGAGTGGTGATGTGATAATGCATTTCACAGCAACCCGGTCTTTGAATTGTCAGGTCCCGAAATAAACCTTGATCTAGATTCACCGTCAGTTGGTGGTTGGCAACATCTTTTAAGAATTGCTCTAAGGTAGGTTGCTTCATGAAATATCCCCAAAATCAAAAGCTGACTGGTGCACAGCAGGCTGACGATCCAGCAAAGGTCTGGTCATATCAGCTAACAAACGCTGCTCTTCTGCTTCAACCAGTGGCATCGCATTCATAATATTGCGGTACTCACGGTTACTAAGGCTCTGCTCATTGGCTGGCAAGGTGATATACAACACCTGGTCTTCAGTCATATCCACAAACTTTAAAATCATCTTGCGACGTGACAGGTTTTTAGTGCCGGCATTGAACCAGTTCTTGATTCGGCTTAGTTTGATCAGACCGCAAAACTCATTTGGATCTTCACAGTGATGGTGAACAGGACGTGGCTTAAAGTTTGGCCCTGGTAGTTCAGTGATCTTCCCCTTGTACCCCTTTAGCATTTCATCCAGTGCACGACGTTGAGCCTGCTTCTCTGAATAATTCCCTACGTAACGTGCCGCTTTTTGTGCTTCTATGTGCTGTAAAGTCATCTCAATTCCCCTCGAAGATGCTTAATTAATTTTTGATAAATAGGTCCTGAATCTGTCTGTGTTATGCAGCGATATCAGGTAAATCCCCATTAAATCCAACCTGTTTTAAATAACCTTCCCACTTCTTGGCCTGGGCCGGATTTTTCAGTTTCACGGCGATACGGGCAGCAAGTTTTTCGTAGGATTCCCCTGGTTCACTGAACTTGCTGGCAAATTCAGGATGCTGAGAAAGCTTTTGTGAAAAAGTAAAAATCTGTTTTTCAGAAAGCTGATCAGTCTTATGAGATGCACCTGCAGGTTTTACAGAAGTTTCTTTTGAATATTTATTTCGGTATGCGTTGATCACCCAGTCAGCGAAGTGATAAATCATCAACTCATCGCTCATTGGTTTTTCAGCGTTGTAAATTTCAAAGGCACGTTTTTCACGTTCAATCCATTTCGAATCCACGATGATTTCAAAATCGATACTGTCATCGGTCAAAAACATTTCTTCACGAAGTTTGTTAAAACAAAACCATGATTTTTTATTTTTAGATTCTATTGATAGATTCTTTGAAAGATTCCGTGTCCCAACGTTGGGACTCTTTCCACGGAACGTTGGGACTCTTTCCACGGAACGTTGGAACTGTTCCGTTGTTGGGACTGTTCCAATATTGGTACCCTTTAAACCCTCGTTTTCAGCGTTAAAGGATTCCATTGTTGGGACTGTTTCACGGCCATTTACACTGACCAAACGATAGACTTTAACCTGCTTGGTTCTGCCCTTTCTTTCACCGGTATCTTCGATCAATCCGTCCTGGATCAGTTCATCAATAATTTTGAGTACAGTCTTCCGATCCATCTCTGTATCTTCCACCAGACGTGCAATACTCGGATAAGCACAGTGATCTTCACCTGCTCGATCAGCTAGGGAAAGAAGGACTAACCGCTTAAGAGGTTTGGTACTTCCACCTGGCTTTTGTTTCTGGCGCACTTTCCATGCCCAGGTTGTTGCATCTAAACTCATGCTGCTACCCTCGCATGACTATTATTCTCAATACTGTTTTTCGCACCCAGTAAGAGATGTGGTTTATAACGAGGGATATAGCAGCACTTGCACACTGACAAAGCGCGACGCACAACACCTTGTGTTTTGGTTTTACGGTTTTCGAAGTACCAAAACTCATCATCCAATGGCCAATGTTCCTGGCATTCAATACAAAGCTTTTCAGTGCCAAGCTCAGTTTCTATATAACGTTGTTTTTTCATGCAGCCACCTTCCGATTTTTATTGACCAACCCAGTAATGCGGGTCAGGCCGAATGCCGTAACGCGCATATGTAAGAAAACGCGTTCTTTCCCATCAATGCGATTCACGATCACTGGTGACGTACGATTGGTGAATACCTTGTTCAAAACGTATTGAGCATGCGGTTGCAGCTTGCGATCCGCATCTCGGTAGATCCATTTTTTGTCTATCAGAAGTTTGATTAGATCGGATTCACGGATGCCAATGGTTTTCGCACAGTCCCGCAGACAGTAGGTATTGGTGGTGTCGGCAATGGTGTCGAGTGCTTCAGCCTTAGGTGCTAACTCGGCAACTTGTTGTTGTGCCAACTGCTTGGCTTCAAATTGTTCTGCCCAGGCACGTGCTGCAGCAGCGGGATCTGCAAAGTCTGGAAGCGTTGGAAGGTGTGATTTTTCCTTTATTGAAAAATAGACTTCTTCGAGTTGCTCGAAAATATCCCACGCTTGATCTGTATCCAGAATCTTGGCATGGCGGGCCGCACCTTTTTCGGTCCATAAAATTAGACGTGCTGACTGCTTTGGAACATACTTACTTACAGTAGGCATGTTCTTAAAAGCTTTAAGATCATCGCCTTCTAGTTTGAAATAGTGTTTTCCTTCGACAAAACGATCAGCATTTCGATTGAAATTTACTTGCACATTGTTTTGATCAGTTCCGTAAAACTCAGCAAGTTGTGCAGTGGTCATCACTGGCACTGACTTGTATTGAATGACCGGTGTGTGCTTGTCGGCAACTCGAATTGTTTGTGGTAAAGTATTCATTGTTTAAATCCCCTAAGATTGAAACACTTAAAAGCCTGATCTCGTAAATCAGGCTTTTTCTTTGCCTATTTGGTCATTCCGATCTGATAAATCTGAGCGGTGCTCATAGTTCTTATCGTTCCCTGTCAAACCAAATATCCTTTGTTTAATCTTGGTCTCAGCTCTTAACTGATCGAGATGAGGCATGATTAAAGTTTCAAAAATATATTCACTAGCACCCTGCCCAGCGCGTTGCACTTCAGCTAAACCAGCTAACTGGTCTTTAATGGCTTGTGGCATATGCATAGTGATGGATGCATCTTTTTTAGGTCGTCGTTGCCTGGTCATTGTTTTTCCTAATGGGCCGATATTTGAAATTCTTTTAAAGACGGGCATAGATCAGCGGCTTTGAATTCCCCGGCTGTAACTTTTTCCGCACGGATAGCAACAAGCTCTGACATGTTCTTCGTGCCACGAACCCAGCCTGATACTGCTGGTTGCTTTACTTGAAGGGCTTTAGCGGTATTTTCTTGCCCTCCAAAATGCTCAACAAGTGCCTTAAATTCACTGTGTAAGGATTTTGACATGGTTATATCCTCCCTAAATATAACCATATTATAACTATAGTTATTTATCGTCAACAACTATGGTTATTTGATTACATATAACCTAGGTTATATATTTAATTAATATTTATTTGGTATCTCGACATGTCTCTAAAAGACCGATTAAAAGAATCTAGAAAGAAAGCAAAAAAGACTCAGGCGGAAGTTGCTGAGGCTGTGAATATTTCTCAACCTGCCTATCAAGCATTAGAGTCAGGTAAAAATCAGAAATCTGCCTATTTACCTTTGATTGCTCAAGTATTGGGTGTGGATCCTTATTGGCTTACTACAGGAAAATCAACTGATGCATTTGATCAGACTGATGTGTTAGATCCAGTAATAGTTAATGAGGGAAATGAAAATCAATTTATATGGATAGAGGTAGTTGAGGCGAATTTTTCATGTGGTGAGGGTGAGTCTATCGAATTTCACTTTGATGCTATAAATGGAAAAATTCCTTTTCCACCTTCTTTTTTAAGAGATAAAAATGTCACAGAACAGACTATGAAAATAATAAAAGCCAAGGGTGACAGCATGGCTGATTTTATTAAAGATGGTGATTTGGTAGGTATCAACCTTTCCCAAACAAATATTATTGATGGTGAGATCTATGCCGTCTATCTTGCTGGCGAGGGAATGATTAAGCAGGTATTCAAAGAAGCTGACGGCTCCTTAATTCTTCACAGTCTTAATGAAAAGTATCGGGACAAGTTAGTAACTGAAGAAAATGGTAAAAATTTTAAAGTAATAGGTCGTCAAATTTGGCGTGCTGGTTAATTCAGCCAATAAGGAAATAAAATGGACAGCTCAAAACTAGCTATCAATCAGATTATTACCAGAATTAATGATGCTGCTGCAAATGATGAGCCAATAGTTTTTACGGCCCAAGAGGTGAAAATTTTGGCTGAAGAAATTGGTGATCTTTATTATGTACCAGTATTGACTAATGAGCAGATCGTTCAGCTTTGTAAAGAAGGGAAACTGGGGCAAAAGATGGTTGATAAAAAAGATGAATAAATATGACCACATACAACCAGGGCTACTTTTTACAGAAGTAGCCCTGGTTATATGAGTTTCAATGGTTTTTAAACTAAGAACCGATGTGGGTCTTTGTTTGAAAAAATATTTAATAGGGGAAATTTATGAAAATAGCTCTTGGTTTTCTTGCTTTATTTTTACTATCTGGCTGTTCCAGTAAGTGTGATGATGGTTGTTTGGTGGTTAATGGTGAAAAACTGCCTTTCAGTGATGCAGAAACGCTTCTCCTTCAATGTGATAATTTTAGGACTAGCCCCCTCAGCTTTGATGCCATAAATCTTAGTTTCAATGAAATTTCCAACAGAACTAATAACAACCCCAATGCTCCGCTCATGTCTGCTCACATGGATTATGTTTTTATATCAGAAAGCCCTTTGGTATTTGACAGGAAAAATGAAAACAATTTTTTAAAGCATAAGCAAATACGCCAGGCCTGCCTTCAGCTTAGGCGTGACTTTAATAGTGATAGATATTGGGTGAACTAGCTCTATTGCTGAGTAATACAAATTAAAAAAGCCGCAACCCGAGCGGCTCTTGGATCGGGTGGAGTTTGTAAAAAATGACCGCTGAAGTAGCAATTATAAATCCACTAGGTATAGCCTTAGCAGCAGATAGTGCTGTGACAATACAACAAGGCTTTGGCCAAAAAGTTATAAATAGTAATTTAAAGCTATTTTCTCTTTCTAAATTTGCACCTGTTGCAATTATGCTATATGGAAATAATAACTTCCTAATGGAAACACCATGGGAAATTATTTTTAAATTATTTCGCAGCGATCTTAAAGATAAAAAGTATTCTACTTTAGAGGAGTATGCAGTCAATTTTTTTAATTTTATAAAAAATCATATAGATTTTTTTACTAATGAAAAACAACTGAACTGGTATCAAAACCAGCTATATACTTCATTTAATGCAATCAGAAATAATTATAATAACCAAATTGCATATAATTTTATGGCAAGTGAAACTGAAAAATTATCAATACTTAACAATAACTTGGATTCGATTGTTCAAGCTCATAATCAGCAGCAACCAACAATTGATGAAAATATCGACAGAGAAGCTTTAGAAGTTTCAATCAAAAATATTGCAGCAGATATATCTGCCCAAATTTTCCCAGAATTTATCCATCACTTGAGCATCTCTCAAAAATTGCAGGAAATCGCAAAATTAATATTAACAAATAACTTCAATTCACTGGGTGAAACAGGAATTGTAATAGCGGGATATGGGGAGGGTGAAATATATCCCTCTATTATTACTCATGAAATATCAGGAATGTTCTCAAACAATCTGATTTATAAAAGAATTTTTAATAAAAGTGTCATTAATGATAATAGTGTTATATCGCCAATTGCAGGCATCATCCCATTTGCGCAAGAAGATATTGTGATGTCGTTTATAAAGGGTATACACGATAATGTATTTAACCAAACATCTTCATTAATGCAAGGCACCTTACAGCAATTGATTACCAATCCAAATATACAGGTATCTCCGAACATTAATTCTCAAGATTTAGTTAATTCCTTGATGTTTCAACTAAACGAGAATATGAATCATTATATACAACATGAAATGATGAATCCTATGATAAACTTTGTTAGATTTTTGCCTAAAGATGAATTAGCATTGATGGCAGAAACATTAATTAACATTACCGCTTTTAAACAAAAAATGGGTTCTCATATGGAAACTGTTGGTGGGGCGATTGATGTTGCAATTATTACCAAGGGTGATGGTTTGATTTGGGTAAAAAGAAAAAAATACTTTGACTCATCAATGAACCAGCATTTTTTTGCAAACTATTTTAAAGGATAGAATATGGACCATTTGGAAGTTTCATTGAATTCTTTAGAGAATGTGATTTTATCAATAGATTACAGCTCACCTAAAAGCTTTATCGAGGAAATTATGCAAAAGAAAAAAAATGAATTGATTTTACAAGCAGAAATTCAAAATATGATTAACAATGCTTTTGAAGCAGCTCGCCAATAAAAGATAATTTCTTTCAAAAAACCCACCCCAGCGGTGGGTTTTTTTTGATCTATCAAATTATAAATACAAGTTAAATTATAAAAATTAAAACCGTAGCAATAAAATTATAATTTTATTCTTGACTATAAATATAGCTATAGTTATATTTATCTCGTAGCAAACAAAAAGCCCCAGCGTAGCGCGAACTACCTGGAGCGTGACCCACAACATACCTGTGAGTGAAATAAGTATGAAACAAAACCCTATTCAAAGCAACTTACCCGACTTTGGCACTTCTCGCCAAACGTCCGAGCGTTTGTACCAGCACCCTGAACCAAAGTCAGTAGTGAAAGAAGTCACTTCAAATGTGGCTGCTTGGATGCTCGTGTTTTCGGTCTTCCTTGGTCTTTCAGTCATGGTTTTACATGCGGCAGACAAAGAAGCTGCGTATCAAGCCGAAGCAATCGCCAAAGCTTTGGAGAATAAACGCTAATGGATATGGCTAAAAAACGCGACCTGATGGCAGCAGTGGAAACGCTTTGTGTTCGCCCAGGCAATGTAACTGCGGAAACTATCAAGGATGCCCTTACTGGTTTTCAGGAATTAATCAAGCACACCACTGCCAACACGATCGTTGTGGTGTATGCGTTTGGAGATGGGAAATGAAATTTGCAGAACACATCGACAGCTTCCAACAGGAAGATCCGAATTTTCTAACCTACTACTGTGAACGCTACCGTGTAGGTACAGATCGCCCAGTGATTTATGTGCTTAAGCGCAAAAGCAGTGTAAATGCCCATAAAGCGGGAAACATCGCAGGCTTTGAAGTTCATAAGCAGGCAATTGACGGCAGCATGATGCTGATCGAACTGGCTGATCAAAAAGAATGGCTAGTCAAGGCATTAAACCAAGCTAGACAACCAGTTGTCACAGCTCAACTACGCAGAAAACGTGAAGTGCGTAATGAAGCACAGCAGATGCTGGCGAACTCGGGTTTTTATGGTTCGGCTGAGCACCGTGACTGGGTGCGTCGTCACCGGTCACATCCTTAATTTTTTGGTTTTTTGAGGGAAAAATCATGACAAACGTATTTTTTAAACCGGCTCAACGTAAAAATGCAAAGTTACGCTTAGCTGTTTCTGGTCCTACTGGTGCAGGTAAAACCTATGGCGCTTTAATGCTGGCCAAAGGTATCGGTGGTCGTATTGCAGTTGCAGACACTGAAAACAGTAGTGCTGAACTGTATGAAGATATTGTTGCCTTTGAACATGCAAATTTACAGCCGCCTTATACACCTGAAAAATTCATTGATGCAATCAAAGCAGCTGAAGTAGCAGGCTTTGATACTTTAATCCTGGACAGCATTACCCATGAGTGGTCGGGTGTCGGTGGCTGTCTGGAAATTGTAGATAAGCTGGGTAGCACAACATTCCGTGGTAACACCTGGGGAGCATGGAGCGAAGTAACACCGCGTCATCGTAAATTTATCGATGCGATGTTGCAGTCCAGCATCAATATCATTGTGACCTTGCGCTCAAAAATGGAAACTGTGCAAACCAACAATGGCGGCAAGAAGAAAGTTGAAAAAGTGGGCATGAAGGCCGAACAGCGTGAAGGTATCGAATACGAGTTCACCACAGTTCTGGATCTTACCCATGAAAACTTAGCCATTGCCACTAAAGACCGGACACGTTTATTCATTGAACCAAGACCGCTGACTGAGGCGGATGGTATCGCACTCAAACGGTGGTTGAATTCTGGTTCTGCTGATGCATGTATCGACGGTAATCAATTTTTAGAACTTCAATATCTCATGCAACAGGCAGGCATTGATATTGAGAAGTACTGCGCCAAACGTGGATTGAACAGTCTGCATGACGTTCAGCAACAAAAATTTGAAGAAACCTGTGAAGGTATCCGGGGAATCATTGCCCAGAAGTCTAGTCAAGCCGCTGCACAACAGCAAAGCACCCAGAACACGCAAAAAGACGATTTGAAAACTCGTTTCAACCAGGCTCTTAAAACCATACCTCAGGTTGAAGATATGAGTGTTTTAAGTAGCGCTCTGGAGATCTTCCGAAATTCTGAGTTTTATCCAACGATCCTGAAAACGTGTCAAGCACGTGCGGATCAGCTGGGTTACGAATTCACAGGCCGAGATTAAACAATGCAAGACGTACAAATTGAACAAAAGGGTCTGACCTACCTGAACCATTTACCAGATCCCACCAAGCCGGTGGGGTCGATTGACCTGACCATGAGAAAGGCATTCTTTGCATTCTTACTCAATGATCAGTACCGCATTTTAAGCGTCTGTAAAAAGAAAAATATGGTGACTCTGGTACACCCTACCCGTGGCCAAGTCACGATCACTTCTTCAGAGCACCTCAATGCGGAAGGCAAAAAGCGGTACCAGGTGTTTTTTAAAGTTTATTTCAAACAAGGCTCGGCCTTTATCAAAAAATTGAATTCACAGATTCGCGTCATTCAAACGTCTTAAGGGGAAATACAGCATGGTTGAGAAAAATTTATTGACGATCAGCAAGGAAGAACTTGAGCACATCGTTGAAATTAGCAAGGGGGATGCATTCCGCGCTGCAGTTGAACAACTGGAAGCACATTTGCTGCAAATAGCAATTGTTAAGTGCCGGGGAAATCAAACGCTTACAGCAGAGACTCTAGGTTTGAACCGGGGAACACTGCGTAAAAAATTAAAACATCACGGCATGATGCACTAATTTTACTATTCGGGACTTTGCTCATGACAAATATTAAAGATCTTAACAGCTTAAAAATGGATAAAAACCTTGGCAAGGTGGTCGACACCTTGGCCAATGATCCGTTTGGTTTATCAGCTGCACAAATTGCGAATAATTCAAAAATGTCGCTGAAAACAGTTAAAAACTGCCTTGCTGTGTTGTTGCAAGACGAAAAAATTCACCTGGATGATTTAGGTGTCTATCACACTACCCAACAAGCCGATCAAGTGCCTACTGAGCCAGTAGTACAAAAGGAAACTCAGCTGGTGGTGAGTGCAAATACAGGTAAGGTCATGGAAGTAGCTAAAGACCCAGTTAAGAATAAGGTCCCTACTCCTCCAGCACCTCAGGTCGTTGGCGTAGAAGGCTTTGATGCCAAAATTACACCTACCAATTTGCTTAACATTATTACAGGAACACCTTTCAAGATAGAACAACCTCTACCTGAAACTCCTCAAGATGAAAGCAAACCTATTCGTGCACGAATTATTGAGTGTATTAAATCAGAAAGTCACGGTGCCAAGCCTGCAACAGTCGCTACTGCCTTAGGTCTTACTGCCCGTCAGGTGCGTAATTCTTGTTATTCACTTGAAAACCTTGGTTGCTTACGCTCAGAGAATTCAGGTGATGAACGTACATTTTTCTATGTAAAAGATATCCCTCGTGTACGTGCTGAACCCCGCATGAGTAAAGTCTCTACGCTTAAAAAGGGAAAAGATGCCAAGTCTCCATTCGACAACTGGATCGAGCATCGTGTAGTTGAAACCAAAACCGTAAAGCTTACTGAAAGCCAGCTGGAAGAAGTACTGAAGCATGTCTTCAAAATGGACAATGTCACCTTCCTGACTCCACTACCAGATCCATATGTGGTCGAACTCAAAATGGAGGTGGTTCGTTGAAGCACGGGACAATCTCTACATATACAAACCACGGGTGTCGCTGCGATGAATGTCGTGCAGCGAACACTAACTGGAAGAAGTTGTATGAATGCGGACTGGTTGAAAGAAGACAACGTAAACACGGCACGATGAGCATGTATAACACTGGCTGCCGGTGCCCTCAATGTATATCAGCATGCCGTGCTTATGCCCGTGCTCGGTATCAAAAATTAAAACAGGTGGCGTGATGGAAATTAAGAGAGAGCGGTGTGTAAATACTGGCAACTGGATCCAGATGTGTGATGTCTTAAGCGAAGTCACTCGCAATGAATATGGTGATATCCAAGCACAGCGCATGAGCCACCGTGAAATAAATTCAGCCAGACTTCAAATTGTTGCAGGTCGGTTTAAGAAGAACCGTGTGGTTTTGAATCACTGCCCTTTCTGTGGTGTTGATATTCGCACTGAGCATAAGGAGCCAGCCAATGACTGAAGTTCAAAAATCTATGCACTGGCTACTTAATGCGAATACAGGCATGTCGAGCAAGTGTCTGATGGCAACACTGCTTAATGATGGCCCAGTAGCGGGTAAAGCATGGGAAACCAATTTTCACCCACATGATCCGGCTGACTTTGAGCGCTGCGTAGGATTACTTAATGCGGTACCGGAGTTTCGTGAACGTCTTGGCCAGATGAAAGCTGTCTCTAAATATTGGGCTGTTCTAGTTGATCACTGGGATGAAATTGAAGCGCTGCTGAATGAAGAAGTTAAACAGCGTTTCGCCCCTAAAACCTATGACCTTATGAAGTCGTTATTTAAAAGCATTGAGGTGTCTGAGTGAGTATTCAGATTGTTCAACCTACACCATACGATGATGCTCAATTTCTGTGGTGTACCACCTGGTGTGAAAAAAAAGGTTTAAACCCATACGATGAGGATCATTGGGCAGCTGCTAAAGCGGAATATCTAAAGACTCAAGGAGGACAACTGTGACTGAATACTGTTTCATCTGTAAAAAGTTCACGGTTCATTGTGACGTGTTTTGTTCAATTTGTGGATTTAAGTGAGGTGTTATGAAAGCTAATACTGAATATGAATTGCTCCAGGCAATACATAGCGAAATGCAGGAACTTAGAAAAGCACTCAAGGCAAGCAGTGAACGTCGGATTGGTCGGATCGAGTTTGCTAAATTGCTCAATATCGAACCTGAGACACTAGATTCCAGAATTCGAGACGGTCGCTACATGAAACCGCATAAGGATGGAAGGAAGAGTTTCTGGCTAAGTTCCTATGTTCAATCTGTCATTCTTGATATAGAGTTAAAAGATAAAGTCGCCTAGAGCGACTTTATCTTTTTTTAGACGTTTCATTTTGTGAGTATCATTGTGAGTAACCTTAAAAAATAAGAGCTAATTCTTAAGTTTTAAATCCTAATTATTCATCTACAATATCGGCAAATTCTGCACTTAAAATCCGCGCTAAATCTTGCGGATTTAACCCAATATCCAGCCCCCTTTTTCCACCACTTACATACATTTTTTTAAGCTGGCTTGCGCTACTACAAATCACTGTTTTTAAACGTTTCTTTTGACCAATTGGACTAATTCCACCGACCAAATAACCGGTCAAGCGCTCTGCCTGTTTCGGATCTGCCATTTGCAGTTTCTTGCAACCCAAAGCTGTCGCTACTTTTTTCAGATTTAACTGATGATGTACCGGTAAGATGGCAACAAAATACTGTTTTTCATCCGTAAACACTATTATATAAAGCAAAGCAAATCTAAACAAATTTTAAACTATTGTATTTATTATAAATTAGGTACTTATGAAACCAAAACAAATCTAAGCACTATATGCAAAATCTTATTTTGTGAGTACTATTGTGAGTAGTTTTCAAGTTACTCATATTTTATTTAGGTTACTCACATGCTCACCGATACCAAAATTAAGAGCCTTAAACCAAGGGATAAAGCATATCGCATTGCTGACCATAATGGGCTTTGTATTGAAATTAGACCCACAGGTACAAAACTGTGGCGCTATCGATACCGATTTGAAAACAAGGCCTCAATGTTAAGTTTAGGGGAATACCCACGGGTAAGTCTAGCAGAGGCAAGAAAGAATCGTGATGACGCGAAGGCTCTACTCAGTGAAGGTAAAAACCCTGCTATAGCCCGTAGAGAAGAAAAAGTCGTACAAAGTGTAAAAAACGCAAACACGTTTAAAGTCGTTGCTGAGGAATATATTGCCGAGGTTTTAAAAAATAGGTCGGAAACGTATGTTGGAAAAGTAAAATGGTCGCTTGATACGGATATATTCCCGGTAATTGGAGCAAAGAGTGTTGCTGACGTAACTGCTGCAGAAGTCTTGTATATCGCAAAATCTACGATCACTCGCGTTCGGACAACAGGCGCTAGAGGTACGGGGGAAGTTACCGCAGCAAATAATATTAAAATTATTGGTGCTGTGATGCGATATGCAATCGCCACTTTAAGAGCAGAAAATGATCCAACTTATGCAGTGCGTGGTGCTATCAGTCGTCCGGACGTTGAACACGCCCAACCCCTATCAAAAGAGCAACAAGTCCAGTTTAGAAAGGGGGTTGATAATTATCACGGCACAGCAACAGTTAAGAACGCCCTACTCACTTTAGCTTATACAATGCTACGCTCAATCGAGATCAGACGTATGAAATGGGAGTATGTCGATTTTGAAGAAAGAATTATTACCTTTCCTATTTCAACACGAAGCAACTCTCAGGAAAGAACCATGAAAAAGAATAGGATCCATCTGGTTCCTATGTCTGATCAACTGTTCAATGTACTCAAGTCTCAATATACTGAAACAGGCAACAAAGAGTATGTATTCTCAAGTGCATACAGTAGCGCAGCCACAATCGGAAGTGCTACATTGAATAGTGCTCTAAAGAAAATAGGGCTTAAAAACTCGACATCACACGACTTTCGAGCAACCGCAAGTACTATCTTAAATGAGCTTGATTTCGATGATGATTGGATTGAAAAGCAGCTTGCTCATGCCGAACAGAACAAAGTAAGAGCATCATATAATCACGCTAAATACATTAGTCAGCGCCGGAAAATGCTACAAGACTGGGCTGACATAGTTGATAAATGGGGGCAATAAAATGCAGACTAAAAAATTTGATCCAAATAATTTACCAAAAGCTTTAACAGATGAGCAGCTTACTCAGAAGCTGATCCCTGCCCGCTTTATTCCAGAAAAACCTGAAGAACTTAAGGATAAGAATGTAGTCTACGTTTTTGACAGTTCTGATTCATTTAATCTGACTTATGATGAGTTGATTGAGATCGTAAGTAAAGCAAGAAAGTTTGGACCTAGAATGGTGCCAGTATTGGGAACAGTAAATTAAATCATTAAAATATTTTAGAGATCAGCTTAGAGTAAAACTTAAAGTGCATAAATTTTTAAATTTGGAGTGTTAAATTGGGAAGCTGGACAGAGTTAATGCTTGAGGATATACCGTTATTTCATACAAAATCCTATGTAGACCCTGAATTAATGTTAATTTTTCGAGAATCAGATAAAAAAGTTTTTCGTCGTAAATGCTCTGAGAGAAGTGGATTAGTTTGGGGAAATTTAAGTGAAGATGAATATGAGGAAGCATTTGAATATCAGTGTAAATTAAAGCTAATTAAAGAACGTTTAAATTTATTCGGTTTCAATTTTGAAGATATTAAGGACAAGTTTAATTATATTAAAAATGAATATATAACCTCCAATTACAGCTTACTAAAAGAAGAAAAGCCTTTTTCAGATTTTTTAAAAAAATTAGAACTATTAAGTTTTGACGATTATTGCTCTTATTTAAAATATTATTATGATAATAGATATAATTTAAATGATTCTACAAATAAAGTTTTTACCTTACTAAATAGAGAAATCACTCATGATAATGAATTATTCACTTTCATGTATGATGTAAGAGAAATTATTATTTTATTCTCTCACTTATTAACAGGGGAAGAAAGAATAATTCAGGATTTAACTGAAGTAACTAATGCTGGATATTATGATATTGAGAATAACGTAGTAAAAGATTGCGAAGAACTAATTTCAAAATCATCCAAACCATCTGAACAATTTTATGTTTTTACCGAGGGCCCCTCCGATAGATATATTCTGAAAGAATCTTTGAAAATCTTATTTCCTCATTTGTATGAATTTTTTGAATTTGTTGACTATGAAGCAAGTAATCTAGATGGTGGGGCACATATATTAGCTAAATTGATAAAAGCATTTGTCGGGGCTAAGATGCCAAATAAAATATTAGCTATATTTGATAGTGATACAGCAGCAATCGAATCTTTAAATCTATTAAGTAAAATCGCCCTACCTGAAAATATTAAAGTAACTAAGTATCCTGACTTTGATTTACTAAAAAATTATCCTACTTATAGTTCAAATGGCCACTCAAAAGAAGATATATATAACAAAGCGGCATCAATTGAACTGTACTTAGGCAAAGACTGTATTAAGGATCAAATTACTTCAGAGTATTATCCAATTATTTGGGGTGGTTTTAATGAAAGTTTAAATCAATACCAGGGTGAAATTTCAAATAAAAGGAAAGTTTTAAAAAACTTTAAAAATAAGATAAGAAGCAATAATTATAATAACCCTGATTATGATTGGTCGGGTTTAACTCTTATATGGAAGCATATATTTAAATTAGTGGGTGAGATGCAATAATTAAAGAAACCCTCAACTTGAGGGCCTTTTAATAGCTTGATTCAGAGCACGTTTTCCTTGAGCACATTCAACATACATTCGTCGTTCCTTTACCCAGGCTTTAAGTACATACCCACCATCACCCAATTCAATCTCAGGGAGGTCGGGACAGTCCTGAGTTAGATTCGCCGGTAGGTTCCATGCGACCGGCTTCGTTGAGGATTGACACGCCATCAGCATCAATACACACGTTACGAAAAACAGGGCGTTCCGTGATTTTCTCAACTTTGTTGTTAATGACTTCCGTGTGTACTCGATCTTGACCTTTAAGTTCTTCATACTGACCACTCACTTTATCAGCGCGGCTACGTTGTTCACGTTCCGCATCTACATAAGGTTTAATTGCTTTCGCAATATCGGCTTCACGCTGTGACTCACTATGCTTAAGTGAAAAGTGTTTCCATGCACCAAAGGCAACTGCCAGTGCAAGTAAGGCCAGTAGCACCACAATCACAGCCTTGTAGAATTGGGCTAAAAAGGCATCTAGTACCATTTAAATCACCACTCGATTCGAGATCCATCCAAAGAAAAACTGCTCCTGGCTTGGGTTGCGTTCACAAATTTCAATGTAACGATTGCCCTGCAAAATATTTAAGACTTTCAATAAGGTCTTTTCGCCCTCTTTGCCACGTTTGGCCAAGAATGTTTTTAATGCACCTAAGGTAGCTGGACCATATACACCATCTGGAACCAAGTCAGGCCAACCGCCTTTACCCTGGTTGTTCAATAGGTTTAAGGCGCGCTGCAAAGTAGGCTTGGCAAAACCAACACCGCAGTTCACGCCTGTATCAAGCAATTCTTCTGCAACCAGTGGACTAAGTGCATTCACCTGGTTAAAACGCGGTAATGTCCAATATTGTTTGCGGTAAATATCTCGCGCAAGTGATTCAGGTAGGTCCTTCATGTGGCCCTTATAACCGTTTTGACGCGCTACAGCTTCGGTAATACCGTACTTTGTTGCTCCGCCTCGATCCGCTGGATTATTTACATAACCACCTTCACGGCGGATGAGTTCATTTAAAAATTGCTCAATATTCATTTCTTCCCATTCCCCCAAATCGCCAAAAAGGCTGATTTAATTTCATGCAGCACTTCGGACATGGGTTTCCCCTGCAGTAACGCAAAGGACTGGTAAACAATGCCGATCCCCAATAAGCCAAACACTGCAAAGAACAGCATGATTGCGCCTTGGTACATCGTAGATACGTGGAGTAAGTCGAAGTATTCAATGAAAGCCGAACCACCATATAAACTGACAGTTACACTGGCCATAAACTTGACGATGACATTCAGTGAGACTTCTATTTTTCCGTCTTTATCAATGTCACCACTTAGGACCAGCGCCAAGATTGCACCAACAACTGCGGGTACGATCTTGATGATCCAGGGGATGGTGTTCTCTTGCATAACGCTCTCAATACAAATTCTGATCTATTGATGCATCATTGACTTTTTACAGATAGTTACGCGAACCCTACACAGGAGCATTTAGTCTAAAAAACACACAGCAAGACGTAAAAGCAGTGATTAGCCTGTAAGTACAAAACTTACTAGAGCTATTAAATGAAGAAATTTAAATTGACCTGGACTCAACGTGTTGTAGATGACGAAGGTGACACTTTGTACCATGAAGAAAAAAGTCAAATTATCGAAGCTGAAAATGAAGATGCTGCCTGCGACCAGTGGGAAAAAGAAAATGAGCACAATGAACATCAAAATGGTCTAGATGATGCGGTTGAAATCATCGAAACACCGCTTTTTGATAAAAAAATCTTTCTGGATATGCCAGACGGTCTGACCTACGCCGTACCGGTGGAAGTGGTTGCACGTGATCGTGCTGAACATTACAAAAATGAATTCAATGACGATCTGGGTGAAAGCCTACGTGAAGATACCATTCCGTTATTTTTAGATAATGACTATGAAATTAAAGACTGGGCACGCAACAACATGAACTGGTCTGATGTGAAAGATAAAGCCATCACATTGAAGAAAAAAATTGATTCAGATGAATATCAAGAAGTCTGGGTTAATGGCGAAATGAAGATTAAATAAGGATATAAAAATGGAAAAGTTCCCGAAAAAATTATTAGGCGATATGTTTGACAGCAATGTCCGCTTTGAAAAAATTCTGCATATTCCTACTTTGTGTGCTTCTATTTCTGATCGTGTTTCTGATGAGTTTCAGGAGTTTTTAAGTGATGCATTTGAGGAAAAACAAAGTGCAGATCTGCTAGCCCAGTGCCCAACGCTTGAAAGAACTTTAAAAGAAATTCGTGAAAATGATGATATTGAAGACTTTGCTAGTGAAGTCGCTCAGGATCTCTATCGTGAATCCGGTGATTTTGAATTCTTGATTAATATCGAGATAGCTACTCCTTACAACTTTAAATTTAGTGAAGAAGGGAAGCATTTCTCTAATAGTCTAGGTGGGATTTATCAGATGCAATGGATCCTCGCTAAAGATATGGCACATGCTGCTGAAATCGCAATTGAACGCGCTGAAGCTCTTTGGGAGCGAGAGTGTGAAAAGGCTAAACGTGAACAAGGAATCAAAGCCTAAGTAACAAAAGCCAAGGGGGTCTTGGCTTTTATCCCATTTTTTAGAAGAATGTATAACGATAATCTTCACGTAAAATTAAAATTTCATAATTAGAAATGTTTTGTCCTATATACTCATTTATACAAATTCATTATTAATTATTATTGGGGAAGAATTATGAGCCAAAAATTCCAACAAAGATTAGAAACGTTAATTGCTCAGGGTGAAGAAATTTTAGAGTCCACTGCTCAAATTACTTCAGGTTTTACCGGTACAACTACTACCGGTCTATCTCAAGAAGCAATTAATTCATATACCCAGTGGGTAGTTAGTTCTAAAACCATTCTGAATGTAATTTGTGGCAATAATAGAGGCCTTCACTATGAAATTTTTCTTTCATCAGAAAAGCAAAATCATTCGATGGAGAACAAAATAACCATTTTAAAGCGCTTAATCAGCGTTTTAAGAGCCGCTCTAGACGACCTAAATAACGGATTGTTAATTCCATTTAAGCAACTTGTTCAGGCTGAAGTTTTTGATAGTGAACTGGATCAGGCTAAACACTTTTTAGAGTCAGGTTATACAACAGCAGCTGCAGTTACTGCTGGTGTGGTTTTAGAAACTGCTATTAGAGAATTATGCAAAAATCATGAAATAGAGTTATACCCAGAAAATTCAACCATACCAAAAAAACTTGATGTACTTAATGCAGCTTTAAAAAAAGCTGATGTTTATGGTGTTCTACAACAAAAAAGAATTACCGCTTTAGCAGATATTAGAAACAGTGCCGCTCATGGCAATACTGAGAATTTCAATAAAGATGACGTAACAGATATGATTCGTGATATCGAAAGATTTTTGCTTGAATACCTATCTTGATAATAAAAAGCCCCTTTAATCTAAGGGGCTTTCTCTTTTACTCATCAAACGCAAAACGTCCTATATCTGCATCCTCACGTTTCTTGTTCGGCAGATAAATACCATGTTCTGCTTGCTTCACACGTTTTTCACGCTGACGTAAACTTTGCATCGCCTGAACTCTACTGATCCGGCGTGATGGGTTCTTCTGGTTAAATGCCTGAATCTCTGCCCAAATTTCTTTTTGCTCATCTGCATCATCACGCTGAACCGCACGAACATAATCAGTCATCAGTTCAGTGCGACGCTTATCCAGGCGCTTGGTATGCGAATAAATTGCACTACGTCCTTCTGTGGCCAAGCGTACTTCACTTGGGCTAAAACCAATAGCCTGTGATGCAAGGCTCAACATGCCCACATCATCTTTAATCATTACTCCGGTTTTATCCTGGGCACCTTCAGTCGCATAACGAATAGATCGCAATGGAGAGCGTAAGAATACCGGTGACATGGTTTCCACCCCTCGCATACCGTGTCCTTGCCCTATTTCAGCCAAGCCTTTAAAGGTATTGGTTAGAATCCCTACCACTGGGCCTAATCCACTCATCACCATAGCATCACTAAAGTCTTTACCTTCTAACCCGTCCTGCACATCTGGCAATAACAAATTATTAATACCAACACGGCCAGATAAGTCAGCTGGGCCAAATCGTGAAGCACCTTTCATAAGAACTTCTGAAGTCTTGGTACCCAGTGCATCGGCAAGAGCATTACGCAAAGCAGCTTCTGCATCCCATGGTTCATCGTCATCACTTCCCAGCATTGAAGCCATGGCCAGAATCGGGCCAACCAACGGCAAGCCCATTACCCCGGCAAATACGGTGTGCATACCGATAATGCCGGCCAATGCACGCTGTGCCTCACGACGTGCTTCAGGAGTTTCGCCTTTAAGCGATTGGTGAGCGGTACGTGCCAAGGTATAAATCATGTTCTGGCCAAACTGTTTGAACAGTAAAATGACCTTGGCAATATTGCCCTGCATGATTCGTGGCCGGTTCCCTGAAGAATAGTCGAAGTGACCCTTGTAGGTGGAATCCATCGCCTGCTCAAAAGCCTGATCGTGCATTGAGCCACTATCACGCGCCAGTCGGTACGCTGCAATAAATGTCACTTCACGGTTAAAACGTTCAGCATTATGGAATAGAGTACTTGCGACCCGCATAATCGGACGCAGTTTCCACATCACCCCACTATCTTCACCTTGGGCAATACCGGCCAAGTCATGTGCCATGGTCACATCGATCACACCACGACGCACAGCTTCTTCATAAGCCTTGAGCTCATCGCCTTTCAGAATTTTGGCAATATCATTTTCCCAGTTCTTTGGATTGATCCCTTTGATCGACACGCCTTTACGGAAATCATCTGATGCTTTGGCCAATGCTGCCCCTGCCTTATCATATCCCCACTTGGCACCCATCTGAGGATAGGCCACCAAGACTGTTTGCAAGGTGTTTACTGCTGCCGATGCCGGTGACAAACCCAAGTAATACAGGAAGCCTAAACTGGTTAAAGCTGTCGATAATGGGTGTGAGTTCGCCTGCATCATATTCTTGTGACGCTTATTCATCTCATCGATGACTTGCTGTGCTACACGTTGGTCATAACCTTTACCAGCATTAAATTCATCATTAGCATGCTTTTGCATTCCGTCCAGCATTTCTTCAAGTTGGTCTTTATAACGCAGCTTGGCCAGATAACTGCCACCATGGAACATATTCTGCGCAAAGGCACGACGAGCATCCTGGCTAAAACCTGCAGTACCTTTACGGTGAATTGAGTGTTTTGCATAAGATAAATCCGGCAATGACTTTAGGTATAACTGCCCTAAAATATCTTCTAGCTCTGTCTGACGTTTTGCATTCAACCCCAAGCTACCCAGCTCATTAAACAAAGTAGTCATGAAACCACGTCCAACGCCGTCTCGGGCTGCATTAAATTCTTTATCAAGTTTTGGTTCAAGCACATTACTGCCTGGATATTCTGTCAATAAAACTTCACGTAATTTATAAGCCTCGGACAAGGTTTCAGCACGACTAACACTCAACACTTCGCCTTTATTATTCTTCGCCACTACCACATATTTACCAAAACGCTGTAAGGGGAAGTACACACCCTGCGTATAACCAAAGAAATTGGCATCCATCTGCTGCAGTAATTCGGTCTTTTTCTGGTTACTCATGCTTGAACGCAGAATACGATCCTGAATCGCCTGGCGTACATCACGGTGATGTTTTTTATAGGCATCACGTGCTTCTCGATAAACCTTTTTCGCGTCATCAGATAATGCATTAAACTGTTTTTTCAGCTTGGCATACTCTGCAACATTGTCACCTGGCTGATATGGCTTAGCCGGATCAATCTTGGCCAAGGTTGCATCATGCATTACATTGGCCAACTCTTTTTCATCTTTTAAGTCAGCCCAACGACGTGCCAGTTCATCTGACATTGCAGCCACTTCGTTCTGATCAGCATCCATCATTGCCACCATGTCGTTATACGGTTTCAGCTGCGGCAATAGCTTTTGGTACAACTCTGTCAACTGACGACGGCCCAGTGTACCTAATACATACTGCAAAGCATGTATAGCCTTATAACCTGCTTCGGTTTTAAGTTTATTACGACCCTGCTTATTCATATTGCTAACCAGATTCTGAATAATCTGCTGAGCATTGGCCTGCCGGCTAAATCGAATATCGGTATCCTGGCTGCTAAAGAGTCCGGTATTTCCAACGGCTGATTTGACCTGTTCCGGGTTAAATGCGACCAGGTAATCCATATTGTTGAACTGGTGCCGAATTCCATTGAAACCGTCTTGCATAGCACCAACAACCTGCTCACGTGTGGTCTTTGAATTGCTATTAAACATCTCTGGAATATTGGCAAACAATGGCATCACTGTACCTTCATTATCTTGAGAGCGACTGCCGGCATAGTTCTGTGCCTCTTCAAAACGATCGGTGAGATATACGCCACGACCCAGTAAACCACCACCGAGTTTAAAGCGAGTAAATTGAGACGACGTGCCGTGATAAACCACCTGAGGCTCACCATTCTCATCGACCACTTTAGATGCCGTTTCTGGGCTGTTTTCCCAGTCACCAAACCATTGTTTAAATTCTGGTGTCCGTACTTGCAGCCATTGCTGTTCAGTCAGATTGGTAGGCTTACCATTCGGTGCCTTCATCCACTGATCTGTACCCTGCAGTTGAGCACGCACATTTTCTACTGAAGTCGGTTCGGCAATCTGCTGCTGGATCATGCGGTTGGCCAAGGCCACCATATCGTTTTCATTCAGGTTTAAATTGATACCCAGTCGATCAAAGGCCCATGCCTTCACAGCACTCACGACCTTATCAATAAAACGCTTGATTGCACTTTTTTGCAGGGCATTCATTTCCTGCTGAGTCGAAGCCAGGGTTAAAAGATAAGGTAGGTATTCCAGCTGCTGTGTTTTTGCATCAGTTTCCCGTTCGGCAAGACGTTTGGCTTCTAGTGCAAGCGGATGTTTACGCTGCACCATATCGTTGAATATACCCATAAGGTCAGCATATTTTTCTTGGCTCATGGTGTTCTGGAATCCACCATGGCCACCGAGTTCATGCAGGAAGGTCGGGATAATACTGATTTCATTCAGGTTGCTTGCAACCAAAGTCACACGGCCATTTTGATAAAAGCCCTCCACACCGGGTTCATCGACAGTACTGACAATATCGAGCAGTCCACGACGCTCTAGGCTAGAAATGGTCTTTTCACCGAAGCGCTCAACTAGAGCTTCACGGACTTGTTCTGGTGTACTTCCCTGATTATTTTGACCATCTACACGACTATAAAGCTTCTCTGTTGATTTACGGTATTTTAAGTACTTTTCAAGATCATGGCGGTCTTTTAAGAAACGATCACGTGCACCTGCGGCAACGGCTTTACGGGTTGAGCGCTTACCATTACTGACTTCACCAAGGCTTGATTCATGCTGCTTTTGAATATCTTTATTTAAACGTTCAAGACTTTTTTCAATGGCTGAGATCGGCTGATCTTTATATAGGCGGTCATAGGCTTCGATAATGCCTTGCATCTCTTTTTCAGCAGCACGTTGCTCACGCTGTTCACGTGTAAGTTGTGGCTTAGGTGCGGGCTCAGGTTTCTTGCCGTCACGCTGCTCAACCAAAGCATCACGTTCTTTACGTAAACGCGCACGCTCTAATAGTTTGGGACGTGGCTCTGCATTGATCTGTGCATCCAGTGCTGCAATTTGTTCATCTAGGTTTTGGGGTTGTTCTACTTCTGTTGTTTGCTCTTGTACCGGAGCTTGTGCCGGAGCTTTGTTCTGTACCGGTGCTTTCCCGACCCATTCACCCGTAGCAGGATGCTTCATTCCCAGAATTTCAACATGGCCATTTTCATGCTGTACGGCATGATAGTTTGGATTTTTGAGTGCATTTCTCTTTTTAGGAACGCTGTGCAGGTCAATGGTAAAATCATCACCCAGTGTCTCCACATCAGACATCACGCTTTCTAGGCTATCACCATAGCTGGCCTTAACCTGTTTTTCATCAAGGGCTGTTTCAGTTGTGCGGGGTGCTTCTTTGGTACCCTCATTGGTGAGGGTACCACCTGCAGGTTTCTTGGTATCCCCATCTTTTAGCCATGACTTAAACTCATCCTTGTTCATGGCACGAACTGGCCCAACCTTCCAGCCCTTATCAAAGTTGGATGAATAGGCTTGAATCGCATCTTCCTGTGAGTTAAATCCCATCATGACTTTATGTTCATCAAATCCACCAGTTTTCTGGTCAATCTGATCCACAATAAAAACTTGTTCTGACTCAGGGTTACGGCCTATATAGGTATCAATATTTTCGTTGTCGGCCCCGACAGTACGTTTCAAGTACCCGTAATGGTCGCTCATGGTATGCGCCCATTCCTTACCATCAGGATCGGTACCACGTCGCTCAGAACCACGCGGATTTTCCACGGCAATATCTAAGCCATGAACTTTAATGTGTCCCTTCTTGTAATTGCCGGCTTCGATCTGTGCTTGGGTAGGTTCTGGTAAATCATTCTGGATACTAGTTGCAGCTGCATGTGCACCCTGATCAATCGGGTTGTCTTGCTGTAATTTAGCAATCTGCTTACGGATCTGTGCCTTTTTAGGTACTGATTTTTCAGCGACAAGCTGTGCTTCCAGTTCGGTTACTTTGGATTGAATATCAGGTAGTTTGGATTTTGCTTCGCTAGTTTGGATTTCATTTAGACTTTGGTTAGATGGGACGATCTGACCTGCATCAGCTTTCGCAGGTTGTAATCCCTTCTGCGCTGCTCCTGTTGCTGCTCCCATCGCAGACGCTGCATTGGTGTCATGCTGTTCAGAAACTGATTGGCTTCCATTGTTAAACGGTGCATTTCCTTGCTGTGCTGTTCCATTCTGAATGCCTTCATCAATGGTGATTGGTGCATTTTGTTCTCCTTGCTGACGCTGTTTCAGCTGTTCAATCGCCGTAGTAACGTCTACGCCATAGGTATTTTGTTTGCCATGGATCTGTTCAGGTGTAAGTTCACGTGCTGCATCTGCTGCCTGTTGTAATGGTGCATTACTGTCTTCAGTCTTCCCGGCAACGTTAGACGCTGTTTCAGCTGCTGTTTGTGCCTGCATCTCTATCTGCATCTGCTGAGACACACCATTGTCTACAGCTGTTGCAGCTGCTGCAGAAAGTGGGCCTAGATTTGGGTCAAGACCCATCTGCTCGGATGGTGTTGGCGCATACTGACGAGACAGACCACCAAATTCAATTTGACGTTCTGCCTCGGTCGCCATCTGGTCATATTCAAAGTTCTGACGCGCCTGGACTGGATCTACAGCATCTTGCTGACCGGCAGGAATATACTCACCTTGCAGGCCATCAAAGCCTAAACCGGAGCCACCATTCCCACCTGTTGGTGCTGGCAACATTGGAGTACTGCCTGTTGTGTCTGTTTCATCACCTGATACTGGATTATCAGTATTCGGCTGTCCTGCCCACTTCGATGCTTGACTAGCCCCTGCCACGGTACCACCCATGGCCATACCTGCAAGGGTGCCCATAACAATGGCATCATCCACACCTTCAAATAGGTCTTTATCCAGCGCATAGTTTTGAAGTACCTGCTCAGTCACCGACTGTGGCATTTCCTCCAGTAGACCTTCACTGATTGCACCGAGTACGATGCTTTTAGGAATACTGGAAAATGGAATCTGTGAAATTTCACCAGCTACTTGCTCAGGCTTAACGCCCCGGGCCATCAGCGTATCAACATCTTCAAAACCTAGTTTTTTGGCAACGGTACCACCCAGAAAACCAAGTAAACTACCTGCTACACCAGTACCCGCTGCTGCAGCAACTTGTTTTCCAGTCAGTAGTCCATCATCTGTTTCTTGTCGGATCTGCTCAGCCTGAGCACCAGCCATGACCAGACCTTCACCTGCAGCACCTGCGGCAACCGGATTAATCAGACCTTTGGATGCTACATTTAGACCACGGCCTGCCAGACCACCCAGCGCCATAGACGGCAAAGACTCAACCACTGTGTTGGTGATCATGGATGGATTGGATAAAGCCACCTTGGTTTTATCTACAATCCCTTCTGCGTCAGCAAATTCTTGTGATTGAACCTTCGCATGATCTGTTTTTTGATCCTGCCAGTACTTCCGACCATCACCTAACTTGAAATTTTCCGAAAGATTATCTACTGCTTTACCTGCACGGCCACCGGAGTACAGATCAGCCACACCGACTGCCACATCCGGTACCGATGCGAGACCACCCATAAGGGATGCACCCAAGTCACGGACATGACCACCAAAGCCTTTATCAACCGCCTTGGCTGTACTAGGATCAAACTTGGAATTTTTATTGTTTGAAGCTGGAGCTGCATTTGCCACAGGCTTGGCTGTACTTGGATCAAATGTAGATCCATTAGGCTGGCTAACTTTTGTAGTATTCTGTTCTTCTAAGAAGGGATTATTGATGACTTTGGAATCAGGCATGACACGCTCCTATGGTATGCCTGAATCATGCTGTTTCCACTTTGTGTTGGTCGAACCCTACAAAACTATTGCATTAACACTCATTTCAGTCCTTAATAATCTACAAAAAATGAGGGTTAACATAATGTTAAAAAAAGTGATTTTAACGAGTTTGATATTGGGGTTTTCATTTTCACACGTACAAGCCAAAAACTATTACAAGTGGGTAGACAGTAAGGGGAATGTCACCTATTCAAGTAAGCCACCCCCATCAGGTGCAAAACAGCAAAAAATTGACACCATAAGATCACTTGGCACACCTCCTGCACCACAACGAGCCTATATGCCTAAACCTTCTCCTGGTAATTCAACACACTATTCTGCACAGCAACCAAGCCAAACATACAATGCGCCAAGACAACCTGAACGCAACGCAGAAGATGAAGCTTTGCGTCAAAAAATTATTAAAGAAGCAAGCACACCTTATAAGGGTTCAAAAGGATTGACTGCTAATCAGCGCAATACTTTAGCTGCCATGTCAGGTGTAGACGTACCAGTTGCTAACTCAAACTCAAGAAACTCCTATTCAGCACCTATGCCTCCTCAGACACAAGCACCAACGCCAACACATATGACCAGTTGTGATGGATCTGGTTGTTGGGATAATCAGGGCAACCGCTATAATGGAAATAATGGCACTTATTATAATAATGGTCGTATGTGCCGAGATATTGGCGGACAGATGCAGTGCAATTAACAAAGGAAAGCCACCTAAACGGTGGCTTTTTATTTAAGGAATCGGTACATATTCCCCATTAATCACATAGGCTCGATTACCGTTGGCATCTTGAACCACCTGATAGTTCTCAAACTGTTGTGATGATTGCCCTTGACCTTGTTGCGAATTTCCAAGCTCAACATATTGCTGGGTCTGAGTATCAAAAATCTGTTGTGGTCGGTTGACCATAACACCAGCATTTTGATCCCACTCTTGACCACCACCGACTGTCATATAGCGATCACGACCGTTCTGATCTTTCGCACCAGTTAAGCGGTTAATACGCTGTTGAATTGATTGACGCTGCTCATCCGTCTGAGCTTTATCATACATCTCATGCAGTTTTTCAACACGTTCTGCCTGACGAATACCAAAACCTTCCTTCTTCTCAGTCAGGTTTTGTTCACGCGCTTTTAAACCAAAGTTGGCATTGAACTGCTCACCATCTTGAGCAAGACTGGCACCATGGCGCATGTTTTGACCATCTTCACGCATACCAGTTTGTAAGATGCTTGCAGCATTGTTGGTGCTATTGTTCTGAACACTGGTCATATTATTCGCATCAGTGTTATACATCTGCACCGCCCGGTTCTGATCACCCTGGTTCAGCTCAAGTAACTGTCCACGTTGATTCGCAGTCATCCCACGTGCACCTTTAATCGGTGCACTGATATCACGGACCAACTGACGACGTTCATTTGCCTGTTCATCTGTCATTTGCGGTCGATCTGGATAGCGCAATCCAAAACCCTGCGGATTCATCTGCTGCCCAATCGCAGCCTGAATTTGCTGTTCACTTGGTCCCATCTCCCGGGTATTGGCCATAAACTTCGCCACACCTTCTGGATCTCGGGCCTGACGACGAATACCACTCGCTTGAGTTTCAGGAACACCTGAAGCACGGGCCTGAGCTGCTGCACCAGGATTGGCATAGCTGAAACTGTTCCCATTCTGCTGAATTGCATACGGATTGGCTGTACCAGGTTGTGCTTGACTACCTGGAGGTGAACCATACATAGCCTCATTCATTTGGTCGTTAAATGATGGTGCTGGTGTGACAGCTGCTTGTTGTTGTGGTACTGCTTTTGCACGTGTCGCATCGCGCTCTGCACGTCGTTTAGCAATGTCTGCCATATTTGCATCAGCGTCAGCCCGGGCTTGATTGATTTGTTTGTCGGCGAAGCGGCTGCCCAGCAATCCAAAACTTGCCGCATTACCCACATCGGTCAGCACACCTGTCGTACGAATTGCAGCTTCTGCCAGTGGTCCTCGATCTGCATTACGATCCAGCCCCAGACGGGTTGCATAATCTTCTGTCGACGTATTTAAACCAGCTGCTGCACCACCAAGGCCTGCACCTGCGACATGAAATTTACCTAAACCTTTGGCCATGTTCGCAGCTTTTATCCCAAAGCCTCCACCTGATGAAGCTGGCGCTGCTGTACTTGGTGTACTTGCTTGTGGTTGTGGGGTACGTGTTGCAGGTAATTGCCGTTGCTCCGGTGTGACATCCCGCATTTGTGGGCCAAGACGCGGTTGCTGAGTTTGACCGGCTGTTTGTGTTTGTCGGGCTAACTGTGCTTTACGCACTTCATCTGCAGAAGGATAACGGTTTTGCACCAATCCACCATCCCGAAAGAACAACTTTGGCTTTTCACCTGGTTGATCCATGATGGTTTGTGGTAAGCCGCTCGGGGTATGGGTCTGATCTTTCATTTGATCCAAGGCTTGTGCACCGACTGCATGCACCTGTTCAGGTGTCATTTCAAACTCACCATTACTGACATTTATATCCAGCGGTTTACCTTGGCCAAGCTGCTCTAAATTTTGTTCACCAATTTGAGCAGTTGAATCTGCTGGCATGATATATGTTCCACTTGGTACGGTCTTTTGTACATCATCAGACGTACCTGTACCTGGGCCTTGGATTTTCCCACCTTCTTGATTGGGCTTTTTCTGCCCTTTTTTTAAACCGAAGCTCATAAAAAAGCCCTAAATCTTATTTGATTGGTAAAAGATTACCTACCAGATAAGACTTAAGGCGAACCCTAGAGGGCCTTAATAGCTGTAGTTATGGCTTTCACTCTTAGATTCAGACTCACTGGCACTATAAGAAAGCGAAGATGAACCGCTACCGCTGATACTTGCTGAAACGTGCATAGCAGACATTGCACCTGCTGCAAGCTGTGTATTGAACTGCGCAATACCTTTCATGCTTTCCGCTGCAAGTTCGGCTTTCTTAACCGAGTGACTTAGATCCACTTCATATTTTTTGATCTGCATTTCTGCATAGGCCAGGTTAGTGCGGATATTCATATCTGCATAACGCGCCTGGGTTTCAGCATTAGCGATACCTGTGCGCATCTTCATATCGGCAAACCGGGCCTGAGTATCTGCATACGCCAGGTTAGTACGCAAATTCAAGTCAGCATACTTGGCCTGAGTATCTGCATTGGCCAGGGCCACACGTGTCCGAGATTCAATATAACGGTTATAAATATCGCTATTAGCAATTGTTGTGCGTAGGGATAAATCCGCATAACGTGAATGCGCTTCTGATACAGCGATTGCAGTACGTGAGCGCATGTCTGCAAAGCGTGACAAGGTATCTGAGTTGGCAATACCAATACGGATCTTCATTTCAGCGTATTTGGATAACGCATCTGCCAAAGCAATCCGGGTCCGTGAATTGGATTCAACGATATTGCCCTGGGCATTCATCTTCTCAATGGACAATTGAATCTGAGATTTCATTGCTTCCAGATTGGCCGTGTATGCTTCGGTTTCAAACTGCAGCTTTTTGGCCTGGGCTTCCATCGACGCACGATATGATTCAGTGTTTGCCTGAAATTCTGAAATTCTCACACGTGCTGCTTCAAGCTTCATATCACCTTCTTTCAGCTTGATATTCGCTTTAGACGATAAACCTTCAATGGTCGACGCATAAGTACGTGCTAAAGATTCATAAGCCTGGACCTTGGTACCTTCGGCCTTAATCTGTGAATCAAACAGATCAACCTTGATTCGTTCTGCCCCGACCTGCTCACTGTATGCCTGGACCTCAGTTTTATAGGCATCAAAACTGGTTTTCACCAGTTCGGCACGTGCTGTCGCGCCCTGGATTAATGCTTTATACACATCGACGTTGGACATAACCGCATCGATCTTGGCTTTAAAAATATCGACTGTCTGTTGGTTGATCTGGCCAATCGCGACCTGTGCTTCCACCTGGGAACGGAAGGCCGTAATTTTGGCAATGGTTCCTTCAATCTTGGTTTTATATACATCGATCATCGACTTGAAAGCGTCATTTCGTGCATTAAAGATCGAGATTTGTGCATTAAACAGGCTAAGTTTGCTTTCAATCTGGAATTTTGCTGCATCCATCACATTGCCGACATAGGCAATCCATAGATCCTGTTTTAATCGTTCCAGGGCAATGCCTTGTTCTGTCAGGAACCGGATATGTTCAAGCTGCTTTTCAAACGACTGGACCATAATATCGCGGTTGAGATCTGCAGATTTTAAACGTGCATCATCCCGGATGGCATCGATCTGCTTTTGGGTAGATCCCTGCGGTAGGCTATAACCACGACTGGCCCATTGATCAATCACCTCCTGGACGGCGCGTTCTGTTTCCCGGCTATTACGTTCACGTGCACGATTAAATAATGCCGTTTCAATATCAACCGGCAAACCGGTACCTTTTGCGGTACCACTCATCCAGGCGCGAATTTCAGCAACCAAAGGCTGAATCGCACTATCCTTGTTATAGGTCTGGTAGTCCGTCGCTGCAATGGCCTGAGCCTGATTCATAATGCTATCCAAATCACTTGGCAGCTCTACATTAAATTCAGGCGGCAATTCATCAAATACCGGTAGCACTTCTGGCTCATAGGTCGGCAAGGTAATGGCTTGTAATGCTTCCATTTCAGGCAGCACAATTAACGGCGCATCCGGCAATTCAATCTCGTCAAGACGAATATCAGGCCGTACCGGTAGATCAAAATTATTCAGACTTGGTAAAGTTGGGAATGACAACACCGGGTTTTCTGGTGCATCAGGCAATTGCAAGTCAGATAAATCCAAACTTCCTAAAAGTTCTGATATATCAATATTTTTAGAATCTCGATGGGTATCTAACGCACTTAAACTCAATGCCGGCAGTGTGGCGATTTCAATATCTGTATTAATTTCAGGTAATGAAAAATTGGTTAGCTGTGTGGGAATCTCAATATCGTTTTGCATGATAGGTGCATCAGGCAAATTAATTTCAAGATTTGGAATGACTGGTGGTGTAAGTGCAGCCGGTGTATCTATATCCAGGTTCAATAACTGCGCTTCTGGTACCGAAACATTTAAACTTGGTGCAGCCGGTGTTTCAATATTCTGGAACTGTGCATTTTCAGGTCGCGGCAATTCTGGAACATTACTAACCGGTTCAACCTGAACAGCAGAAAGCGTTGTCATCGCATTACTCATTTCCCCGAGTAACTGATTACTGCGCACCTCAAAATAGCGCATCTTGTCTTGGACTTCGGAAATCGCCTGGTCAACGACATTTAAATTGGGAATGAGCATGTTTAAATTCTCCGTTTTGTTTTGGTAATGTTCACAACCATGTCGTTAATGTAGGCTGTAGATCCTTCAATATTGACTGCAAATTCAAAATGTCTGCCACGTAAACCCCGACCAAAGACCACTCGACCATTGGTTAAGTAGTCGCTTGGTTCTTTTCTGAGGACATAGTTAAATGTTTGTTGGTAGCCTGTTTGAGTGGTTCCTACATCGACAGACAATTGACCGTCTAGGCTATATTCTAAAATCATGCTTTCAGGATGAATTAAACCACCATCCCCTAGATCCAGTTTTGCGGTTTTGATCTTTGCCGTAATGCTTTGTGCACCATGCTTGAGTTCTTCAATACCATTCGATGTAACGCCATAAAGTCGGCCAGCAATCACAATCAGTTCTTCATAAGGGTAATCATAGTAGCGGCTCATATTCCAGCCATCTGCTGTGGCAGTCCATGCACCGATAATGTTTTGATTGTCGTAATGTTCAGCATCCAAAAATACAAGCTCAGTCACCCTGGATGTTGCTCGTTTTCTACCTTCAACTGATTCAGAAAATTGAATCCCTGATTCAGCCAGGCTTTTGACAGTGCGCTGCCCTGATACCTGGTCAGAAAACACCAGACGTTCAGTCACCAGCTCAACCGTATCTGATAATTTTTTAAACTCGTCAGCCAGCCGGAAAGATTCTTCCACCCTTTCACGAACAATACGTGCAACCTTGTCTTGCAGTTTAAAACTGTCAGAAACTCGGCTAACTACCTGGTTATAGTGTTCAAGCTCTTGGCCAAGCCCCAAGGTTTCAACGATCAGGGTTTTTAATTTGTCACGCGTGGTATCTGAAAGGATAAGACTTTCTTCAACAAGATCACTTGAACGTGATAGTGCATGCAGACTATCGCTCAACTTCAGACGGTCACTGATACTTTGGAATGCAGTTTTATAGGTGAAATGTGCATCGGCCACTTTAAATGGCTCGATGTGCATAACCTTATAACCCACCTGCTCCACTTCTCCCAGGCCCAGATCTTCAGTGATTAATTCAGACTGTTTCACAAAGCTGTGGTCAGCTAGGCCTAAGACTTCTTCAATCAGCTGAAACTTGCGAACGCTATGAAACACTTGTTCAGAAAAGCCGAGTGCGCTATCTAATCGACCTTTACGACGTGACAGATCCTCATCACTTAACCGGATAATTTCATCTACATTGTGTCGAACCTTGCTGAGTATGGTTTCAGTGAAGGAAAAGCTTTCAACATCACCCGATCTTACTTTTCCAAAAGCATCGGAACTTAATACAATTGTTTCCTGAGTATCATCACGATAGTTACTCATTGATCACCCCAATAAAATGGTATGCGCGGCTGTGGTTCACCAGTGATGAATAGCCTGTGTACTTCCAACATCCGGCTTCATTGGTTTCACTGATATTGGCATATCTGGTATCACCTAGAAAAACCTTACTACTTGTACGCTCCATGCCGTATCCAAACTCGTCAGGGGATGGCCGGAAGTAACGTGATTCTGGCGCTCCCGTAGATAGCGTGATGATGCGATCATTCACAACCCATTTCAGATTGCCTATGCTTTCTGCATCTTTTCTGGTGGAGTTGCTATATTCATTGACTGTAGGTGGACCACCACCACCGTCACTTTGCCAGGTATTCGCGTCGGGATGAATCAGCCAGGTATAATCTGCAGGCAGACCGCTAATCCACGGGCCTTGATCAGCGAAGTCTGAATACTCACTAGGGTTGTATTCGTGAATTTCCACCCAGACCGGGTTGCCATCTTTCGGATAAGGTATGCCAGTTTGCTTATGCAATGGTGTGTTCCAGGCAAAGACAAAATCATAAGTCCAGAATCTATAGAAGTTCGGATCAGTGACTGCACCCAAGCTTAGAGATTCCCCAAACTCTTTTATACCGGTTACGCCTGATCTTGCATGTAGAACACAGCTTGTATTAAACATAGGCACCAGTATGGCCAGTTCAAATGATCTATTGGATGTGGTTTCAGTCTTGGTTAAATGCGTGTAATAGCGGTTACGCCACAAGGTGCCCTGCATGGCGAAATAATGCATAAATGAGAAATAAGGCTGACTGTCATAGCCCTGGTCCATTCCCTTAATAGTGGTATAGCGTTCTGTTGGTGCAACCTCATCACGATCATCAATATCGGTCAGATAGAAATTACCCTCAATCCTGGATTTCCCAAAGGTTTCGTTCATATACCAGGAACCCACCGTCATATATTCTTCAAAATCGGTTTCGACCTGCTTGGTAAATGTTTCTTCACGGTAAAAGTATTTCACGACCTTCAATGAATCATCGTCATAGTAGGCATACATGATGGTGTCACAATTGGCTGAAACACCTGGATGAAGCGGTGTGAAATCAAAGGATACACAAAGCCCTAAGCTGTATTCTGGAAATTTTATTTCAGGTTGATTGGCGCGTTTATTCGGGTGATATAGTTTCCCGGTATAGAGTTTATGTACACGTCCACTATGTGCTGCGATTGGCTGACATTGGTAATTGTCCCAATAACTCACCTCTGCACTGGCATTGCCGCTATAGCTACGTGCTCTATCTAGTAATTCTGTTTGTGTGATGTTGCGCAGTTTAAAGCGTAATGATCTGGCCATTGAACTATCACCACGTAAACCACCAGTGATACCTGTTAGATAATTTCCTAAAAGCTGCTTATCTGAATCATTGAGTTCATCACTTAATTTTACGGCATCAACGCCATAGTGCTTATCAGTTGCGATCAGATTCAAAGACAATCGAAAGGTCGAGCATTCAATTAAGCCACGCTCATCATATCGATACCCAGTATTATATGCCGCATTGCCACGGCCGTTGAAAGACCAGCCGCAAGCAGTAAACATGGCCATATGAGAATGAAAATCCGCTGTATCGCATATCTCGATAATTACACCGGCACGTACCCATTGCTGAAATTCAACTGGATCTTCAGGAAAACTTTCTCCAGAAGGAAATGCCTTAAATGTTTCAAGAACCGCAATCAGCTCATTATCTGACACCTGGTTGTAAATATATTCGTGAAATACCGGATCAGCTGTTAATGGGATAATAGGTAAAGGCATTACCCATACTTTACGATCTACCTGTATTAGCCATGGTTTACCTTCGTGATCAAAAGCGACGTTATGGCTTTTCGCCCATTTATAATCGTATTGGAATGTTCCATCTACAGGTGGCAAACCTGAATATCCCGGCAATCGTGTATCTTTATATTTTTCCCATAGCTCGAAGCGTAGCTTTTCAGGCAATGTAAAACTTATGCGTTCGATATCACTGTCAGGCAATTGATCAAAGTCCTGTCGGCCATAACCACCCACAAACTGAATCAACTTGGCCATATTTCCACGGTACCATCCTGGGTTTTGTCCAGAGTATTGCGTGTACTTTGTTACTTCACCAAGAGATGCAAATTCAGGAAACTTATTATTGGCCAGAATAGTAAAGCGTTCTAGTTCAAGTGTTTTGGTAAGTTTACGCTCAAGCTGACGTTCAAGCCGGTTTTTACATTGTTCAGTGATTTTGATTGAAACTTTTTCGCCACGGCGTACTGCCGCATTTTCTACGACCCCACTAAAGAACATCGGGATATATTCTTTTACCAGGCCATCATGAATGAACTTAAATTTTTCAGGTTCTTGTTTATCTGCAAGCACACGAAAAACACCACCCATTTCCTGCACGATGAAGTATCCACCGTCGGGTAAGTCATAGGTCTGTTTCAGGTTGTCAAGTTGACTGGCTTCCTTAAAAGTAAGAAAGCGGTGAATCACGGACGAGATACGCTCTATATCATTGTCAGTGAGTACACCGCTTATTACATGAAGCCCGTATGGTTTGGGGCTTGCCATGGGTTACACCGTTGCGCTTAGTCGATAGCCGATCTCGTAAACATCACCATTCTGGAAGGTACGCGCTACGGCATACTTACTTGCAGAAACAAGTGTACCAGTCGTACCGCCTTTGGTTGAGTTAGTGAGCAGTGCCGCACCGGTGACAGTCAAAGTTCCCGAGGTTGCAATAGTCAGTTGCGCAGCTGCCGCCATGTTGTCAATCGAATTACCGTTCGTATCTACTGGAACCCACTCGGGACGTGTCGCATTGGTATAGCCTTCAGTGCCACTGACAATCTCACTCGCTACAGCAGAAAAATTTGCCGCTGTCCAGGTCGGTGCTGGTGCCGTACTACCGCTAAATAATGCCAGGAAGTATTTTGCAGGTTTTGCTTTACCGCCTAAGGCCACATTCAGGATATGCGCAATACCCTCATTGACCACCAGGTTGTCATTGCGCTGCCATTCACCACCATTGACACGATCAAAGTATTCGCCTTTAAAGCTGATGCCGCCTAGCTTGTTAAACGTAATTTGATTGTCCTGTTCAGTGTATTCACCACGTGCCAACGCACCTAAAAGTGCGTCTTGATTAATTTTTTCCATTGTCATGACCGGATTTTATTGAACTTGTCATCAATGTAGTACGGTGACAATTCGGTCATCAAACCTTACAGACTGTCCATTCTTGGCTACAATACCCTTTAATGTTTTGGCATGAGCTTCGATCAGGTTTCCGGTAGGCGTACCAATACAGTAACCATTTTCAGCCAACCACAATACAGATTCTAAACCTGCAGATATCTCCCCAAGCAAATCACTATGGATACGTAAGGCTGTACCAGGCACCGGTGCTTTAGCGCCAGTTTGCACCAGGCGTAAATCTCTAACATCCGACCCACTTAAAAAAACCACACTGTTAGACTGACCAACCCAAATACCAGATTCTACCGGCTCCACAAAGGTCACACGTTGCGGTAAGGCAATATAATCATAACGCTCATCACATAAATGAAAGTTTAATGCCTGGGAAAAATACAGCATGTTTTTATCTGCGGTCAGCAAGCGTCCACGCCATAACTTTAAAAATTTACCGGTGCGCATCGGTGAAAGGTGTTGAAACTGTGCAGCACGTGTCAGGTCTTTATCACTGCTGATTGTGAAAGTAGCTGTATTGACAGCAACAGCACCCACCTTCAACAGCTCAGATCCGTTACGCTCAGTCATATAAATCACGATCTGGTCAGCATCTTCGCTATAGTTATACGGCAAGATCAACTCAATACCGCCTTCAACATTTAAACTTAGACTTGTTGATAGTCCAGATTCACGTCCATCCTTGGACCAGGAAATTGCAACGGTGTATGTTCCATCCAAGAGTGATCCATTTGTTAAACGTGCTACCGGTTCTGGTGGAGTTTCAATCGTCAGCTTAACCACACTTGCGCCATCATATTTATACAAAGCAAGCGCATTTGAAATAATAATAAAATTATTCACCACCAGGTAATTCACACTTCCTTCTAGTTTGATACCAAGGCTTTCATGCGACCAGTCCGCCGGATTGACTTTAACCAGCTCTCCATTCAATGTGGCAAAAGTGTCGCCATGTAACGGACTATTCCATAAATTTTTATATGGTATCTCTGTAGCAATTACACCAGTATCACGCAACTGCAGCCGACCACTTGAACTAATATTGACGTTCACAGCATCACGTAGCTTTACGAAAGGTTCACGACCGAAACTCGACATGCTTTCATCATCTGAAACATTATCAAGACCACGCAATGGAGTTAATCTTTTCATTTTGGAACACCTTTTCTATATTGATCTGAGTTTCCATCAGGTCGAATGTAATGTGTTTTCAAGCGAATATCTGGAACACCATAAACTGCTTGATTGAATGACTGTATTTCAATTGTTTTTGGTTCAATCACTTCAGCCTTCTTAACCAACACAACTTTCAGGCGACCACCAAAAGCACTTATATCCATATCCCCATTGAAACTATCAAAACCTTGCGCATTCACATCACGTACACGCAAACTAATCCATGTTTTGCCAAACAGGGAAGCGTCATAACCTGCCGGGATAGTCGGCATTGGCTCTCCCACCCAAAGCCCCTTTGGTTTATATGCCTGATCCCCATCAAGTTTAGTACCTAGTCGTGATACATCCTCACCCACTGGATATATTTTCCTATGGAAAAAATCGACTTTACTCGAACCGATTACGCTTGCATCAAGCCCTCTTACTGACACATATTGAGGACCGCGATAAATCGCCTTGACTATCGCCCCACCAAAACTGGTCATTGGCTTTTCATTGAACTGTATAATCGTTTGCGGAGAACCATCAAGAAGCTGATGCCACCCCATACGGAAGGCATTAATTGACGATACGTTGATATAACGCAATCGCAAATCGATGTTAGGTTGGCCAATAGCCAGGCCGTTAAATCCGTTTGCACGTGCGAAGCGGTGCTTATTGGTAATGATGGGTGAACCAAATACTTCAAAACTATTAACATAGTGTCTTTCACCACGTACCGGATGGTTGTCTATCGCCTGCCCAGGTGCCTCCATGACCGCATAAATCGTATGTGGTGATAATCTTGGCATGCCTTTGACCGAACTTTGATCACCTAGACTTTGTACCTTGACAGTTCTGTTGCGTAAAATTACTGATGGATTACCAAAGTAAAGATCAAAAATACCTGATTCCAGAATAATCCCGTTGGATTGTGCGTGATGTTCACCATAACGTGTAGCGGAAAACCCTTCTGGAAAGATGACGTTACCTTTAAACAATGGGCCTGGCACCTGTCGCTCAGGTGGTGCAATACCATCTGCCGTGTAGGTATCAGGACGAACATCATTATCGTTCTTGGACACCCAATCTAGGGTAATTGTTTGCAAACTATAAGGCGGTGCACCGGTCTTGGTGGCTTTGGTTAAGCCGATACGCATAGTATCAATACCGGATACGGTAATTAATCGGTCACGGTAGCCTATAGAATGCCGGCCAAACAGATCAGACTTAAAGCCATCAATGAAATAACTTTCTCGATCACGGCGTAAAGATGGGAAGCCAAATTCCTCAGTGACATTGCCACGTTGACGTAATTCCGGTGTGACGTTACGAACAGCCGGATCACCAAAGTAATGGCGCAAGGTCCATCGTGGCGTAATGATATTCCACTTGATAAATAATGAAGGTCCACCAAAACGCATTAAATCAAAGCCAATTGGCTCAAGATAGCGCGTATGCAAATCAAATTTTGGTAATGGAATCGAAGGTGGATTGATCGAGTAGCGGCTCTCAATACTCAGGTTTCGAACCTTAAACGCCACCATTGGTGTACCTGACTGGAAGGAATCAAACGCACCAACCCAACGGTATTCACGTCGATTATTGACTACTATTGCATTACCCCAGGCATCATGTCGTGCTGCAGCTGCCTTGATTACTGCTGCCTTGTTGCGCAGGTTGGCCCATGTGGAAATATGTGGTGCATCCATTGCTTCTGGTCGTACCTGTCGAATACGGTCTGCAATCATGTTTCGGCCAAACACCACATGATCACGACCAGGGACAAGTATTGGACGTGCCTTGTTCTCAGGAAGATGATTCCCGAACCGCTGTGCATCAAAGGATTGAACCCTGATTAATCGGTTACGGTTATTAATCGTAGTCCAGTAGCCAAATCCTCCAGGATTCAAGCCGTCATTTGGATCGAAGACCTGATAAACATATTGTCGGCTGTTCCAGACTTTTGCGGTACCGTAGCGGTCCGATGTCTGGTTGCCAAAACTATGAAAACCTAAAGGCCGTATCAATCTTTTAAATAGCTCGACCTGGGCTAATCCGAAAGCATTGCTTGATAATCCCAAAGGATACAAGGACTGTCTTTCTGGAATGATACGGCTACCAAATTGGGTGGCGATAAAACCTGTAGGAACAAGGTACCGTGTGCCACCAATCTGATGATTACTTTCAAACTCACGATAGATGTTTGCCGGTATGAGGTAGCGCACACGGAACCAGATTTGCGGAGAACCTAGCGCAGCATAATCCAATCCCTTGTGTAGCAATGACCGATTGCCGTGAGTAATTGTTGCAGCACCATATCTAGCCTGATCCGCACCATTTGGTTTTAAGTTTCTGTAGCGGAACCAGGTACGTGCATCACCAAAGAACAGGTTATCCCGACCATTAACGAAAAGGTATCTGCGTTTATTGCTGATAACCGCAGTACCAATCAGCATCGAATCAAATGCTTTAGGGTTTAATTCGGGTGACTTGCTAAACTGGTGACGGCCAAAGCGTTCCTGCTCCTGGTAGCCAAAGCCGCGAACATTTAAACGTCTTACTCTTTCAGCGATTAAGTGTGAACCGAAAGCTGCTACATCAAAGCCACCGGGAATAAGGGATGGTGTTTTATTATGAATTGCTGTTGATCCAGTCAACAGTGAATCAAAACCGGATAACTGGATATTGATCAGGTTGGAATACAGACTGGTCCAGTCGCTTAAACTGGATTGGTCCACACCGACAGGAGAAATAAGTCGACGTGTATTGCGTATTGCAATATCACCAAAGATACCACCGCTGATCTGACCTACAAGCAATACCTTTTGCGTAGGATCATAGATTTTTGGGTAGCCAGATACAAAGCCTTCCACTTCACCAGGTGTGATAAATCGAGGGCTATGCGAAATCCATGCTGTACCGTAGAGGTCATTAGTAAAACCTTTCGGGGATGGGTTACGCTGTACAATTGGATTACCGGCTGCAAAACCTAGTATACCTTTAGGTGCCAGAAAACGTGGAGATACGTTAGGCTGCGGTATTGACTGTGCGGATAAACCGATGACCTGAACAAACTGGTTCGCTGTGGTATTGACGACCTTTGGTGCAGTAAAGGCACTGGCATTCAGGCCGATTACATTGACGTATTTCACCCCACCAATCAGGAATGGCGTACCAAATTTTGCACTATCCAGACCATTGTATTTAACATACTGGCGCAGGTTATAAATCTTAGCTAAACCAAATTGCTGAGAAATGAATGCGGTTGGGAATAATTGTCGTGACTTGTTGACAATTGCCGCTGTACCAAAACCTTGTGCATTAAAGCCTGATACCCTGGCATCTTGAGTTGTGTTGTAAAGTGTTGCTTCACCAATAGTAGACTGGTTAAGTCCACCCGGCTTTAAGAACTGGTCGTACTTGAGCACCGTTTGACCAAACTCAGTCATACGCTCGCCAAACGGTGAAGTATGCTGTGTGGCCGGTGCGAAATAGCGGTCTACTGTCGCAGCATTCGGATAGGTGGTACGTCCGGTGATGCGTGTTGCAGGTAGCGATTCGTAATCAAAGAACCTTGCTGTGATAGCGTTACTTGTAGGTATTTCAGGTTTAATCTTTTCAGATAAAAAACCTTGCGGCTTAACCAAGAAGTTTAGATGGCGAATCGCTGAAATACCTAAAGTACATCCGTCGAAACCTTCGACCAGGACATATTTTTCTTTAGGCTTATCGTGCTTAATTGTAGGTGTGCTTAGGTAAACAGCACTCGCTGTAATACGAACACTGTTTAAACGCTGATAGTCCTCAAATTTTGCAGTTACAGAAGTGCTTGCAGGTGCCTTAGCACCAATACCATCTAAAAAGAAACCCTTCGCTTGAACGACTTGTGCTGAATTGTAAATCTCGCCATTTTGACCAAATGATTCAGACGAGGATGGCTGAGATACTTTTATCTTCTTCCAACGAACATCACTGTTAAAAATCGCAGTAATCTGGGTAGAAGGTTTCGATACAGAGGAAGGCAATTCACCTGTAACACCTTCACTATGTGGTGCAAAATAAATATCAGCCATTCATCGTTACTCAGGTTGCACCCAATCTACAACCACACTGTTTTCCATATCGTTATCAGCCTGAAATAGCACAGTAAGGGGTTCTGCTGCTGTCAACAGCGGAAGCTCATAACGCCCATCTACGCCGGACACGGCTTGCCCTTGAATAGCCAAAGTTACACGATTAAGTGCAAAAACCTTACGCTGTACCGGCACATTTAAAGCATCTGTGATAGGGGTGGTATCCTCATTGGAAATTGTGCCACCGATGGGTGGAGAAAAGACAATTGCACCGGGATACCCTGCAGGACGATCAGTAAACACTGTTTTCGCCCAAGTCACTGTATCGTATGACATGAGAAGTTCATTTTGATAGATACCCACTACTAGCGATTTGCCATCCGGTGAAAAACCACACGCATTTGCAGCATAGCCAGGGTGACTCGGGATTGTAATTTCAGTCCAGTTGACAGTTTCAAAAACCGAAAGATATGGGTAATTACCATGTGCAACAGCAACCAATGACCCGTCCGGGGAGAAACGCACACAATAAGCTGTACCGAAACCTGTAGCACCGGCAGGTGACATTCGGCTCATATCACTGAGATTGAAAATATATAAACAAGGTGCACTGTTTACAATTACTGCCAGTTTGGTGCCATCAGGAGAATATGCACAACTCTGTGATGTATCAGCAAGAGCAGGCGATATAGCAGTTTTTTTTGACCAGTCGGTAGTATTGTAAAATGTAAGAAAGGGTGTAACTAAATGTGAAACTGCCAATGTTGATCCATCTGGTGAAAAAGCACAACCGAATGCTGAGTTTGGAGGGTTACCACCAGGTAAAACTTTCTTCGACCAATCCCCTGTGTTATATACAGTGAGATAAGGACTACTATCATGCCCTACGGCTAAGTATGAACCGTCTGGAGAAAAAGCAGCAGACCGTCCAATACCGCCAGGAAAGCCACCTGCAAGTGTGATTTTGCTCCAATCCGAAGTTCTATATATATGTAGATAAGGATAGCTATAGTTGATCACTGCAAATAAACTACCATCAGGAGAAAATGCCCCTGCCATGTTAGTGTTAGTGAAACTTCCAGAATTGGTTAGACCGATCTGTTGCATTCTCGCTTTAGTTTTCCAGTCATATATCGAAAAGAAATTTTTTTCGGAAGAACCACTACTAGGTACAAATAAAAAGGTTCGCTTCATTTCAATTCACCAAATACCGTTTCATTTTTCCAGTAGCCTTTTTGATCATGCCAGTCACAGTACGCTTGAAAGAAAACCTTCTCACCTTCCATCACCTTATCTTTGACGAAACCACCAATCCAGAGCTCAACTTCACCATGATTCCGACGACTCAGCTCAACACAGTACATTTGGAATTTGGGCAATGTCATCAATAAGGACCAATTGATCTTTACCTCATCGGCAGCATAAACATCAGCTTTAAATCCAAATACACCCACACCTTGAGTGGGTGGTTTCTGGTTTTCCATACGCCACCTATATAATTAGACTTTAAAGATTTTATTTGTGCCGTTATCCCAAGTCACAATAATGTCACCGCCGTTAGGTGTAATCGGTAGACCTGTAGCTGTATCAATGAAGGCAATCAATGGGCTGGTCGCTTCCACACCTGTATCTGCATAAATGATGATAGCTTCAATGGATGCACCAGTAACCGATGTGAAGGTACAGTCGGCAGCATCGGCAGCACCACCAGTAGTGGCTTTAGAGGTGAGAGTTACCGGTCCGGCAATACGTGCAGAGGTCGGAATATCAGATAAGTATTGGTGAACTGTAGTTTGTGGTGTGTATGCCCCTGTATCCACCAGGATGACTTTAATCGTGTCTGTCATCCAGTTGATTTGCGCTTCTAGAAAACGCTGACGGGCAAAGTCATAAAGCGTGTTAGCCATGATTATTTCCAAATAATAAAAACATGGCTTTATGATGTGAAAGTAGGGTTAGACTAGACCAACCCTACACGGGCTTTAGGGGGTTATGGCCAGAAAGGTGTGACATGATGTTCAAAATCCTCTCGAACCTCACGACGTAAGTTGCTATCAGGCCGATCACCGAAGTAATCAATAAATTTGGCTTCAGCAATTGCTGCCCGGTTTGGATCCATGAACTCGGTATCTGGAATACTGAATGCTTTGTGCAGTGCCCATTGCACCAAGTGTGCATGATGTGCCTGATTAATTTCAGGCTGATCCGTATCCTCTACCATATCAACAAGTGGTAAACGATAGCCTTCAATGATCAAGGTGCCGTCTTGTTCAGGACGTGGTACCAGACGCAAACCTGTGTCAGATTGAATGGCATGCTCTGGATCACCGATTCTCGTACGCCAGTTGCTATGGTAGCGATGACTTAGAATCTCCTCAGAAGCCAGTTTCACTTCACGCTCACACTGGCCATGACCAGGATCAAAGCGCAAATGTGTCAATTCATAGATACGCGGATCAAGTGGGTACTGTGCCTGCCCTGCTGTAATTTGAATACGGCAGATTGTGGCATCTTCTGCTTCATGCAAAAGACGACCACGGATACAGGCCTCATGAACTGCGTCATTTAGCCATGCATCCACATCTTCATCACTGGTGAAATATGGTTGTATCGAATCACCGGCTTCCACACGAAATCGACGACGCAGTTCTTTTAAGTCCATAGTTAGAGAGCTCCAAACTGACGTACTTTCTCAATCGCTTTATCTTTCAGCTCATCAAGCTTGAATGAGTTAGGATTTACCTTTTCACCGTAGTTCGCCTCGATGTAATCTGTCACAGCCTTTTTGGTACCGAACTGTTTGATCGATTCAACCTCATTGAAAATTCGATCCTGTTCCTGCTTCAGCTTGTCCTGTCCGGCCTTTTGCTGTGCCAAAATTGTATCAGTATCATCCAGACCTTCTGCTGCAGGTGCATCACCTGCTTCTACTTCTTTGAATTCAGGATGACTCAGGAACTGCTTGGCAAAGTTGCTTGGTACCGTACGTGGCTGGCCACAGTTAAATACCAGCTTGGTGCCGTACAAGTTGTCTGTGAACTGGTCTTTCGGCCCTTCATAGACAATAGTCACACCTGCTGTTTTGACTTGCGCTGCTGCCGCTGCACCAATTGGCTGAGTCTTTTGAGCTGCAACCTGTAACTGTAATTTGACCAGTTCAGCATTCAATTCAGATACATCATCAGGATCAGGCATGTCTTTAAGCAAAGTCACTACTGCTTTAAACAAATAGTCTTTGGTTTTCTGCTCTGCAGGTAACTGCTCATACGGCAGGATGCAAGGATGGGTTTTCTTTTCCAGATCCTTTTCTTCACCATAGACCCAGCCATCGGTTTCTTTCTGTGCCAGCCATGATGCATGTGACTGTTCTGGCGTAGTATCAGGATTTTCCAAATGCAGTTTTACGCCGTACTCAATACTTTTTTTCAGTTCTTCTGAGGTTTCTTCCCAAGGCAAATGAGAGTGATCACCCAGTGATGCAGAATATGCCAGATTAATACCGTGTGCGATTGAAGCAATTAAAGCGATTTTCATAATGATTCCTCATGCGAAATATAAAAAAGGGATGGTGACTCGCTGAAAATCATCCATCCCATAAACTTCATGTTTTTATACTTTTACTTAACGTGGGCCAGTCAATTCACCAGACACCACAATCTTGATGTCCGATGCTTTGGCATTGGCCGCCCCACCAGTGGTGAGTGTTAAGATCGCAGGCTTTGGTAAAGTCACCAACTTGGTACCGGTTGCACGTAAACGCGCTGCGGTCGCCAGTGCACCACCATTAATAAAGTACGCTGCATCCTGCGGCACTTCTGTTGAGTCCACACCATCGGCATATTTAAAGCCCAGTGAACCAGTCACAGCTTCGGTCATTGCTGTATTGATCAGCACCTGCGCATCATCCAGTCGGAAGCCTACAGGCAATAAACCCAACTCGATTACATCACCTGAAGCTACTGCCACATCAGAATTGGAATCCAGTACTGCGCCTGCCGCATTCGTAGCCAATGAGAAAACAAAGGCTGTCACGTTGCCGTATGGCACTGCACCACCGAAGCGATTCACAAATCCGCTTTTACGTTTAATTGTCGCCATGAGTTAAATACTCCTAAATTTTAACGGAGGGCCGATCACTCAGCCCCGTTTCAGCCTTAGCCCTGGATTTTCACTACGGTATCAACCGCAATCACACCATGATCGGTGTACTGCATGTTGCTACCATCGCCATCCACATCGACATCAAAGCGGATTTTCTTCACGCCACGAATTGTTCCGATCAAAAGCTCGGCCTTATCGCCATGATCCAGATCACCCTTTTCAGACCAGAAGTACGGCACACCTGAGGTTTTGTGAGCAGCAAAGGCTTCTGCAAGCGCCTGACCACCCAAGATGATTGAACGATCCACCGCATGCGTTTTACCAAAGCTTGCAGGTACAAGCGCTGACGCTTCTGCTTCAGAGGTATAGCTCGTTGCATACTTGATTGCATTACCTGCAAAGAAGCGGATGGCATGTGACATTTTGCGGATCAGGAAACCATTCCAGATACCCACATCACCACGGAACAACGGATGCAACTTGGCATTCGATGCACGCGCTACCGCATCAGCTACGAACTGACGGAAGTTTGGCTGTTTTGCGAACCAGTTGTACTGTGCTGGAGATACCAGCCATACACGTAATGGCGAATCTTCCGATCCATCATCACCTTCAACCTTAATACACGGTGGCGGTAGGATCATGTCATCCAGCACCTGCTTCATTGAATCCACAGTATCCAGGGTGAACAGGTCTGTAGTTGCCAGAGATGCTTCACCAGCATTGGTGGTAAATGATTTAACACCTTGGCCATCGACCATGAAGTGACGGTTTTTAGTAGGTGCCAAAACCTTGTTCACCATAATTTTGGCAAACTTCGGATCTTCCTCAGTTGGGATTGGCCATTCCACGTTTTTAACGAAACCACGTGCACCACACAGATGCACTAAAAGAGACATATCGCTATAGCGATCCATCAAGTCCTGTGCAATTGGACGGCCCATACGACGGAAATCGACTGGTGAACGGATCTGCGTCATCACATTACCCAGATCTACAGGGAAACGTGCCTGGTCTACACGCAGACGATCTTCAACGATCGACATGCCGACACCGCGACCTTCAGCATATTCGCTACCCATGATTGGATAAGCGTTTACTGGCTGGATCAGGTTGTAGGTAACTTCATCACCCAGGCCTTTACCCAAGTCTTGAACACGTACAATTGGCATGTGTTTAGAGGTTTGTTTTTTAATGGTCGCTTCTGCACTACCTTCACCTTTTGGCATTGGGCCAACCAGGTTATTCAGCGTGCTTTTACGGCGTAAGCTTTTTGCAAAGAGTCCAACGGACTGTTGCATCATATTGGTTTTATCGCCGTATGCGGCATGGGTTTTATCAGTCATGGTATTCTCCACTAACAAATTTATGCACGACGGCTCATGTACGCTTCGACTTGATCAGGGGACCAGTTCTCCATTTCTGCGAGAAGTTCAGGCCCACTCAAATTCGACAAACGTTCATCAGCGGATAATGCTGCAGGTGAACCTGCAGGTAGATCCGTCACGCTGTGCGGTACTTTGGATGGAGCGTTCTGTACAGCTTGCTTGGCTTTTTCCACCATGGCCTGTGTTGGCGCTGGTGTATCAACCTTTGGACTGACATTGTTTTGGGACTTGTACAAACTTAAGAGTTCAACCACCTGTTCAGCATTGCCCTTATTCAATACATCGTCATAGGCACTGCGTATAAAGCTTGGTTGCGCATCTTTCCATGCCTGAAATTCTTGCGATTCTGGAATCGATTCATAGTCAGGATGTGCAGATCCGATATAAGCAAAGTGTTGTTGCTCGGCACTTAAATGTTGCTGCTGCTTGAATGGTGCAATAGCCTGATCAATCATTACTTGTACCTGTTCAGATACACGTTGATTCACCAATGCATTCACGCCCCTGGCAATAGCTTCTTCTGAGAAGTCACCAAACATGGCCATCACATCAGCATTGTTTCCGCTTGCCTCAATCAATGCCTCTGCTACAGCTGCATTCTGCTGTGCCACCTGAGTGTTACCAGGTGTCTGCTGAGCTGCTAAAGCTGCATTCTGCGCAGTGAGTTGTTCCACTTGCTGCTTATACTGTTGTACTTGTTCACGGGTTTCTTGCAGTCGCTCAAAAGGAATGGTGTGTTTACCATCCTTCGCTAAGACCACAGAATTTTCCGCATTTTCTTCAACTGGTGGCGTTGGTTCAGCGGCCGGTGGTGGTTCCACTGGTTCTGACGGAGCCGGTTCAGGTGAAGCTGTCCCTGCATCTGCTTTTACGTCTTCTGGTGTAGTGGCTGGCACACTACCTGTTTCTGCAGCTGGTTCTGCAGTCTCGCCAAATAGCGCAACTTCTAATAAGCTTGCGCCCAGATTCTGTTGATCAGCATCCGCGTTAATGTCTGTCGTTAAATGCTCTGTATTACTCATGCCTTTCCTGCCACTTATCGCTGTAGCCGCATATAGGTGAAGTGCTGACTTTTAAGAGTCGCTTGCTGTCGATTGCTCAACGTAGGCTTGAGTATTTGGGATATGGCAAGTGGTGGTCGAACCCTACACAGGGTTGATAGATGGCAATAAAAAAGCCACTAATTAAGTGGCTTAAATAGATTGAATGTAGTCATAGATCTAGTCGTCTGTTTGCATCAATCTCTGCGTCATACGCATGACGGATAATCCTTTCATTCCACCACGGCTCGTCCATTTCACCATCTTCAACAGTCATTAGGTCATCATGCCAAAGTTTAAGCATCACGTATTTATCACCCACCTCATACATCTTGTGTTCACGGCGGTATTCGAGTAATTCTTCTTCAAAATAAGGTTTTGCTGGGACACTAAAAGGACCGATAGTGATTACATCAGAATCACTAAGAGTTTGATATTTGGCTTTAACTACATAATACCCGCCCAACTGTTCAATTAGATCCACTGGACACCTCCATACAACTTTCTACATCTGCGATGGCTTGTTTTAAGCGGTCATTGAATTCCTGTGTGTCGCCATAACGAAACATACCCCAGCGAATACGAAAGCGAATACCGCCGTGTCTATTTTTGTATTTCTCAACCAACTCATGACTTTCGACAAGGCGCTTCAGGTCATCAAAATCTTCACCGTCAATTAATGCTCCATGATGAACAAACCACCTGTCATCCGGTGAGGCGCAATCATTCAAACAGTGGTCAGCAATGTGGATCCCAAACTTCTTCACAAACTCATTCGCTTTCATTTAATACCCCCAAGACAACTGCTTTTTATTGAGCAGAAAGTTAAATGCATCCCAATCGATCTTATAGCCGAGATTTAATAAGCTGCTCTTAATCCAGTTTAGACCTTCATGATCCTCAATCATGTTGTACTGCCATTCATTCTTACGCTTGATATCGTACGAAACCGAAGTGCATTGTCTTGAAGTGGCATTAAATACACGCTTCACATGGTAGCCATCATAGTCACACTCTATAACCATGTATTCACCAATACGCCTCTTGGCCAAGACTTTATACCCGCAGACCTCCCTCACTGATGACGCTCCCATTCTTCGTAGTTGCCAATCATCCACCCCGAGAAAAACACCCCAGCAACAAACAACACTTCATGTAGCAGTTGCTGCTTACCAAAAGCCACCTCGAAAATGCAAAGCAGCAACCCCACTACAATCAGCTTAATCATCTCGTTCACCTAAAAAAAAGCCCACCCTTGGGGAAAGGTGGGCAAAAAAGGGTAAGAACCCACAGCGCTATTTGGAGCATGTAACAGGACTCGAACCTGTATAAACGGAGTTGCAGTCCGCTGGCTAATCCACCTCACCCATACATGCATAAATTCCCTTTAATCGGCTCAGATAAGGGTGATCTGATTCAAGGTAACAACAAAACCTGCCTGAACGGTTATTTAACAATGCTTTCGTTCCTCCAGAAACGTCCACACCGGATGTTATGTGAATGCACGGTACTTTTATAAATGTGCCTGGAAAGCACTTCCCATATCTGCTTAGCAGATTATCCATTCCTGCCGAAGCCTGTCTGGACTGTGCAAACGCCACCGTTCTAATGGCTCTCCCAAATATATGGCCCTGAGCGTAGGATTCGAACCTACTGTGCATTGCAACTTGAGGGAAGAAGCAAAAGCACACACACCGCCTGTGGCCAAGGGTAAGTGCCCCTTTTAGCGTGTGTGGCTCACGCGGTCTTTCCCGATGTCACTATCTCATTGGAGATTAAACAAACCTTGGCTTGCTCACCGAATGATGCTTAGCACCACCCGATATATTTATAGTAAGTCGCCGGTTTACGACGACGTGGCTAAAAAAAATACAAACAGATCAAAGTGGTAAATATTTTAATTGCTCGACAAAAAACTCAAAGGTTTCTTGCTGGATCGTTTCTGATTCATTGTCGAATAGCAGACTATAACGGTCATCGATACGACGGAATGAGAACGGAATACCATCGGCTGTCATGCGGTACAGATCAATTGCAAGTGCATCGTATGACTCATGTTCAATAGTGAACTCAGTATCATCCGTCCAGCTATTCAGGAAGTTATCGAAGCGTTGTGCCAGCGGCCCTTCCTCTGCATCCAGCCAGTGCGGTTCATCTTCCTGCTTTGGCTGAGTTGCAATGGCCACAACTATAGCCATGGTCAATGCAGAAAGTTTGAATGGTGTGCTAATTACACCAGTATTAATCTTAGTCATAACGGATTGTTGCTCCTTTCAACCAGCCACTGCACACAGTACCAGCCACACGCTCACCCTTTGGATTCGTCGCAGTAAACTTAGTAGCAAATGTGTCATCCTCAGAGCACGCAAAGAATGCACGGCCATGAGTTTCAATATCCGTAAAGCCTTGGGCCTTCAATGCCTTGGTTGTATCATTCGGTGATGAACAAGCCGTGAATGCAGCTGCAAACAATAGAATTAAAGTTGCTTGTAAGAATTTCATATAAATCCCCTCAATCCATTTGAGAGTGGACATAGCAGTCCACACCTTTGGACTTTAGATAGTCTTTAGCTGCTTCAATGCCAGCTGTGTTTTTATTGCCTTGGCCATATGAGCGACTTATTACAAAGTCACCAGCATATGACCAGTGCTTATAACAATTGATTCCAGCATTCTTCAAAGTTGATTCTCTTACCCCTTTCAAACCACTGATAACCAACTTGTCTAAGTTCGCAGTACCACCATCATCCGTCTTATCTGCGGCCTGCTGACCGATGGACAATGCCTCATCGATCAGCTTTTTGAGTCCTGAATACTTGCTCAACCCAGCACCCATTCATTTTTATAGGCTATTTCTTTAAGTGTGCGGATCGCTGCTGCAAATGCCACTTCTTCAGTAATACCGCTCTGTGTAATTGATAGTGTAGGTTCTGGTGCAGAATTCACAGATATCGTGCACTTCCAGTAATACAGCTGCTCATTGGTAGGTGCCCAGACATATGCAAATGCCACAGGGCCTACATACTTAAGAACCTGCTGTGTTGGAATACTTTCCCAAGGGAACTCGGGTAGTAGATCGCCTAAACCACGATTCGACGCTTCTGCTAAAGCATCTGAAGATGCTGTATCACAATTGTTTGCACATTTCTGAGCGCTTGAATTGACTTTGATATCATCAGCGGATCCACCGAGTTCTTTTGCTAATCGCACTACAACCAATTCATGCAAGCCATAAGACTTAATATGGCGATTACCGAGACATTCCCGCAATTGTGCAATAAGATTTGGATCGGTGAAAGTTGAGCTATAACCAACCGCTGATCCTGAGCAAAGTTTCGATCCTTCCTCTGACTCTGACGGCGCTTTAGGATCTTCTGGCAAAACCTGTCCCAATTCAGCCTTAGGGCTTTTACGTGCACTGCACTCCATCATCGGGTTACGGTACAGGCTATAACCTTCCAGTTCCCATAATTTATCCTGAGCCTTCTGAGCCACTTCTTCTTGTGCATACTTAATACCAAGCGACACATCAAAGTTTTCTTTTGACACACAAGCGGTATGGCCAGTTGCTAAATAGAAATCACCATTTAGAAATGCATGAGCGAATGTAGAGGTCGTACCTTCTGGTTGCTCAAAGACGTATTGCACACGCTTCATCATTTCTTTGATCTGATCAAGTGTGACTCGTGGAGCTTCCAAACCTTTGTCTTGAATCTCTTGTTCCATCTGTTCATCTGTATGTGACATGAATGTCTCCTGGTGGATTATTTATGGCGATCTTTAGAATTGATGTCTTTGATATATGCATGCTCCATCAGGTACGATGCAGCCATGATGATCAGGGCACAGATCGTCAAGGAAATGACGACCGCAGCAAGACCAAGGCGTTCTGTGTGATAGAGGATTAATGAAAAGGCCAGTAAACTGAGAAGGATCAGAAGAATTATTTTTTTCATGTGCATCATCATCTCAAAGACTATGCAGATGATGATGCTGTTATGGTTTACGTCATGCTGTATAAAAATCAGGCGAATAGTTGAATATTATTTTCCCCACATTACTATCGATTTACGATCACTCAGTTTTTAATATGTATATTATCGATGCAAATTTTCGCCTTATATTCACACTCATCAAACAATATAGGAGGAAGAAATCATTAATTTTTTAAATATTATTTTCATATTTTATTCCCATCAAATAATCTAAACTATTAGGCTTTAAGAAATTTCCAGTATCGAAAACTTCTTGAAAAGTAAAAGGAACAAGCCTTTTTTCTATTAAATTAAAAAGAACTCTATCAAACCCAACATTATAAAAATAATTTCTACTTTTCGACTCTACTATAACAAGCAGAGTATTTTGTCCTTTCAATAAAATAAAATTACTACCTTTATTACTTCTTTCTAATAAAAGTTCTGCATTTGTATAAATTGGATAGCTTGAATAAGATGGAATAACCTTATTATTTTTTAAAAAAAATTCTAAAGACTCACTATTTATATCACCACAACTACCATCAAAATCCCTATTAAAATAACCTAAATCTGAATTCAAATCCATACAGATTTTTTCAATTAAAAAATCTGATCCAGTTTTATTTTTATTGCTGGAGGGTCTTACTTTTAAATTTAATTTAATAACTTCTTGTTTATAATTTTTAGATTTAAAACGCTCATGAACATCATTTTTTGTATCATCCACATAGACATGATATTTTTTATCCAACTGAAAATATGTTGTATAGGCTTTCTCAGGTAATATTAACGCCAACCTCTGACCATCTTCATCAAAATAAATTGCATCATCTAATGTTAAGTAATATCCCGATTTCGAAATTATCATATGACAATTTTCATATTCGCTTGTTTCTATATGAATTATTTTTTTTCCATAAATTCCTATACAAGCATTTTCCTTGATGGAGCTAACACCTGTATCATATAGCTGTTCTCCCTCATTGAAATCATTTAGCTTCTTCATGTTACTTTCAGAGCGTTTTTGATTCACAAAAAAAGCTCTGAAAGTTCTTGAAGGTGCAACTTTACTTACTAAAAAAGTTGATAGATATAATCTATTGAACTGTAAATGATCGTATATTCCATCTATTAAATCATAGATAAAATCATCACCCATTTTAATGATTGCAATATTAAAACCATCTTTTCTAAATTTATAAAGCTCATAACTTTCACTAAATATCGTTTTATTATTTTCCCGCCTAAGATCACTATTATAACTAAAGACCAATTCACAATTTAACTTTATAAAATCAAAATATAATGAATCTTTTAGATTAAAAAAATCCATAATATCTCTAAAACACTCAACTTTGTATAATTCTGTATTATTATTTCCGATATATACAAAAATATACTTAATGATGTCATCAACTAAAACCTCAAATATTTTAATTTCTGAATCTTTTCTCTTTTTGCTAAATATTAAATTACCATCAAAACTGAATGGTCTATTATATCTCTTATCAAAAAAATATTGTTTTTCCATTTTACTCGCCATCAATTAATAAATTATGCAAATTTTAAAAATAACATATAATTAAACTAAACAATTGATTTATTTAAATTGTCACTAGTCCGTGCCGTCTCAATTCCTTGTAGCCCAGTAGAAGGTTGCTGTGGTACTGGTGGATTCATGGGCGACGTATTCTGCTGTACTTGCATTTCTGCAATACCTTCACTGCCGATCTGTGCACCTTCCCCTTCCAGATATGGTGAACGGATATCACGTGCTGCCACTTCACCAGGGATAGGCAAGTTCGGATCATCACCCATTGGATTAGGTCGCTGATACCCAGCACCCTGCATAATATGGTCGGCAATTGGTGCTGCCTGTGGCACTTGAGCCACTTGAACCGCACCTTGCATTGCGCTGTACTGTGACTGAACACCAGTTTGTACAGCCTTGGCATCGAGCAATTTGATATCACTTTCTGTCTTACGTTCTTTCAGGCGCAGTTCTTGCAGCTTGATCTCATTACCAGATTCTTTCAGTGCCTGAGCCACTGCATCCTTAATACGCTGTTCCACTTCCTCAGGTGTCGGTGCATCCACTGCATCACGAATGCTTTGAATGATGTCACGCTTAAACGGTGTGTCTGTAAGTGCAATAAGGTACGGCAGAATCGTCTGCTGGATATTTGGTGGCAATGACTTGGTAACTTCAGACAATGCGGCAAGCTGCTGTGCACGGAATCCACTGGTACTCGGCACATCCTCAAGAATGACTTTAATCCGGGTACGCTGTACATCATTAGACAAATAGGTATAACCCATTGGATCCGTTTCAGGCTTATTGATATGCACACGACGTTCTGCAGTAATCGCATCACCTTCGATCACCACGACTTCTTCCTTGCTACCTAGGTCTTCCACAATCATAGACATCAATAATTCACCAACTTGCGTCCGAGATTCCTTGAAATGATCCATAATTTTACGCAATGCCTGGTTAGACTGATCAATCTGCAGCTGCTCTTGCCGTCCACTGGTTGCGGTACCCTGACGACCTTGAAAGCCTGAAGTAATACTACTGGTTCGCTCAATCGAGATCCGGCTATCCTCAAGCAACTTAAATTGGTGCTGATTCAATTCAAAGTCACGCTCAACTTCAAACTTTGCCCCAGTCTTGGCCATGTGCTGCTGATTCAGTTCAATGTATGCATCTGGTCGTGCAATCTGCTGCATGATCTGGCCACGTGTCATCTGAGATGCACCACGTGTTGTGGTCACACGTACCGAGCTTAAGCCCCAACGCAATTTAGCTTGGGTTGAGTTGATCAGGTCTTGGCTGTACTTCATGTCACGTACAAAGCCGTATGGAATGCCGGTATTGTCCTCACGGAATCCTATGAACGGTACATAAGGGAAACTTTCATGCGGATATGGTGTAGGCCCATCGTATAGGCAATGTGGTCCCATCCAATAGCTACGACGCATTTTAGCCACTGGTGCACGCTCAGGAATTGCATAACCATTTGCTGCAGCATAAATATGTGCTGGATTGCTTTCGTCAAACTCAACGATCCGGCCATCATCAAAGCGCAACATGGTCAGTTCTACCCAACGACGGTACCAGACTTCTGAGACATTAATCTCTTTAGAAGTCTGATCGAACCAGAAACGTTCGGTCTTAGACCAGGCTTGAGCATCTCCCCAGGCATTACGCAGACCGGTAGAGTTGCCACCATCAATCATGCTGTCATGCTGCCACCACAAAGCACCGTGTCGGCCAATCGTTTCAATCAGTTCTTTATGCTGAGGGAATGCAATCTTGAGACGCTGTGGATGTACCCAACGATTACGACGCAACCATCGTGCATCACTTAGATCGTCTTCCTGGGCTTTCATATCCCAATGGATTTCATTGCGGTTCACTGCAACACAGCGATATGGATACTTGAGCGGATCTGCTTCACGTTTGACCTCAACCCAACCGATACCACAGCCAATCATAGGTCGGAATGCATCACTACACGCTTTATCTGCCTTGGATAGCCGCTCTGCCTGATTCAACTTATAGTTCAGTGCATCTGCAACATCTTGTCCACCAGGTTCACCATTGGGTGTCACACGCCAGTCTGTCCGTGTTTCCAGTTCATGACCTTCAATTGCACGCAATGCAGGACCAATCATATTCTCAATTGCAGGAGGAATACCGATCAGCTTCATCCGGGTCAGTAATTCACTGTCCAGCTGGTTGCCGTCGGCATAGTCCATTTCTTTATCTGCAGTCGTACGCCAGTGTGGTTGCTGTTCTATCTCGTCATGGATCTCATTGAGCTCTTGAAGGTTCAATGCCATTTCATCTATAACTTCTGGCGTATCAGTCACTGAGTTTTCATCATTCTGCATGCTGCTACCTGTTCTACATTAGTCGCCAGTCGACTGGCTCATCGTTATAGTTATCTTGGCGTTTTGGCTCATCTTCTGCGAACCCTACACGGCTCGTCATATCTGCCACATCTTCAATCAGACCTGCATCCTTGGCCTGTGCCCATTGACGCAAAGCATCGGCACCTTCAGAGCAGCCATTGGCCTTGTTAGGCTGATCAATAAAGCATTTATCTGCTTTGGAGAATTTCTTCTGATAGCCTTCGATACGCTCAATACCTAATTTGCAGCCGTCTTTATCGAACCAGGCATTCTTTAGATGCTTACGTGTGGACTGAATACCGTGGATCAGCTGAGTAATACGCGGCACAATGACAAAGTTATGTCCTGGTAATAGTTCCTCCAGCTGCTCCATAACAGACTTGTTAAAGTCACCTAGGCGCTGGTGTGCTGCATCATGTGGCAGGAAGTGGGTGTGGTAGATGTAATCGTGTGATTTGATCTCTGCTACATAGTGTCTTAGATCTTGGCCATGTTTCTCGTAGTAGCGAATAAAACGGTCTTGGCCATTCATGATCTGTTGGTACCAGATTGCACAGCCGTCATGATTCCCGATATCCCAATAGGTATAAGTCGGTACATCCAATACTTCGATCTGACCAATACCACCACGTTTACGTAGTGCCAGCATATCCTTGGCATAGTAGTTACCATCTTTGGCCACCTGGAATGCTTCATCAGGGAATGATGGGTATTCCTGCCACATCTTGGCACTATCACCGCGAAGGTCATTGTCCCGTGTCAGCACATACCAGGCACGCTGATCAGGATCGAGACGCATCTTAATCCCCATTTTCTGGCGTACGATCAGCTCAACTTCATCCAGTTCTTCATGATCTCTGGCTGAGATAGTGACTTGAGTAGAATCGATGCGGTACTTAGGTTCTTGCCACCAGGCATAAAAATGGAAACGGTAATCTTTTGATGTGAGAATTTTACGCAGCAAGTAGTTGGTCTGTGCTGCCTGCACCATTGCATAGAATGAACCGTTACGACCTTCCGCCGTGGATTCAATCACCAGCACACCATTGGTCGGTACAGTTGGGATCGAACCGGTCATGACCTCATCATCTTTGGCCGGATCACTCGCACAGATCTTACCGAACTCGGAAATCAGCATTCGGTGAATGGTTCCCGAACGGAATGATGTCGCTACACGGATGCTTGATCCATTGTGGCCAAACTCAATTTCTGACTTGTTATAGGCTTTTAAAGGAAAGCGTGCTTTGATTTCATCTGGCAGATTGTCATAGGCAAACTTGATCTTGTCTTTAAAGATATTGAAAACTGTCGGCAAGTCCTGGGCAATAATGGCGCAGTTCTGGTTAGCATTGAACAATGCATGATCCAGCCACAAGATACAGATCAACGTGGTAAAACCAAGCTGACGTGCTTTTAAAATAATATTCCGGTACCACAGCCGATTTAAGAATTTAATCTGTGCAGCATTCGGTTTAAATGGCAGTTCAAAGGTATCAGCTTCAATGACATTACCTAGCTCATCCTTAAAGTCGTCACCCTTAATTTTGATCTTGTACAGACATCCGGAAAATATCCGCCATTGCGGGTCAGCAAGGCATCTTTCCAGTTCTTCCTTATTCGTGGGTAGTTCGGCTAAGTTGGTGTTATACATCATATAA
>JAHLFF010000071.1 GCA_018883945.1 Candidatus Acinetobacter avistercoris
TATCCCTGCACCGACCACCGATACATTTCAAACCCCTTTCATAGAGGGCAACATTTTACGCGAAGTTTACCCTGAATGAAAGATTAAAAGTAGGTTAGCTACAATTTTGGGTTTAGTTAGCGGCCGTCCCAAGTTGTAGCAGGTGAAAGATTGGAACAACTGGTTTGACCTTTGATCCATAACCGCTCTCCTTTATAATTCAAACACAGCCAACCGTTATCTTTTTGAATTGTGCCCATCTTCGGTTTAGCTACCAAAGTCCATGTAGAAGCTGCTGTAGGTGAAGGGTCAAAAGCGACATCATACAAACCATTAGATTTAGGAATAGTACTAGCCCCATAAAGCTTGAGTACTGTTGCCTCCTTAAATGATCCATTTACACCTTTATACTCATTCATTCTTTGAGCAATGAACATCAGTTCTGATTGAGTCTCTACTCGATTTGTTCTAATTTTATACTCAGAATATGATGGGTAAGCAATTGCAGCTAGAATAGCAATAATTGCTATTACTAGCATCAACTCAATCAAGCTAAAACCTTGTTTCACCATGGCTGAGCCCCATCATCTTCAGTACCACAGGTAAAATAAGTAACTTTAGTATAGTCCTCTTTATTCATACACTTCGTACCCGCGCTATTAAGCAATAATTTATAATTTTGGCCATCCAGACTTTCAGCTTGCATTGCCCAATTACTACCAATGGCAAACATATCTGATTGTGTGACTTTATCAAAATTAATTGTCTTATTTAATTTATCAAGCTTAACTTCAGCTGCATTCACACCCGTAATCTTTCCATCCTCATCGACTATGAATTCATTAACTGAATAAAAGCCAATAATTGATATTTTATAACGGGGATTTGTAGTATTTAAAGGAAGTTTTATTTCTTGAGCTACGGAATCAAAATTACCATTAACAACACCCGCTTTATCTGTATACAGATAGGATGCATCAAATCCCTTATAGCTAAAGTTCTTGGCTTTATGGCGTTCGAGCTGTTCTGCTAATTTTTGCATCTCCTGCTGGGCTTGAGCTAAATTTCCTTTCCTAATGTAGTGTTGATATGAAGGCAGTGCAATTGCCGCTAATACAGCGACAATCACAACAACAATCATCAACTCAATTAAGGTAAAACCTCGACTAAGAGTTTTTAAATAATATATTTTCATATTACTGTCCCTTAGTAGAATAACGTTCATACCAACGATGAGGAATGAATTTTAAAGCACCGCCCGCAGGAATAAAGCGATTTCCTGCCGTTGGGCAGTCTGCTCCAATACATTTAATATTTTCCTCACGAGTTGGATCAGGAATAATAATTCCTTTATTACCTTTATTACTCGACATAGGGCCTACGTTCAAGCTAACAATACCCGAACCTAAATTATATTTAAAATTAGCTTGCTCTTGACAGACACCCGTTGGTAAACATAACCGTTGAGTGAAACTATTCCCTTTTACACCTGCACCACAAGTTTCAGTTGATCCTGCCTCTGAAGAGTCATATAGCGTTGCATAAAGATTACCTTCCATAGCAACCAATGGTGTAATCCCTTTAACAATTCCTGCGGTTTCAACACCATCCTCTATATTTTTATTTAATTTATAATACCAGCCACCCCATCCATCAGTAGCACTAATTTTTGCACCGAGCATGGTAGTTGCATTTTTATTATTAGTAATAGTAGTTAATGGCATTAACTGCTTTAGTTCCGGTTTCAATGTATCTAAAGATAATATCTTATCTTTATTTTTACTATCAGACGCAGAATTGTCTGGATAATATTCACCTGTTGGAAGAATATCATATTGATAGATGCCATAGACTGCATCCATAGCAAGTCCTGTTACGTCTTTTTGTGGAGATTCACTTGTACCCAATAATGGCGAACTCTTGTTACCAGATATGAATGTTGCCATCACAATATTCCCGCCTTCTGTCTTACCTGCACTATGATGTGCAGTAAATACAGGTGGCAAATAGAATCTCGGACTTTTACCATTAGAATTATTTAAATTTAAAATTCGAGTAACTTGAGGCTCAAATGTAAAACCGGTTTTATCTATATTCGGTTTATTTAAATCAACCCGGAAAGCTTGGCCAGCCAAATCTCCAAAGTAAAGATGATCGACAATTCCATCATTATTTCGGTCAACTGTTTTAATTTCACTCACAACACTGTATTTTAAATTATCATTTTTGGTATATTTATCGGGCTGCAAATAATTTATATCTGCAGTATCTACTTCAGTATGTTTAGTTTTACTCGCATACCAAAGTAAATCACCATTATCCGCATCAAACATATATACACCAGATCCAATTTCATTCTTAGCATCTAGATCTTGTCTATAATTATATTTTTCATATCCTCCATAACCATTACGAACACCCTTATCATCATAAGTACCATCACCATTAAGGCCACCTGCATCATAACCACCGCCAACAAACATGACGAGTTTCCGTTTTCCATTCCAGTTAACGTAATCGAGCTTAGGCTTTGACCAACTTTGACCCATATTTCCTATAGCAGGATAATGCTTAATACTTAAATCTATAGAACCATCTTTATTTACTTTTGATTTTCGCACAGTCCCGGTAGTCGGATCGATATGAAATTTAATTTTTGGCTTATATGAATTAGAATCACTTAGTCCTGTTAAATCAAGAGCATAGTAGCTACGCCCACCCATACGTAATCCACCATAAACCCATTGTTTCCCTTGCAAGTTTTCTTTTTCATTTTCATTGCCCCCAGCTACATTTCGAACAGCACCATCAACAGTTAAAGTACCGTCATCTTTACTAACATAAACAGTATGCGCTGCCCATTCTCCGTCTACACCATAATACAAACCATCTTTACCGTGATCCCAAGTACCTGCACCATATTTAAAAAGCTCATACTGTTTTTCAGCCATTTCTTTAGGTAAAAAACTGAATTTTTCAACACCTGTCTCTGCATCAACCACATGTAAAAGGCCCTGTGTTGTACCAAAGAGTACGTAATCTTTACGACTTTCTGTATCAATCACAACTTTCTTATCGGCATTGAGTTTCGCTACTGCCTCACCTTCTTGAGTAAGTAAAACAGGCAATGAATGCAATAAACTGCCCATCTGGCGCATATTTGCAGGTTCATTTACTAAATCTTGATTTGCATTGGAAATATTATAACCAAGAAGTCCCATTAGTCCTTTGATACGATTAGCATTATCAGTCTTGGTTTTTGCATCAGTTGTATATTGATGTGTAATTCGTACTAATCCTAAATTCTGCTTAATTTGATTACCTGCACTTTCTGTACCATCAAACTCATAATCAGTCAATAAATTACGACCTGCAATCGTTGAATCAGCTGAAATTGTAGTACCTAATGGCATTTTATTTAAAGCACCATACTTAGCATAAATAGAATCACCTTGAGATATAGTTCCATTTGCCCAAATATCTCGAACATCTTGCAGACGACTTTTTTTATTTACTTCTACAACAACTTTCTTCGTCCCATTTTCATCTGCAAATACACCATTATTCACCACATGGAATTTTTTTAGGTTACCAAACCATAATTGTTGTTTTGCATCATCATCAACTTTAGGTTCAAACTGAGGAAAATATGAATAGGGTTGAATAATTTCAGGATTTAATGCATCTAATGGAATTGTGGAGGAACCTGTACTAATACTTGGGATAGCACCACCAACCTTACCAATAAATTCATTTAAGCTTTTTACAACTTCATCTGACTCTCTCGCTGCAATAAAGCCACCTTGTCCATAACTACCTCCATCTTCAGCTAACAAGCCCCAATCATAGGCATTTTTTGCATCTTGATTCATATCCGTATAATCACCATCAAAGACTGAACCAAAACCAACAACAGCTGTTAGCACTTCTCGTTTCGCCTCACTTACGCCTAAAGCTTTTTTTACTATATCTACATCATTCAAAGATTGAGAAAATGCACCAATCTGACTCCAAAATGCTCTATAGGTCCCGCCCTCATTTGCCCCCCCAGTCAAGCTAGAAGTTTTATTATAAGAATTCAACCCTAACGCTTTGCCCATCAAGACGCTATTATCTGTATCTTTAGGCGATTGAGGCTGGCCGTCTGTTAAAAAATAGATTCCTTGACCACTACATTCTGCTGCACCTGCAGATTTATCTAACGGGGAAACATAATTTGATCCTGAAACGAGAGAACTATCTACCGCTTTAGATAAATTGATACCACTATAATTTCCTCCACCAGTGGTCGTACCCAGAAGATAAGCAGCAGCTTCAGCATAAGCCGCTGAAGTAGGTGTGCCACCTGTTCCGTTAAAGCTTGAATTTTTAATAAGATCTAATACTTTTTTTCGTTGTGTAGAACCAACTGGCCCCCAAGTTTCAGCTGGTATTCGAATATAACCTCTTAAATTATTTTCATTACCACCAACATAAGGGAACGTTCCTATACCAATTTTTACATCCGCCTTAATGCCCACCTCTGTTTCCTCATCATAGACTGGCATTGTAGCAAGAGTGTACAAAGCATCTTTTAAGCGACTCATTCGATCATATATTTTTTTATTTTTTTCTTCTCGAAAATAATAGTTTTCACTATCTTTAGTGTAATCATTTATATTAGGTTTACTAATTAATGTTGTGCATAGATTTTTATTAAAAGTACCTTCCACTCCACATGAATACCATTGCTCAGTTGGGACTGGTGTACACCACCAGTCCCATCTACCACAATCTTTCTTAGGGATTTGCTTGAAGTAAAAAGTTCGTATATCAGCTGTACAAAACCTTCTCGAGTAACCACCAGCAGAGCTAGGCAGAGTTTCCCTATACGATGAATTATTTGTATATTTTTTATTTGTGGCACTTTCAGGAAAATCGCATGCACTGCTTCCAACTACTGATACATCCATACTACCAGATGTATCCAACATCATCACAACCACACCAGAACTCGCGGTTGCTGAAGGTTTGGTATAAATCTCTATATCACTCGCATACGTACTAGCACTTTGAGCAATTACTAGAGTAATTGAAGCTGCTAAAGTAGAAAGTTTAAGTTTTTGCATAATTTTTTGTTCACCCGATAGAGGATGCTTAAGGATATTTATTTTTCTCATTTCTTCATCTCCTACGAGCTAGCTTTTAGCGAACGCAGACTGTATTCCATTTCTTGCGTACTATATGGAACACTTAGTTGTGATAAACAATCGGTAACAGTGTCATTTTTAACAAGCGGATCAACAAAACTGGTGTAATCAGACAAACATCTGCTAACTTGCTTTAAACTAGCACTGCTTAAATTCGGCAGTATTGATGTTGCGGTAATGGCTACCTTTTGGATCCCTGTACTTTTTGAGCTTTCTTTATCATCACCTTCCATCATATGCTCCCAATCTCGTGAAGCATCTGCTGCGCGAACAGATACCTGAGTCATCACTGCCTGACGCCCACTAATAAAATCACTGCGTGTTATTTGACAAAAACCATTAGTTCCCAATTCACTATTTACGATGCTATTACCCTGCCAATAGGCTGAACTGGCAATACGACTTCCTGAAAAATTATCTGTAGAGGTCCCCCTAATACAAAATACAAGCTCTTTACCTTTATTTTCAGGTCTTAATACATAAGCCAACATACCATCCCCAATACGCATTTGAGCAAAGGTTAAATCATTGCTGGTCTTGTTTTCCAAAGTATAAAATACGGAATCACTATTTTGCATAAGCAGCGACTGAGCTTGTGCATTTGTTGAAATATTTAAAGAAGTAATACTTGAACGTATCGCCCACGTACCCGCAATAGCAATGACAACAATCATGACCAAAACAACGATTAATACTGCTCCGGACTGATTTTTCATATTATGTATCGTTTTCATATTGCCCATCCTATTGCTGCTTCTCTATACCAAAACCATTACGTATGGCAATTGTTTGGGTCACAATATTACGCATATACATCTTGTTTTTAACATCATCTTTAAGCTTGGCTTGCACATTTAAAACATTGTAAATTTTATCTTTATCATATAAATCATTTGCACCAATTGAATTTGTTGAACGAACCAACATTCCAACTTTAATCATTACGATTTGAGGTTTTGTAGTTAAGGCTTGATAGTCTTGAATAGATATATAACCAAAACAGCTCATGACACCATCCGCAACATCGGCTGCTGCACATTTATCTTGGGCTACGCCAAGCATGACTCCGAAATAATCAACACGTGGAATAATAATTTCACCCGTACCACTTAAATCAATTTTGGCAGGTTCATCGCCAGTATAAGTAAATGCCTTACAAGCAAGAGCAAATGGTTCATTTGGATCATTCGAAGCACTTTGTATAGTGTCTTTACGGACAAAGTATTTTTGAACGATATAACTACCAACCGGAATTTTTTGCCCTTCACAATCAAATTGAGCTTCCATCATATTTCTATATTGAATGACCAATTGATCACTATTGACTCCCTGGAGATTTGAAGTATTTGCCACTTCACCTTTTGACAAAGCATCTACAAGTACCAGATCAGCTAACCCAGCTGCAGTTCGCTTGGAAGTATAATTTCTACCATCTAGAACCACCCCACCATGAGTCACGGTATCATTTACCACCACATCCGATGCATTTAAGTTTGCCAACCGGACATCACGTACCACTGCTTCCAGACCAAACAAAGCATCACTTTGTAAATTTGACATTGCCTGCTGAGTAGAAACACTCTTTTGAGCTGTAAGTGTAAGTTGAATTGCAATAGCACTCACAATCAAGCCAAGAGCCAATGCAATCATTAGCTCCAGCAATGTAAAACCTTTATTCATTTGTGGAAGACTCATATTCATTTAATAAGCCTCCATGACTAAACATTGTGCATTAGCGACATAACTCCCTGAAGATGTAACACACTGATCAGTTGAGCTTTTTATATCAGTGTCTCCCCAAGCAACATAAATACAATTTAATGTAGATCCTTTGCAGGCATCTATTCTGAGCAGATGCCCTATATCTTTCGCTTTTATATTAATTTCTGAAGCATCATAGTCGGCCATCTTTTTGGCATTACAATTTGGGATATACCCAGATAAACGACCTACGCATCCTGTTTCACTGGTTTTCATTGCATTAATAGATATTTTATATTGACCCAATTCTGTTTTATTTACGCGCATTCGTTCTGCTAAATCACGTGCAATATTAATGGCCAGAGTTCTATCGGCAGCCTCATTTGCTGCATCCATCGCCCGCAACTGTAAAGCCGAAAAACCCAGTACTCCAATTGCAATTAGTAACAAAGCAACTAAAACTTCTATAAGTCCAACACCCGCCTGTTTTTTAGAATTATTCATTAGCATTGTCCTGATTTAATATCTGTTACAGTGCCATTCATAGACAATGAAATTATTCTGCTTTGATGAATTTCTGGATTACACAATGTAAATTTCAAAGGGATCCGAGTCTCTTTCAACTGTGGATTAGAATCAGGATCTTCGGGTATAGCATCGTTATAATCAGGGTTAGGAATCATTTTTACTCTTTGTTTTGGCTGACCAATTGGAGTAAAAATAACATCTGAAAAATCAACATCATTTGAAGTTGAATCTAGTAAAATTGTTTCTGATTCAGGTACCCAATACATCAATCTGGGAGTATTCTGACCTTGCTGAAATTTTAAAGTTACATTTGCTCTTAATGTTGTTGCCTGCACACGTGCTTGACTCAAAACAAAAGATAACCCTCTTGTTTCTGCATCCAGCTTTCTCTTTGCAATCAAATCCCCAAACGAAGGCGCAGCCATCATGGCAACAATCGCCAACACTGCAATCGTCACCATCAGCTCAATTAACGTAAATCCCTTATTCTTTTTCATCCCGCCCCCAAAGCAACAAAACTTTACCCTATTAAAAATAA